>FIZJ01000029.1 GCA_900019385.1 uncultured Clostridia bacterium
CAATTAACCTAATAATAATGCAATACCGTATCTTCAAACGACACCTGCTGGGAAAAACGTGTGACGGAGAGTATGAGAAATGCGGCCAAATGCTTTGATGTGTTCACTGCCGGCATAGTCGGCTTTTGAAGGGTTTAGAGGTAGATTTTCTGCTTCTTCTTGCCTGATTCGTAGATCGCGCAGACCAGTGCCTGCGTCTTGACGGCATCTTTACCAGTGATTTCAGGTTCGATTCCCTGGGCCAAAGCCTGATAGAAATTGGTGATCTGCTTGATATGGCTGACTCCCCAGTAATGCTTGACGTTTCCGTAATCGATGAACTCTTTGGGATCGGGTGCCGCTTTAAACTCACGCCCATCATTGAGGATAACCGTGCCGGTGTCGGCGGAGATCTTGGCCATGCCGCGCTCGCAGTGAAGCTCGATTTCGACAGCTCGATTTCGACAGGGGCATCGTACCCGTAGTAATTGACCGCATAGAAGCAGGTCAATACCCCGTTTTTGTACTTGATCACACCCTCTGCGGCATCCTCGACCTCAATGAGAGAATGGGTGCGGTTGCTGATACTGGCGTCGACAAACTCAATCTCGCTGTCAACCAGCCAACGGGCAAGATCGACTCCACCGCCCTCTTTGTCCCATGTTCCTTTCCAATCACTTTTTGAATAGTACTCGTCTGTGCGTTTCCATGTAACAGACAGTTTGCTTGAGATAATCCGGCCCAACTGGCCTGATACCAGCATTTCTTTCACCAGCTTGGAACCAGGGTTGTAACGGTTTTGAAAGATCACGCCCAAGACCACACCGTTTTTCTCTGCCGCACCGATCATCTCACAAGCGTCGGCCAAGGAAATGGACATCGGTTTTTCCGTCAAGACATGCACGCCCTTGTTGGCGGCATAAACCGCCATTGGGGCATGCAAATAGTGAGGTGTGCAAATGTGGACTACATCCAAATCCGCCTGATCGATCATTTCCCGGTAATCAAGATAATAGGCGCAGTTGTACTCGCTGGCCCTGGCTTTGGCCCGTTCTTCTTTGATGTCGCAAACCGCCACAAGCTTGGCGTTTACCTGCCTGGCAACTGATATACTGTGCATTGGGAAAATGCTGCCGCAGCCAATAATGCCTACTCGATACTGTTTCATTGTCAAACCTCCGACAGTAAACATTTAAGGTTAAGCCCACCACATCTCGCCGGTGGATTCAAACACTAGAACATCCTTTAGAAACGCGACCGCTTTCCTCAAACCTTCATCAACACTCATCAACGAGTCTTCATGCTCGATGCTCAACACATAGTCATAGCCAACCATCCTTAAGCTGCTGACGATGTCTTTCCAGTACTGAGAGCTGTTTCCATAGCCCACTGTCCTGAACAACCACGACCGGTTGATTTCATCACCATAGTGCTTGGTGTCGAGGACACCGTTCACCGCTGCATTGATGGGATCAATCTTCGTGTCTTTGGCATGGAAATGGAAAATCGCATCTTTAAGGGTGCGGATCGCAGTAACCGGATCAATTCCCTGCCAGACAAGGTGGCTGGGATCGAAATTCGCGCCGATGGAAGCTCCCACTGCATCCCGGAGCTTCAGCAAAGTCTCGGGATTGTAAACGCAGAATCCCGGATGCATTTCCAGGGCAATCCGGTTAACTCCGTGATCGTTCGCGAATTTGACGGCTTTTTCCCAATATGGAATCAATACCTCGTTCCATTGATAATCCAGGATATCAAGGAAATCCGGCGGCCAAGGGCATGTGACCCAGTTCGGAGCCGCATCCTGAGGTGAACCACCGGGGCACCCTGAGAAAGTGTTGATCACATTCACGCCGAGCTTCTCAGCAAGCCGGACTGTCTGCTCGAAGTCCTCATGGAAAGCTCTTCTGATGGCGGCGTCGGGATGCACCGGATTGCCGTGACAGCTTAACGCACTGATCATGAGATCGTGTTTTTTAAACAGATCAACAAACGTCTGGAATTTGGTTTCGCTCTGCAGCAGCTGGCCGGGATCAGCGTGGGCTTTCCCGGGATAACCGCCGCAGCCCAGTTCCACTGCTTGAACCCCCAGGCTTTTCAGGTACACAAGGGCATCTGCCAATGGCCGGTCTGCCAAAAGAACTGTGAACACACCCAGTTTCATCTGTGCTCCCCCTTCGCATTTGTCGAAACGCTGTCAACCGAAGAACACTGGTTTCCCAGTCCGGCCCGACTCATAGATGGCCTCAAGAATCTCCGTGACCAGCAAAGCTTCCTCAGGCTTCACCACCAACGGCTTTCCTTCCAGGATGGCATCGTAAAACACCCGTGCCTCGATCTGATTTGGATCCATGGACTCACCTTGATAGAAATCAACACCGCCGGCTCCCAGCTGCGGCGTTTCTATGAAATGCTTCCCGTATTTCTGGCCGTTGATCCGCAAGCCGTTTCTCATATCAGCCCCGCCCAAGGTGCCGCACAGTGTGGTCTGAGCCTCTCCGATCTCCAGCGTGTTCAGAGCCCAGCTGGATTCCAGGAAAACAGTAGCCCCGTTCTTCATGACCACAAATCCGAACGCGGAATCCTCCACTGTATACTCCTTGGGATCCCAGGGGCCGAAGGAGTTCGCCAGAGCCTTGTCGCGGTTTTCCGCCAGTTTGCGGTAGACAGTGCCCACAACGTATTTTGGTTCATAGTTGTCCATCAGCCATAAAGTTAGGTCAAGGGCATGGGTGCCGATATCAATCAGGGGGCCGCCGCCTTGCGCCTCTGCATCAAGAAAAACGCCCCAGGTAGGCACTGCGTTTCTTCTCAGCGCATGGGCTTTGGCGAAATAGATCTCGCCCAACTCCCCTGCCCGGCACACATTATGCAGATACTGCACATCCGAACGGTAACGGTTCTGATAACCAATCGTCAGCAGTTTCCCTGTCGCTTTGGCTGCTTCCACCATGGCCCGGGCTTCGACGGCAGTTTTGGCCATCGGTTTCTCGCACATCACATGCTTGCCGGCCTGCAGGGCAGCGATCGTCATCGGCGCATGCCATTTGTTCGGAGTCAGGACATGAACCACATCAATGCTTGGATCAGCCAGCAGTTCCTCATAGTCGCGATACACCTTGGCATCCTTAGTCCCATATTTGGTTTTGGCTGCTTCCGCCCTGCTGAGAATAATGTCGCAAAAAGCCACCATTTCCGCCTCTGGGATTTTGGCCACCGCCGGCAAATGCTTACCATTGGCAATACCGCCGCAGCCGATGATCCCAACTCTCAATCTATCCATTTTACAGCCCCCTTACCTGAATAGTAGTCGCTTGAAATACTTGACGGTGTAATCAAGACCGCGTTCGAGCAGCTCACCTTCCCAAGTGGGCGAGTGCGGTTCAATGCTTAACCCGCCGCTGTACCCTTGCGCGTACAAAACAGCCATGAACGCTCCCCAATTAGTCTGATCCATACCAGCCGGCGGATCATCATAGCGCTGCCCATCGATCTGCAGCGAACCTTTGAGATGGATGTGATAGAACCGTTTTCCCCAGTCCCGCGTCTCCTGCAGGTAATCGCCGCCGTCATAGACACAATGGGAAGGGTCGTACTTGATGCCCACTTCGGGAAGGTGCCCCAAGACCAGTTCCCATGACTGGGGTTCCGCCACCCAGTTGCCCCAACGGCAGTTGTAAACGGCAAGTTTCACCCCATGCTTCTCAGCCGTGTCCAACAGCTTGGCAAGATAGTCGATGGCCAATCCGGCATTTGTGTATAACGACAGCGAATCGACATAATTGACCCCGCACACATAATTGGGGCAGCCCAGCTCAGCGGCGGCGGCAATCAGGTCCTGGTTGATTGTCAGCTCTTCTGGAATGATTGATCCTTGAGCTGTGTGTTTGTCAGCTCCCCAACGGCCTATGGATTGAACAGACACTCCATACTTCTTTTGCCACTGTTTGATTTCCGGCACCGATCTTAAAAACGAATCAACATCATAGCCAACATTGATACAGAACTCGAGAAAATCCAGCTCCTTTTCCTTCGCGACATGAAAACTGCCCTCACTTACCTGCCCAATCATACCCAACCGCATGCCCTGAACACCTCGCGTTTATAGGTTTTATCCCCCTGCCCAACTTGAGAGAGCCGCAATCTGCGATCATCACAATTTTGCAACAACTTGTTAACGCTTGTTTACAATCAGTATATCTACTTGACTTAAGCCCTGTAAGTATACAAAACCACAGATCTGGTGGATTATATCAAGCAATCGCATTGCAGCTACATTCGACTCTTGCGTGTAATAATCCTGTTATTGAGCCGCATTTTTCGCTCTTTTTCAACATCGGTTTTACATTATGTTTATAAATTCCACTTAATCTGCCCGTTTTTATACTTACAGGAAAATATATCTCGGCTATAATTGACGTGACTGCCATGGCAAGGATCCTATCGCAGAGAAGCCCATGGCCGATTGAACGAGAGTGGGTCAATAATCAGCGATATTCAGAAAGGAGCATATTAATTGATTGCAAAGACACCACCGATGGGATGGAACTCCTGGAACACCTTTGGCTATGATATCAACGAGACACTGATCAAGGAAATCGCCGACGCGATGGTCGCCGAAGGGCTGAAGGACTTGGGGTATGAGTATGTCGTCATTGACGACTGCTGGAGTATGCGCAAGCGCGACGCGCAGGGCAGGCTGGTACCCGATCCGGAGAAATTCCCAAGCGGTATGAAAGCCTTGAGTGACTACATCCACAGCAAAGGGCTGAAATTCGGCATCTATTCCTGCGCCGGCAGCCTGACCTGTCAGCGTTTCCCGGGAAGCCTGGACCACGAGTTCGTCGACGCGAAGACCTTTGCCGAATGGGGAGTCGATTTTCTCAAATACGACTACTGCTATAAACCGAAGGACATAGACGGCAGACTATTATACCGCCGTATGGCCATGGCACTGAGGAACTGCGGCCGGGATATACTCTTCAGCGCCTGTAACTGGGGTTATGACGAGTCGCATACGTGGATGCGTTCAGCAGGCGCTCACATGTGGAGATCCACCGGCGATATTCAGGACAACTGGGAATCCATAAAGAAGATCGCCCTTAGCCAGCTTGGACGGGAATGCTACAGCGGCCCTTACTGCTACAATGACATTGATATGCTGGTCGTTGGTATGTACAACAAAGGTAATGTGGCCTTAGGTGGATGCACTGACGAAGAATACAAAACCCATTTTTCGGTGTGGTGTTTTATGAATTCACCGCTGATGATCGGCTGCGATGTCCGCAATATGAATGAGGCTACCAAATCGATTTTGAAAAACAAGGAACTGATCGCCATCAATCAAGATCCAGAAGGCCGCCAGGCATACACAGTGAACAGCTGGCACAACAGCGAGGTTGTC
>FIZJ01000030.1 GCA_900019385.1 uncultured Clostridia bacterium
GAGCTCATAGCGAAACCCACGCCATAGACGACCCTCATTCTTGTCGTCGAAGCTGATCCCCAACTTGTCATAAAGCTCGTTCACAAGATCGATCGGGTTAGGAAAATCCGGAATACGTATGCCTCGGCCAATGCCCCGGAATGTGATGTACGGCCGTACGGAGCCACTGTTTCTCCGCATCCTCTCTTCTACAGGCTCTCCCGGGCCAAATCGGCGAATCAGACGCCTCATCGGCTGCTTGGTTGACTGTTCGAGCTTCTCGAGTTGCTCAGGAGTCAGCACCTGCCTCTCCTCTTCGGCGAAGACCTGCTCCGCCTTTCTCAGCCTGACCCTTAGCGCCGCTACCTCACCAGCCTTCTGTGCGATGGCTTCTTCGTCGAGCTCGTCGGCATTCCAGAGCTGTCGAAGCTCAAGCATCTTTTGTTGAAACTCAAGTTTGAGATCTAGGATCTGCGGAGCATGCTCTCTCCTAATCCTGAGCAACTCCTGTTGTTGCTCGATTGCCAGATCTAGGCGGTCTATGCCTCTTCTGAATACTCCTAAACCACTAGAGCCAATCTGGCCTCGGTCCACAAACCCGGCCGCGGAGACCAATGCGCCGCCGGTGATCAGTAGAGATAGTGCCAGCAAGACGCTTACCCTGGTGACCCGTCTCACACAAAAACACACTCCCTTCTCGTTAGCCGTTTTCACATGGTTAGACGTAGAAGGGGCGTGTGGAGTTCATTATCTCTATAGCAGGCTCTTCAGGTTGGCTATAGCGTCTGTTGTAATGCCGGTCACACCTCTGGACAAGGCCGTCCACGCTGCGGCTACGTCGTTTATAGTCCATACTTCGATGGCTACTCCGAGCTGCCTTGCAAGCTCCATGTTTTCCTCGGTAGGAATGCCGCCCATGTCCAAAAACGCATTACCCAACGACATCACATCTTGCAGGGCCTCTTCGGAGAACCCTGTGCGCAACAATCCCAAAACGAGTTCGCTCGACATGTTCCGTACCAGCCGAAGTGCGTCAAGGCTGAAAGAGATAAAGACAGATTGCCACTCCATGCCCAGGCGATACACGGCAGATACCGCTCTCTCAAGATCTTCTGCTGGGTAACCACCCTTGATTTCGATATAAGGGACCAGTCCGCCAGCATAACACGCGAGCAGATATTCCTCAAATGTGGGAACCCGTTCGCCTGCAAACTGTGGGCCTCTCCAGCTTCCAGCATCCAGCTTCTTGATCTCCTCCAACGTCATCTGGTCGACTCTACCAGTCCCATTCGTTGTGCGATCCACAGTGTCATCGTGCATACAAATCCAGTGACCGTCTTTCGTCAACTGAATGTCAGTCTCAGCTCCCCAAAAACCAGCCTGAGCCGCCTTGCGATATGCCACCAGAGTATTCTCGGGAGCCACGGCCGAAAATCCTCGGTGTGCGATATTTCTCGGCTTCATGGCGAGATTCCATATATGCCTTTGGGTTTCCAGCTGTTCAGTCCGCGGTATTGCACTCTCCGCACCCTCATTTGGCACAAATCGTGGTTGTTGGTCTTGTGACATAACTAACACCTCGCCCCGCACGCACTACAGGTCACTAGATCAGGTCTCTGGAGAACCCTTACCACACTGATAGTGCCTGTCCTATGTGCTGTCTGTTTTCATAAGCTTACTGCAAAGGTAATCATGAGGTCAACATAGGTACCGACCAACTCAACATTGACCCAAGATATAGGAAGGACAGACCCACATACTGACGAAATGTAGAATCGTATATAATCATGTATGGCGATTCGCACCACACGGCTCCTTGACCGCCGCACAGTGATGTAGGAGGGAAAAATGAAGTACAGACCTTTCGGACAATTGGGCTTTCAGGTATCTGCTCTGGGGTTTGGTGCAATGCGTTTCCCGACCAAGGACGGTGAGATAGACGAGGTTGAGGCTACCGAGATGCTCCGCTATGCTCTTGACCACGGGGTCAACTACTTCGACACTGCTTACAACTACCACGGTGGCAAGAGCGAGTCGTTCCTGGGTCGTTTCATTAAGGACTGCGGTTGCCGCGACAAGATTACGCTGGTGACTAAGCTCCCGAGCTGGCTGGTCAATGAGCCAAGCGACTTCGACAAGTACCTCAACGAACAGCTCGAGCGTCTCCAGGTCGACTATCTAGATTTCTACCTGCTCCACTCCATAAACAAAAAGTCATGGATCAAACTGAGGGACCTCGGCGTCCGCGAGTGGGCGGAAAAGGCAATTGCCAGTGGACGTTTTCGCCACTTGGGATTCTCTTTCCACGGTGAGTACGAGGAGTTCGAGCAGATAGTCAATGAATACGATTGGAAAATGTGCCTGGTCCAGTACAACTACATGGATGTCAACAACCAGGCCGGGGTCAAGGGTGTCAAGTATGCTGCATCTAGGGGGATGGCAATCGCGGTAATGGAGCCGCTACTGGGCGGCAAGTTGGCAAAAGCCCCCGACTCTGTTCAAGCTATATGGGACACCGCAGAGCGCAAACTCTCGCCTGTAGGTTGGGCTCTCAACTGGCTCTGGAATCAGCCTGAGATATCCGTAGTACTCAGTGGGATGAGCACCCTGGAGCAGGTCAAGCAAAACGTTGCGTTTGCCTCTGCGTCCGAGGTCGGATCATTAAGCGAGGACGAACTAGCGTTGTTTGAAAAAGTGCGTCAGGCCTACAACGACCTAGCTCCAGTACCATGCACGCGCTGCCGATACTGTGTACCATGCCCACAAGGTGTGGATATACCCCGCAACTTCTCAATATACAACCAAGCATTGATGTACAACGACATCGGGTCTGCCAAGTGGCAGTATGGAGAATGGAAGCGCAGCCACGAACGCAACCCGTCTCGTCCGGACATCAGGGCTGCTCAGTGCGTGCAGTGTGAAGCCTGCGAAGAGAAATGCCCTCAATCAATACCGATCAGCAAGTGGATGCCAGTAGTCCACAAAGCACTAGGTGAAGACGGGCCTTTGGTCAGGGTGCTTGATGAGTAGTAAAGGGGCCGCTCAGGACCCTTATGTACTCTCTAGTTCTACGTTAGGTCCTATGGAATCAAGATATCTGGATGTAGCAGAGACATCCCCGTCTCGCTGACAACACCAATAGCCATTCGTCCAACACCGATGATCGCACGGCTGTCTACATCGGACTCAACGTCCAGCCAGTTGATTCCTTGCAAACCCTCGATATCCTCGGTCCGAGCAAGTATGAAGATATGGCCTGCACCGTCGATAAAGAGGACCATCGGAATACCCATCTCGAGGTTATCGGAGCAAAGCATGATCGCACCAAGGATGGATCCGGCAGCTCTAACTGCCCTGCACTCTGTCGCCCACGGTTGCCTTCGGGCATGCAACAGGTCCCAGCAAACCGCTGTGCACTCAGATCCATCGTAGAACGCGTAGTAATTGCCCATAGGTGTGCCTATGGGGATATATGTAGAGTGTTGTTGGTCAACCCTCATAAGCGTCCGCAGGCTGTACTGCTCAATCTCATTGAGATAGGCTGGAGATTCCATCAACGTCTCCCTGAGGTCGGGCAACTCCACAAGCCACTCACCTATCAGAGGAAGGCATCCAATCTGCGACGCGTCACATATCAGTTTGATGAGCCACTCGGGCATTTCCTCGCGCTCCATCGTCTGTGGCTGATAGAAATTGACGCTCAGCATCTCCAAGACTGCGAAGCTACCCGGCGTTCCCAGTCCCTCTACAACTATCGACCATGGATCGGCATCGATGTATTCCGCTTGACACACAACTTGTGGAAGGCACAAACCCAAACACACCACGACAACCACCATGCACATCAGGCACTTGCTAACAAGAGGCCAAGCTCTTAGACAAGTAGTCAACTGCGTCACTCCTTTCTAGCCAATGTCAAGAGACCGCACTTCATCGATCCTCTGTGCCGAGAGGCTCTATTTCTATCGAGATGTCTGTCCACAACGTGCTATCAAATGCAAGCCCTTCATAGCAGTAATGCTTCCAGAGCTGTCTATGCTCATTGCAGCGGTAGAGCTGATAGATCTTTATATTGACCGCTCGTTCTAGTAGATTCCTGGCGGCTGAGAGAATCACACGGCTATGGGGAGGAGCTATGTATCCATAGCGCATCTCTACTTCCTCCACCTCGAACTCCTTGACACCCAAAGAAATCTGCCACCACTTTGAGCCCTTGGTGATTCCCCAACCAAATAGACCGGAGTACGTAAGATCAGACTGGTGATTCGGATAACTTGTGCGGTTATCATGTGCTTCCAAAGACAAATAGGGAGTGGATACGACAACGCCTGCATCTACAACCTCTATCTCGTAGCTGCGATCATCAAGCAGGTCAGAGAACTCCAAGCATCCCTCTTCGACCGAGCATGCGAGCCCGGTAGCTCCAACAAACGCACAAACCAGGACTACCATCAGCACTGCGCACAGCAATCTGACCACGGACACCCCTCCTTGATTTCATTCGACCGCACGTCTCGCAGGCAACCCATCTATATTCTACCATAATATTCACCCGGTATCCTTCAAATCCTTTATCTGTCTGGCGAAGGAGGGTTTTTGACCTGTCCATCTGTCCTATCATGGCAAACCAATGATTCCTCCTATCGCTCTCTGAAAAGCCTGGTCGAAGGTGCCGGTGAGCAGCAGGATCTTGAACAACGAAGAAGCATAGCGATACTCGGCCTCAGCCTCCGCCAGAGCGGCACTAATCCAATCCGAGACTAGAGATGTCCTATCATACTCGCCAAGACTGTCGGCTATGGAAAGGTCAGGCATTCTGCCCCGGATCAACCAAAGCTGCATCTCGCTCAGGTGAAGCATGTCAAACGATTGCTCAAGGGTAAATATGTAATCACTCAGTGCCGTGGTCGCTGATTCGCGAGTCCAATCAGTCCCCTCGAAGAAATCGTACAGCAGAGATCTTCGTTTGCTCAACCTTGCGTAGGTCGAATGCTCATTGCCATCGGTCTCGACGCTGCAAGTTCCCATAGTCCATTTCGAATCGCCAAGGGGAATCGTAGCCAAGACAGCGAATCTAGTCTGTAGGGGTTGATCGGGTTTTGCTCTTGCGCTAAGCTGCGCGGTTATTTTCACCGTGTCAGGAACTGAGCTCAATAGATCCTGCATTCTGCAGTCTATGTCATACATCCGATAGGCAGCGCAGATTGTCGGATTCATCCTAATGAGCTCAACTGCAGCCTCGCGATCTAGCTCCAATTCTGGCCAGACAAGCGAGGTAATATCGGACTGGTCCTGAAGATCATCTGTGCTCTTCGAGAGCTGATAGCGCAACGATCTCGATTCATATGCAATCAAGTCCAACTGAAGTTGTAGCTCCATCAGGAGCCTCTTCTCCCCATATGTGTCTCTCAACGCGGTCATACCTCTTCGAATGCACTCACTCTTCCGCTGATTTCGTTGGAGCAGCAGCCTAGTATCTATGATTTCAAGAATAACCGATTTCGCTATCGACTCAAGTTCAGCAACAGCTCGTTCTACCTCCAGAGACTGGACTTGCCTCATACAAGCATTTCGTCCTGCGTCGTATAGAGACAACGATCCAAGTACTTCCACCTCTTTGGTCCTAGAATCCAATGTCATGGACCAATCTACTGGTGAGTAATAATACGAAGCCATTGATAACTCAACCATAGCTATTGTCAGATTCTCCAGTCTACGGCGATAAGCTGAATTGGAAACATGTTGCTGCAGCGTATCCTCAATCCATTCACCAAGAGTCTTAGAAGCCAATGACGAGGGTTCGTGTATCGGACATGTCAGCAAAAGGACAAGTACTACCACAAATCCGATAATACGAGATTTTCTCACTGGTCTTCTCCCCCTCTCGAGCGACAGACGAGGCACCCAGCGGTTCGCCGATGAGCTTCACCGCTGAGTGCTCGCCATCGCATTCCTGGTGTCACAAAGCAATACTTACAACCAGGCTACCCGGTGATCGACATCGTATTCTGTCCGTAGGCTCCAGTACTTCTCATCAGAAGTGCCCTCACGATAGAGGTGGTATTCCTTACACTCAGTGCACCAAGCCTTCTGAATGAGATCTCCCCTGTAAAGATCCCATCGCTCTTCGTAAGTCACCCAGAAGATCGCCAAGGTACCCGCTGGCACTGTGTACGGAATCGTAACTGTGGTAATCTCTTCCCTATAGGTACCACCAAACACTTTTAGCCACGGTGAATCTGCTCCAACCTTCCAACCTGACCCGCTTTTCTTAGTGTATGAAAACGTATAGACACACGGGTTCGAGGTATTGTTGTTACACTCGCCTACATTATAGGGTCCAGTCATACTCACTTCAGAATCAACCACGCGGGCGTCGTCTATGAACCATTCGCGCTCCGTAAGTCTGCACGCTGCTACCTTTGCAGAAGTGCTTCCTACAACCACGAAGATCAAGGCCACAAACAAGAACAGCCTAGTCGAATTCTTGACACTTAGTTTCATCTCTGTAATCCCTCCTCATCGTCACCATAGAGTCGCAGGTGGACAAATCCCTAAATGTCCACTTGTCAGAGAGGCTCCTCAGTGAGCGATATGGCTGTCCACGAGTTTCGCTCTGTTGCTGTACTTGTCCCTGTAGGTATTGTCCAAAGCTGCTTGTGTAATAGGCAGTACATCACTATTTGCCACTCAAACTCAATCTTCTGATCCCGGTACTTGAATGCCTTCGCGATCGAGACTTTAGATTTCGGCGCAATGGTAAATCGACACGTTGCCGTAGTCTGTCTCTCCGTATACTCTTTGTAACCTAGCTGGATCAGTCTCCAAGTAAGCCCCGAGACGATTCCTTGACCGGATACGTCTGTGTAGGAGTACTCCACACCAGTCATCGGCGTTGAACCGGGGTTTCGGATGGTATCGAGCACTGTGTAAGGAGTGGAGATCTCAGGTGACGTATCGATCACTCTACTCTGATACCACGACTCATCGACCAAATCGCTGTAAGGATAGCAGCCATCCGCTAGTGAACACGCGACGCAAGAATATGTAAACCAAGACATTGATCGGTACAACAAGACACATCCACGAACGCAACCCGTCTCGTCTGTTGACATTGCTCAGTTAAGACTGCTCAGTACGTGCAGTGTGGAGCCTGTGAAGAGAGCCGTCTTCAGTCAATACGATCAATGAAGTGGATGCCATTAATCCACAAGGCTTTTCTTGAAGGCAGGCCGTTAGTCGCCAGGATGCAAAGATGTCCACAAGAACCGTCGCACGACATGGCTATTCGCATAGTCTCGAAAGATAGCGGTCAGCAGCGATGGAGTCTAGATGGCTCGGTATACATGTGGCTCCATATACATAAGGTCTGACGTACGTATATGGTCAGATGCAAACGAAGAGAAAAAATCGTATCTTGTGCTAGATACCGCATACGAGTTGAGCATATCATCACAAGCATAAGTCCTACCATTATCCGGAAGACGTAGTCGCGATCCGCCAGCTCTACGCGAATTGCACAATACTCGAGACAGGTATTGACACCAGACGGTGTCTTTGCTATTCTGTACTTAATCGGTTAAGTATCAACACCAAGACCAACCGCGGGACAAATCCCGCTTTCTTTTGGACTTCTTTCTTAATCGGTTAAGTTCTTTCTATTTCAAACTGTTGCGACG
>FIZJ01000031.1:0-2429 GCA_900019385.1 uncultured Clostridia bacterium
TGCGCCGTATCGGGGAACATATCCACCGGCTGCACATACTCCACTTGATAGCCGTACTCGGTGAGAATCGCCAAATCCCGGGCCAAGGTGGCGGGGTTGCATGAGACATAGATAAGTCTTGGCACCTCAACCGTTTTGATGGTAGCGAGCAAGCCTGGATCACAGCCTTTACGCGGCGGATCGACAACAACGACATCCGGGTGCAGCCCCTCCTGCAAAAGCCAGGACGCCAGTTCCTCTGCCTTGCCCACGTAAAAGCGGGCATGATCAATACCGTTCAATTCAGCATTGCAGTGGGCATCGGCCACAGCCTCGTCAACTGACTCGACGCCGACAACTCGAGCGGCGTCAGCGGCCAAGTACAGGCCTATCGTGCCGATCCCGCAGTAGAGGTCCCACACCGTTTCGCGGCCAGTCAAGGCTGCGGCGTTCTTGACTAGATCGTACAAGATTTTGGTTTGAACCGGATTGACTTGAAAGAACGACCGGGGTGAAATGGCGAACTTGAGTTCCCCGATTTGATCCACGATGTACGGTTCACCCCAAAGCAGTTTGCTCTTGGGGCCGAAGATCACATTGGTAACCTTGGGATTGACGTTCTGATACACACTGGCAAGCTCGGAAAGTTCACTCCTCAAGCGGGCGATCAATTGATCCTGCTGCGGCAGATCATCAGCGCAGGTGACGAAGATAATCATCAAAGTGTTGTTGCTGAAGCTTGCCCGAAACACTGCATGCCGGACGGTGCCGGTGTGAGCGGTTTCATTGTAAGGTTCAATGCCCAGATCCATCAATGCCTGTTTGACTGTCCGCATGCCTTTGTTGATCAATGGATGCTGGATGCGGCAGTAATCCGTATCCACGATCTGGTGGGATCGTTTCTGATAGAAACCCATCGCCAGGTTCCCCGCCGCCACGCCTACAGGAAATTGGGCTTTGTTGCGGTACGCATCGGGGTTTTCCATGCCAATAATCGGCAGCACTTTGGCCTCAATCTTGCCGAGGCGTGCCAGCGCTTCCCGCACATGCTTCTCTTTCCAAGCCAACTGATGCGAGTAATCCATATGAGCCAGCTGACAGCCTCCGCACCATTCCGCCTTGGGGCAGGCAGGGATGATGCGCTGGCCTGATCTGACCAAGATCTTTTCGATCAAAGCCCGGGCATAGGTCTTCTTCACAGAGATCACCCTGGCTGCTACCACATCTCCAGGCAAGGCCTCGGGCACAAAAACGGTAAAACCATCAACCCTGCCCACACCTTCGCCGTCATGTGCCAGGTCGATGATCTCGATCCGGTAGGTTTCGCCTTGTTTCACTGTTTGCTCTTTTTGCTGTTTCATAGCCGCATTCCTGTTCATGAGATTGGCGCGTCAATATGTTTCCCACTCCAAGCTGCTGTCATGGCTGCGCCTCTGTCCACCCATACTTCCCCTTCAGTTCAACAAATTTAACAATGTCCACTGTTTCAACATGCACTTCGCCGTTGTTTTTCTTGGTGACAAGCTTCAACTCCTGCAAATCCGGCGGGCCAACCGGGATGACCATCCTGCCGCCAACCGCCAGCTGATCGACCAGCTCATCCGGCAGAACACTCGCCGCCGCAGTCACCATGATTCTGTCATAGGGGGCGTGCTCCGGCCATCCCTTGCTCCCGTCCCCGACTTTATAGCAGATATTCGTAAGGGTCAGCGCTTTAAGTCTCTGTTTGGCCTTCTCCATCAGCCGCTCGATTCTTTCCACGGTGTAGACTTCGGCTGCTAGCATGGCAAGAAGAGCGGTCTGAAAACCTGAGCCAGTGCCGATCTCCAGCACCTTGCTGTCCTCTTCCGGAGCCAGGAGCCTGGTCATTTCCCGAACAAGACTGGGCTGTGAGATCGTCTGCCCAAAGCCAATCGGCAAGGGGAAATCCAGACAGGCGTATTGTTTCATTTCGTCGTCGACAAAAAACGCGCGATCCAGTGAAAGAAAACTTTTTTCAAGCTTCGTCTGATCCATCACTGCTCACCTACTTTTGAGAGCTGAATCATGATCTGAGTGCGTTCCCGCTGGATGAAAGGGGTAATATGGTGGTGCAGGCGGCAGCCAAAGACGCAAAAAAGGTGACAGGTCACCGTCCCCTGTCACCCTTGGCGGTGCAGTACTGCTCGATCCAGATCGGCCTTGGGAATTCGCAGCATCGACATGGGCCTCACCGGAGGTGTTTTGATCCGGACCCGGTAATTGGCATGGGCCGCCTCTAGCGCCGCTCCATCCTCAGCGTTCACAATTGTATTCACATCAACCTCTACCAGCTCATCCCGAGGCTGAATAATCTCCACCTTTGACCCGGCGGGGAAGAAGTTGCGCACACCGACCACAGCCTCGCCGCTCTTTTCGTCATAGGCCTCCACAGTCCCGACAAAATCATGGGTTTGCAGATACGCCGAACT
>FIZJ01000031.1:2445-3526 GCA_900019385.1 uncultured Clostridia bacterium
CGGTACGCTCGGACCACCGTCCCCACATAGTAGGCGCTTTTCATCCGCCCTTCGATCTTCAGGCTGTCCACTCCAGTCGCGATCACTTCCGGGAGATACTCCAGCAAACACAAATCTTTGGAATTGAAGATATAAGTCCCTTCCCCCGTCTCCTCAACCGGAAAGTACTCGCCCGGCCGCTTGCTCTCCATCACCGAATACTTCCAGCGGCAGCTTTGGGTGCACTCACCCAGGTTCGCTTCCCTGCCCGTCATGACTGCGCTCAGCAAACACCGCCCCGAATAAGCCACACACATGGCGCCGTGAACAAAAAGCTCCAGCTCACAATCGACTTTGGAGCGGATCGTCAGGATCTCCTCACGGGTGCATTCCCGCGCCAGCACAATCCTGGTAATGCCAAAGTCGCTCCAGAACCGGGCCGCCTCCCAGTTGACGGTGTTGGCCTGCGTGCTCAGATGCAGCGGCAGATCAGGCGCGTAACGCCGGGCGATGCTGATTACTCCCACATCGCTGACGATGATCGCGTCAACTCCGATGTCCCTTAAAAAAGTGACATACTCCGGCAGCTCCTCCAGGTGCTGGTTGTGGGGAATGATATTCACCGTCACATATACTTTCACGCCCCGCTCGTGAGCATAACGCACAACTGCAGCCAACTCGTCATTGCTGAAATTCCCGGCTTGGGCCCGCATCCCGTACAGCTCACCCGACAGGTAAACCGCGTCCGCGCCATAGGCGATGGCCGTCACCGCTTTTTCCATGTTTCCCGCAGGCGCCAAAAGTTCAGGAATCTTGACTTTCATGCCCTCAACTCCCAAAGCAGTCATTTCGGATGTTAGTACCCCAACGCCCTGCGCGCCGCCACATGCTCTTCAAACGTCCTGCTGAAAACATGTGTCCCGTCGTTCTTGGCAACAAAGTAAAGATAATCCACATCCGCCGGTTCCAACACCGCCATAATCGACTTCAGCCCCGGGCTGGCAATCGGCCCCGGCGGCAGCCCGTCGTAGCGGTAAGTGTTGTACGGCGAGTCAATTTCCAAATCGCTGTACAGCACCCGGCTCCGGTTCTCAGTCATCAC
>FIZJ01000032.1 GCA_900019385.1 uncultured Clostridia bacterium
CCAGAACCGGGCCGGGACATCGGTTTTGTCACCAAATCGAACGGGTCGCATTTCCGCAGTTTGATCGTGGATGTCCAAGATGGAGTTTTTTCGCTTGCCGCCTCGATACAGCATGAATACGGTTCCTATTCCCGCAGGTTCCAAAACTACTATATCGAATCTTTCAAAACACCACGATACATCATTGACAACATCAACCAGGAACCGCTGTGGCCAAGGATGCTGCCCGGCAAACCCTCAGGACCAGCATCGATCTTGTCCGGGCGGCGAATGACGTCCACAGCGGAGAACTTGAGGCGATCCATGCCTTCAACCTTGGATCCGGCCTGGCGGCGACGGCTTTGGAGGCGGAAGCCCTGGACGGCATCGGCGCTTTTGAGATGTTCCAAGACCTGCCCGAGGATGTGCCGGTGCTTTGGATTCATGAAGGCAACAAAGGGCTGGCGCTGGAGATTCTGCAGGAAGCGGGCTTCAGCCAATCGATCCAAAAACATATCGAGCAGCTTCATAACAAAGTCGTGTTCTTCCCCTTGGCCACGTTCATGCGAGACGGGATCCCGGAAGCCGCCTGGCTGGAAATCGATACCGAAACCTTCTTCGCCATCGGTGTGCTGGCCAGCGGCGAGCGCGGGGCGATGCTGGAATCGGCCATTAAGAATTTCACCAAGGAGATGGGCAAATACGTCGCCGGTGCTGTCGTGGGCATGGAATCTATGATCTGGGGTGTCGCCAGTTACGCGTTGGTTTACGACGATTACGGCGAAATCCTGAAGGCGGCGGCCGAGGAAGTAACGGCCATAGCTGAAGCTGTCAAAAAAGGCCTGGAAGACGTTGCCAAGTGGAATCCGAGCAAAGCGAAGGCGATCATGGAGAAGGTCGAGAGCAAGGCCGTGGCTTACGCCGGTGCATCACTAGGAGAGATCGCCGAGGCGGAAGCCAAAGAGTGGATCACCGCTCAAGTAAAGGGATGGTTTGATGAAAAGAAAAACGGACTGAAGGACGAGCTGCTGCCCGATATATCCTTTGTCGGGGGCATGCTCGACGCCATCGCACTCTATGTCGAACTGGCGCAGTAACAACGAGGACGAAGGTCATCGGCGCCGTATTGACGAATAATATGAATAACAAATACATCAGCACAGCAGCGGGAGAGTTGGTTAATGAAAAAGACGAAGTACTTGGTTCCACTTCTGGTTTTAGCATTGTTATTATCAGGATGCCTCATGTGGCCTTGGCGGGAGACAGCAGATCCGCCGGCGAACAATCCTCCAGGGAACGACAGCGGCGGTGACAGCCAAGATCCCGGCCCGCCTCCTCCGCCCGGCAAAGTCCTGGCCTTCCCGGAAGCGGAAGGTTTCGGCGCGGAAGCGTCTGGAGGCAGAGGCGGCAAGGTGTACATAGTCACCAATCTGAACGACAGCGGCCCCGGCAGCCTCCGGGCGGCGATCGAAGCCAGCGGGCCAAGGATTGTTGTGTTTAGAGTGTCGGGGGTTATCGAGCTTAAGTCCACGCTGCAGATAAGGAACGGAAACATCACCATTGCCGGCCAGACATCGCCGCAGGGGATCACCTTGACCAACTTTCCCTTCGAGATCCGGGCTGAAAATGTCATTGTCCGCCATATACGGATCCGCATGGGTGATGCCAAGATCCCCAAAGAAAAAGCGGACAGCGCCGACGCAGTCTTGATCCGCAACGCGAAAAATGTCATACTTGATCATGTGACGGCCAGCTGGGGAATCGACGAGACCCTCTCGATTGTGGACAGTGATCTGGTCACTGTGCAGTGGAGTATAGTCAGCGAGGCATTGAACAGGTCCCTGCACTCAAAAGGCGATCATGGGTACGGGTCACTGATCCGCGGCGCCTATGGCGACCGTGTCACCATTCACCATAATCTGTACGCTCACAATCGGGGCCGCAATCCCCGTCCGGGCAATTACACCAGTTACAAACAGGATCCAACCGGACTGTTAGTGGATTTCCGCAATAATGTGGTCTACAACTGGGGCGGTGGGAGTGCCGGCAATAATGAGGACAGTGATACAATCACCAAGTACAACTTTGTCGGCAATTACTATAAGCGGGGACCAAACTCGTCCAGTTCGAGCGTGGCATTCAAGGACAATGCCCCCTATGCCCAGGCGTACTGGGAAGGGAACGCCATGAACGGAAGTGTGCCGTCGAACCAATGGTCTTTGGTCAGCGGCGACGGCCCGAAGAAGTCCACTTATGTCAAGCACGACATGGAGATCCCCGCCGCTTATGTCGAAACCCACACGGCCCACGAGGCTTACACCCTGGTTTTGGCCGATGCCGGCGCATTTCCCAGGGATTTTATCGATGCCCGTGTGGTTGACAGTGTACAAAAAGGGTCAGGGAAAATCATCGACCGGCAGACAGAAGTGGTCAACTCCTGGCCGCAGACGCAGCCGCCCACTACAGGCACAGTGGTCGATCCCAACTGGAAGGATGCCAACAACAACGGCATCCCCGACTGGTGGGAGGCGGAACATGGAGTCATAAACGGCAACCACAACCAGATTATGCCCAGCGGCTATACAGCGGTTGAGGAGTACATCAACTGGGTTGCCGCCGAGCTTTTGAAGCAGTGATAAACAAGTTATGCCGATACCCTTATCCATAAAGGCTGCGGGGGAAGCTAGAAGCTTCCCCCGCAGTATTTGTGTCTACTCCGCAGGTAGAACCGCGAACCCTACCGTTCCGGGGCCGGAATGCACGCCCAGCACTGGGCTTAGAGTCGATGTGATCAGTTCTTTCACATTGGCGAGTTTCCTGATCTGCTGGATGATGTACACCGCTTCTTCTTCGGCCCCGCCGCTGCAGACAGCGACCCGGCAGGCGGCTCCGGACAAGTGCTCTTTGGCGACCTTCACCAGACGGTCCAAGGCCTGCTTGTGCCCGCGCACCTTGGCATAGGTCGTGAGAATCCCTTCGGTATTTATGGTGATAATCGGCTTGATGTTCAACAGTTCTCCGATTGTCCCCGAAACTTTGCCGATCCGGCCGCCCCTTTTCAGGTATTCCAAAGTGCCAAGGACAAAGAAGACATGCAGTTTATCCCTGAGATTCCCCGCCAGTTGGCAGACAGCGTCGAAACTCATCTGGGCCTTGATGGCCCGGGCCGCTTCGATGACAATATAGCCGAGGCCCATGGAAACCGACTTGGAGTCAAGGACCTTTACCTTCATATCCGTAATCTTTCGGGCAAAACCTTCAATCGCCTGATACGTTCCGCTAAAGCTCGACGACAAATGGATCATCAGCACATGGGTACATCCTTGCGCCTTCATGGTGGAAAGCGCCGCTTCAACATCATACATGCTCGGCAGAGAGGTAGTGGGCACCTCTTTGTCCATATTTGCGTAGACTTCTTCCGCAGTGATGTCAATCCTGTCCCGGTATTCCCGGCCTTTATACAAGACCCTGAGGGGAACCACAGAGATTCCCAGCTCGTCAACGAGTTCCTGAGGAATATCGCATGTGCTGTCAGTAACAATCCCAATTTTCTCTTTCACGGCTGCACCTCTCTCTTTGGCATACATTCTTTTTCTCGTCTGAAAGCAGATCTCCTTTTTCAACTGGAGGTATCACTTTTGTTTTGGAGAAGTTATCAATAAAACGTTCCAAGGAGGTTGTTGTCCATTAATCGCGGGATGACTCGGATAATCAGGGTTTTCCTGTGGCTCCTGGTGTTCGCTGCAGTCATTACATTATTCCACCGCAGGGGAACGAATGATCAACCCATGATTGAAACGGCCTACACCTACAAGATCGCGGCGGTTTATCCCCATGATTCCTCCGCTTTCACCCAGGGATTGGTTTATCACAACGGTTACCTGTACGAAGGGACAGGGCTTTACGGTCAATCATCTCTGCGGCAGGTGCGGCTTGCCGACGGGTTGATCCGCCAGGTGGTCACACTGCCGGATCAGTACTTCGGCGAAGGTATCGCCATCGTCGATCAGCGCATCATCCAGCTGACCTGGAAGGAAAACACAGGTTTCGTATATGATCTCGAGACCTTCACCCTCTTGGGCACCTTTGCATATCCAACCGAAGGGTGGGGCCTCGCTTACGACGGAGAACTCCTCATCATGAGCGACGGTTCCTCAACACTGACATTCCTTGATCCCCACACCTTCGAGCCGGTCAGGCAGGTGACGGTCGAAAGCGTTGCCGGCCCGGTGAAAAACCTCAACGAACTGGAATACATTAATGGTGTTATTTATGCTAATATATGGTTGACCGACGAAATTGCCATTATTGATCCCGAAACCGGCTTTATCCTCGGCTGGATCAACCTGTCCGGACTCCGCGCCTATCTTGGGGAGCGTTTCGGGCCACAGATTCATCAGCAGATCGATGTCCTAAACGGTATTGCCTACCAGCCGGAGACCGGGTGTCTGCTTGTGACAGGTAAACTTTGGCCATTAATCTTCGCCATCGAAGTAGGAGAACGGCCTTTAAATCTAGAAGGAAGATCACAAGGTTTGTGAAAGGAGTTGCAAAGGTGCGGATAACTTCGGAGCAGTCATATGCCATTGAGCAGATTGTCAATAAATACCGTAATCTTTCGGGCGCCGCGATCCCAATCCTCCAGGAGATACAAAACCAGTTAGGCTACGTGTCTCCCCAGTTCATCGAAAAAGTGGCGGAGCTAACAGAAATCCCCGCCAGCGAGCTGTACGGCATAGTCACTTTTTACACTCAATTCAGGCTTGAACCGATCGGTGAGAACCACATCCAGATCTGTCACGGCACAGCCTGTCACTTGGCGGGGGCCAACGCGGTGATCGAGGCCTTTGAATCCTCCACCGGCGCCAAATGCGGCTCTACCAGCAAGGACGGGAAGTTCACACTGGATAAGGTGGCGTGCATGGGCTGCTGCAGCCTGGCTCCGGTAGTGGGCGTCAACGGCAAGATTCACGGCAGAATGACGGCGGAAAAGGCTCAGAAACTGGCCCGCGAGTTAAAAGGTGGTGACAGTCGTGGCAGATAGGCGGTTTACAATCAAAGTTGGCTTGGCCAGCTGCGGAATTGCCGCAGGGGCCCAGCAGGTGTACGACGAGTTTGCCAATCAGTTGTCAAAGGCGGAACTAAACGCAGACCTCATTCTGACAGGTTGTTTGGGAATGTGTTATTGCGAACCGCTTGTGGAAGTGAGCACAGATGGACACGAGCGGTATTTATATGGCAATGTGGGACCCGGCGATGTGGATCGCATCATCTCTCAGCACCTGGCCGGCGGGGAGCCGGTCCGGGATTTGCTGGTCTACGCTCCAGGCCTTGATCCGGAAATGGACCTGTACTTTGCCAAACAGGTGCGGATTGCCCTGAAAAACTGCGGTGTGATCAACCCAGAAGATATCGCCAGTTACTTGAAGGCAGGCGGGTATCAAGGCCTGCGGAAAGCGCTGGAGATCGGCCCCGAAGCAGTGATCGAGGAGATCAAAGCCTCCGGGCTGCGGGGGCGGGGTGGGGCAGGTTTCCCCACATGGCTGAAATGGTCCCTTACCCGCCAGGCTTCCGGCGATGTCAAGTATGTGATCTGCAACGCCGACGAAGGGGATCCCGGCGCTTTCATGGACCGGAGCATCCTGGAAAGCGATCCCCATTCGGTGATCGAAGGAATGCTGATCGCCGCGTACGCCATCGGCGCCGGCAAAGGCTATATCTACTGCCGCGCCGAGTACCCGCTGGCGATTAAACGGCTGAGGCTCGCCATCGGGCAGGCGGAAGCCTGCGGCTTTCTCGGCGGGAATATCCAAGGCAGCGGTTTTGACTTCTCCCTGGAGATCCGGGAAGGGGCCGGTGCGTTCGTGTGCGGGGAAGAGACGGCGCTGATCATGTCTGTGGAAGGCAAACGGGGCATGCCCCGCTTCAGGCCGCCCTATCCCAGTGAGAAAGGTTTGTTCGGAGCGCCCACATCCATCAACAATGTGGAAACTTACGCCAATGTGCCGAGAATCCTCCAGGGCGGCGCCGAGGCGTACAGCAAGTACGGCACGGAAAAGAGCAAAGGCACCAAAGTATTCGCCCTCGCCGGGAAAGTGAAGCGGGGCGGGCTGGTGGAAATCCCCATGGGGATGACCATCGACGAGATCGTGTTCGATATTGGCGGCGGGATCTCCACGGGAAAGGCTTTTAAGGCTATCCAGACCGGCGGGCCTTCGGGGGGCTGTATTCCCGCAAGCCTGGGCGGCACTCCCGTAGACTACGAGAGCCTCGGCCGCATCGGGGCGATTATGGGTTCCGGCGGCCTTCTGGTCATGGATGAGGACACCTGCATGGTTGATGTGGCCAAATACTTCCTCACCTTCGCCCGGGGCGAATCCTGCGGCAAGTGCACTTTCTGCCGCGTCGGCTCCGAGAAGATGCTGGAGATCCTGGAGCGGATCACCTCAGGCAAGGGGACCAGCGAAGACCTGTCTTTGATCAAGAATCTCGGCGAAGCGGTCAAGTCCGGTTCCATGTGCGGGTTGGGCCAGACCATGCCCAATCCGGTTCTGACTACCTTGCAGTACTTCGCCGAAGAATATCAGGCCCATATCGATGAAGCATACTGCCCTGCCAGGCAGTGCAAGGCCTTGATTTCCTACCACATTGATCCAGACCGCTGCCGCGGCTGTGGGCTTTGCGCAAAGGTCTGCGCGGTTGGCGCCATCAGCGGCGAGCTGCGCAAGCCCTACACGATTGACAGTGAAGTATGCGTCCGCTGCGGCTTGTGTGCCGCCGCCTGCAGGTTTGACGCGATCGATGTGGTAAGCAGGCCTAAATCGGCAGAGGCCAGTTTGGGGGTGGCCCAGTGATGGCAAAAGTAACGATAATCATCGATGGAAAAACACATGCGGCAGAAGCAGGGAAAAACTTCCTCGCGGAAGCGCTGGCGCTGGGGATAGACATTCCCCATCTCTGCTATGATCCCAGGATAGAACCGTTCGGCGCCTGCCGCCTGTGTATCGTGGAGGTAAACGGCCGTCCAGTGCCGGCCTGTTCGCTGCAGGTCGCGGAAGGGATGGAAGTTGTCACCAAAAGCCCCGGGATTACCCAGCTTCGGAAAATGGCCCTGGAGCTGTTGATGGCGGAACACTGCGGCGACTGCGTCGCGCCCTGCCAACACGCCTGCCCGGCAGGGATCGACATTCAAGGCTTCATCGCCCATATTAATAACGGTGATTTCATCAGCGCAGGCAAACTGATCCGCGAGCGGATGCCGCTGCCTTCGGTTTGCGGCCGGGTCTGCCCGCGCTTTTGTGAGGACGCCTGCCGCCGCAACCTGGTGGATCAGCCCGTGGATATCCGGGGCCTCAAGCGCTTCGCCGGCGATAGATGGCTTGAGCGGTTGGGTGACGAAACACCCGAGGCTCAGCCGGACACTGGGTTTAAAGTGGCGGTGGTGGGCGGCGGCCCCGCAGGTTTGACGGCCGCTTACTATCTGGCTCTCGCCGGGCACCAAGTCACTTTGTACGACGCCGGGCCGGAACTGGGAGGCATGCTCCGCTACGGCATCCCCGAATACCGGCTGCCGAAAGATATCCTCGACCGGGAGATCAGTGTGATCACCCGCCTTTGCAGGGAAGTAATCGTCGGCCAAGAGCTTGGCAGGGATTTTACCCTCGACGAGCTCCAAAGCCGATTTGACGCGGTCTTTATCGGGATCGGCTGTCAGGAAGCGCAGCTCCCCGGCTATGAGAAACAGGATCTGCCGGGAGTTTACAGTGGTATTGGTTTTCTAAGAGATGTGACCCTGGGTAAACCGGTGAACCTGGGCAAAAGAGTGGCGGTGGTGGGCGGCGGGAATACCGCCATGGATGCGGCTCGGACCGCGGTGCGTCTCGGTGCGGAGGAAGTCACGGTGATCTACCGCCGCTCCCGGGAGGAAATGCCGGCCCAGCCCATCGAAGTGGAAGAGGCAATGGAGGAGGGGGTGCAGTTTCTGTTCTTGACCAACCCCAAGGGCTTCATCGGCGAGGATCATGTGGAAGCCCTGCAGCTGGTGAAGATGGAGCTCGGCCCCGCCGACAGCTCAGGCCGGCGCCGGCCGGTGGAAGTTCCAGGCAGTGAGTTCACCATGCCCGTTGACACCGTGATCCTGGCTTTAGGCCAGAAGGTGGATCAAGAACTCATTGCCGGGCTGAATGTGGAGCAAACAAAATGGGGCACTTTCACAGAGGTGCCGAAAACCGGCGTCTTTGCCGCAGGGGACTGCGTCAGCGGCGCCGCCACAGTGGTGGAAGCCATCGGCAATGCCAGAAAGATTGCTGTGGAAATAGATGCCTACCTGACTGGAGAAGTAATAAAAGACGGCATCAGTTTTGCCATCTCCAGAGGGGGTTTGGATGAGCTTGATCCAGCAGAGTTCGCCGACAAGCCCAAGATTCCCAGGTCTTTGACAAAGCATCTGGGGGTTGCCCAGCGGATCGGCGGCTTTGCCGAATACGATCTGGGCTATACGGCGGAAGAGGCGCAAAGAGAAGCCAAACGCTGCTTGTCCTGCGGCTGTTTGGACGCGGCTACCTGCGAACTGCGGAAACTTGCCGACCAGTTCGATGTGGAAATGCAGGCCTTCAGCCCCACACCGAAGCGCTACGAGCTTGATCAGTCCCATCCATTCATCCACCGGGATCAAAACAAGTGCATCCTCTGCGGCCGGTGTGTCCTGGCCTGCAGTGAGCTGGCGGGTTTTGGTGTCTTGGGCTTTGTGGACCGCGGTTTCGGCACCACCGTCCAACCGGCCTTGGGCCTGCCTTTGGCGGAGGTGTGCCAATCCTGCGGCTTGTGCACCACTGTCTGTCCGACCGCGGCTATCACAGTCAATTATCCGTGGGCGGCGAGAGGGCCTTGGGAAGTGGAACAGGTGGTCCAGACCACCTGCCTCCAGTGTGATCTCGGCTGCGGGCTTGAGATTTCCACCGTTGGCGGAAAAATAGTCGGCGTGAAATCGGATCTGAATCATCCTGTCAGCAGCGGCGTCCTGTGCCGCAAAGGCAGTTTCAACTACGATTTCTTATACAGCAATCGGGTTACCGAACCCCTTGTGAAAACGGAAGATGGTTTCAAACCGGCAGCGTGGGACGA
Source organism: uncultured Clostridia bacterium (assembly GCA_900019385.1). Classification (GTDB taxonomy): domain Bacteria; phylum Bacillota; class Limnochordia; order Darwinibacteriales; family DTU012; genus DTU012. The sequence continues at coordinate 9,103 of FIZJ01000032.1, forward strand.
AGCTCTCAGCCTTGTCGATCAGCGGCTGCGGCAAATTAGAGCCAAGTACGGCCCCAACAGCATCGGGATTGTGGCTTCGCCGCGGCTTACCAACGAAGAATACCGGCAGCTTAAGCGCTTTGCCGCCGGGTTGGGCACCGAGATGATCGGCAGCACTGCCGCTGGTTGGGGGGGCATGATCGCCCAATCACCGGCACCCTCGTCGCTGGCGGCTGTTGACGAGGCTGATCTCGTCATTGTCCTGAACACGAATCTGCGCCGGGATTACCTGCCGGCTGCCGCCAGAATCGATCGCCGCATCAAAAACGGCGGCACGGTTGTTGTTTTCGGCGAGGACTGCTGCGGCTTCAAAGCCAAAGACGTGTCCCACATCAAGCTGGATAAAGCCCAGCAGGAACAGCTTCTTGCCGTGCTTGCCGAGGGGATGGAAATCAGTGCGGCTGATCTCCCGGAACAGGCCAGGGCGGAGATTACCACATTGCTGGAGCTCTACCGCAGGGCAAAGAACATCGTGCTGATCACGGCCGAGGGAAGTTTGGCCCGGGAAGCGCTGGCCAACCTTGCCCGGTTGGTCCGCATCAGTGCCAAGAACGACAGCTTGATCCTGCTCCACAACCACGGCAACCTCCAAGGACAGCTGAGAGCAGGGATCCCGCAGCAGGAGATCGACTACGAGAACATCCGCGCCCTTGTGGTGGTGGGGGACGATTTGACGCCGGCCGCCATGGCTCGTAACTGCGAGTTTATAATGGTGGTTACCCCAAACAAGGCGGCAGCACTTGAACAGGCGGATGTAGTGCTGCCGGGAGCCCATTTCCTGGAAACCGACGGCACGGCGTACAACTTCGAAGGAAGGCTGCAGGATTTGGCTGCGGTTAGCCTGCCGCCTGCAGGGAAAGACAACCTGGAAGTGCTTGATCTGATTGCAGGTTCCGCGGGCGAAAGCCTGAAAATGGCCAAATAAGGTCTCAGCCGGCAGTATGTTTTGCAAGCTGACACTGCTTGAAGGCGGTGTCAGCTTTTTAGTAAAGGAAACTGATCTTTCGGCACGAATATATCTGTGTTAAAAGAACGTTTCTGGTGAAAGGAGCGGGCATTGAGACATGTTTCGGATCTGCTTTCTCAAGGTTTCTGCCGCAGCACTGTTCGTCGCGCTGAGTTTCAGCGCGCTCAGTTTGGTGGGCGTTATGGCTGCGGATCCTACTCACCGGCCGCTTTTCCTGCGCAATGCCGTTGTGCACGATCCTTCGGTGGTCAAGGTCGGCGGCACATACTACATTTTCGGATCGCACCTGGCGGCGGCCAAAAGCGACGATCTGATCAACTGGACCCAGATTTCCACCAACGCCAGGGTCGGGAACCCGCTTGTCCCCAATCCCCGCGATGAGATGCGGGAAGCGCTGGAATGGGCTCAAACCAACACATTTTGGGCTCCGGATGTGATTCAGCTGGAGGATGGGCGCTTCTACTTCTACTACTGCGCCTGTGAAGGTTCGAAGCCTTTGTCCGCCATGGGAGTGGCGGTATCAGACAATATCGAAGGGCCATACACCGATCTCGGAGTGTTCCTCAAGTCCGGCATGGTGGGGATTGGTGCGGACGGCACCTGGTATAACGCCAACATTCATCCCAATGTGATCGATCCGCATGTCTTCTTCGACAAGGACGGCCAGCTGTGGATGGTTTACGGATCCTATTCCGGCGGCATTTTCATCCTGAAGATGGATCCCAAGACCGGGTTTCCCCTCCCAGGCCAAGGCTACGGCAAGAGACTGTTGGGCGGGCGCCACAGCCGGATCGAAGGGCCTTACATCCTCTACAGCCCCGACAGCGGTTACTACTATCTCTTCCTATCATTCGGCGGTTTGGGAGCAAACGACGGGTACAACATCCGGGTTGCCAGATCCGAAAACCCAGACGGCCCGTATTTCGACGCCAAAGGGACCAACATGGAAGTGGTGGTGGGGACCGGTTCCTTGTCCAACGACTCTACCATCGCTCCACACGGTGTCAAGTTGATGGGGAACTATCAGTTTCTCCAGGTGGACGGCGAGCCGAGAGGGATCAGCCGGGGATATAAATCGCCGGGGCACAATTCCGCTTATTACGACCCGGATACCGGCAAGTATTTCATCATCTTCCACACCCGCTTTGTCAACCGGGGCGAGCAGCATGAAGTGCGGGTGCATCAGATGTTCATAAATGAGGACGGCTGGCCGGTGGTGGCGCCGCACCGCTATGCCGGCGAGACCATCCGGGAGTATGGGAAGGAAGAAGTGGTTGGGGCGTATAAGTTCATCAACCACGGCAGAGATATCACAGGGAAGGTCAAGGAATCGGTTGTGATCCGGCTCGAAGCGGACGGGACAGTCTCCGGCTCCTTGAACGGCAGTTGGAGCCATGAAGGGTACAATCTCACCATCACTGTCGAGGGTGTTGAGTACAAAGGTGTCTTCATCCGCCAGTGGGACGATGATCAGGCTGTGTGGCTGATGGCGTTCACCGCCTTGTCGGCGGACGGCACTGCTGTCTGGGGAAGCAAGGTCGCCTGGGCGGACAACATTTGATCAAGATCCAATTTTTGGAGGAAACTGCCCATGCATCCAGAATAGATCACATTACACCCGGCACAGCTGGATGTGGAAAGGGGGAGTTGCTGTGTATTTGCTCTTAGCCATTCTTGCCGATCCCGACCAAGTACCCTACGTCTTGGAAGGATTCTTGACAGTGGGGATCGATCGAGCCACCGTTGTTGACAGTATCGGCATGGCCCATCTGATGGCCGACCGCGTTCCTATCTTTTCTCGTTTCGCTTCATTGGGTGTAAGTGAACGCTACAACCGCATGGTTTTCGTAATCCTCAAGTCCAAAGAGCAGGTGGATGGAGCGATCAATGTGATTCAAGAAGTGGTAGGCGACTTAAGCCAGCCGCGGACAGGCGTGGTCTGCGTGATCCCTGTTGAACGGGCTTTGGGATTGAGTTAAACGGGCTTATAGCGAAGAAACCAAAAAGCAGCTGTCGGCGAAGGTTTTGCCGGCAGCTGCTTTTATCTGCTTTCAGCATATGGTATGCGGCTAGCTCTGGAATCGGCTCTGGCCAATAGCTTTGTAAACCTCGATCCGCTCAGCCAAGTCCGGATACTTAGCCGCCGTTTCCGGAGCAAAGAATGCCTGCTTCAGATTCTCGGTCGCCGCGATCTCGTGGCCGATCAGAGCCCAGGTGGAGTCCACCAGGTTTCTGAACTCCGGCCGGGCCAGCGCTTCACAGATGAAAGACTGCCGCGGCGTGTTGATGTCCTCACCGCTGATTTCAAACAGATTATGCTTGCGGCATAGTTCCTTCACCCGCAGCAGCTGCTCCAGAGTGTTGCGGGAGGGCATGTAAGTTACGGCATTGAAGCCGAGATCCGTAAGCACATCAAAGAGCAGGTCCAGGTAGTCGTCTTCGAACTTCTGGGCCTTCTTGTCGCCTGTGACTGATTCTCCCACATCGCCGAGGTAGGCATAGGCCAGAATGCAGCCGATTTCGTTCGCCAAGTCGACGATCTCCGTGATCGGCGGGCATTCGTCGGCGGCGGGCAGATAGAACTGCTCCACCAGATCGCTTTTCAGCACTCCCAACAGATCGTAGGTGTAGTAGGGGTTGTCAGCATCCAGCAGATAACCTTCCAGCTTGGAGCTGAAGTTGAGCTTAAGCTTGGATTTCAGGAAATCCACCAGCTTGGCGCCTTTGCCAAAGCGGTCGATCAGCTTCAGCGAGAGGGCATAAAGGATATGCCGCTCGGTGATGCTGCCGCCTTCTTTGGCCCGGGAGAGGGGGACGATGTCTTTGGCGAAGTCCACTTTGATTCCGTATTTCGCAAGCCCGATGTTCAGCCGCGCGGCCATGGCCGCATTGCGGCGGTTGCGCCGCTTGCGGTAAGGCGCAAGATAGGCTGCCACCTTGTCGATCTGGGTGTGGGGAATTCCATGCAGGGCCACATAAGCCACAGAAATCTGATCCGGATTGTTGATCCTTCTTCCGTTCAGCGGAGTCTGGGAGAAATCGGAACGGACTTCGACACCGATGGTTGTGGCCAGCCCCACAATTTGCCCCGCCCGAATAAACTCCTTCGCACCGCTGATAGAGTCGTGATCCATGATCCCTGCTGTCGTCAAGCCGGCGTTGTAAGCCATCCACACCGCTTTTGTCGGCGAATAGGGTGAAAAGGAATAGGTTGTATGAATATGGTTGTTGACAAACCCGCCCGGCTCAGGCCGTTTGATTTGGCCCTGCCTGATCAGAGCCTGGAGCTGCTCCAGGCTCTGCAGGCGGATTTGGCGGTCATCATGGTTCAAATCATCAATTAAACGGTTGACCAAACCTTGTTCCACGTTCTGACTCACACTCCATATTTATTCCGCCGCAGCTGCTCGTTTCTGGTCCAGTTGGTTGTAGGCACATGGCCGTCCAAAGGCAGGATCTTCTCATGGATTGCGTCGATGATCCACTCAGGCTGCGGGAAGAAATACTTCTCGAACTCATGGGCCGGGGTGATCCAGTTCCGGGCGCCCACCACCACCGGAGGCGCGTCGAGATAATCAAAGGCAAGCTCGCTGATGGTCTGGGCCATGTCCTTCAAGTGGGATCCCCGTTCGCAGGCGTCGCTGGAAAGGACGATCCGTCCGGTTTTCTTCACTGATTCCAGCACCAGGTCGTAGTTGAACGGCACTATGGTGCGGGCGTCGATGACCTCTGCGGACAAGCCCCATTTTTCCTCCAGCATCTTGGCTGCGTCCAAAGCCCGGTACAAGGTGGCGCCTATTGTAAGGATGGTGATGTCTTTGCCCGGCTTCTTGATGTCCGGCTCGCCGATGGGCACTTCGTAGTAGCCCTCGGGGACACCCTCGAGATGGAACATCTCACCGATGTCGTACAGCCGCTGGCTTTCAAAGAAGATCACTGGGTCGGTGCCGGCGAGGGCCGCGTTCATCAACCCTTTGGCATCATAAGGAGTGACCGGGAAGACCACCTTCAACCCCGGGATATGGGCGCAAAGCGAAGTCCAGTCCTGGGAGTGCTGCGCGCCGTACTTGGAACCGACCGATACCCTAAGGACCACCGGCATCTTCAGCAGGCCGCCGCTCATGGACTGCCACTTGGACATCTGGTTGAACACCTCGTCGCCTGCGCGGCCGAGGAAGTCACAGTACATCAGCTCCGCAATCACCCGGCCGCCGCAGAGGCCGTAGCCCACTGCCGAACCGGCGATGGCCGCTTCGGAAATCGGGGCGTTGAAGAAGCGGTGGTAGGGCAGTGATTCGGTCAAGCCGCGGTAGACAGCGAAAGCGCCGCCCCAGTCCCGGTTGTCCTCGCCGTAGGCGACCAGGGTCGGATCGGTGTAGAATTTGTCCAGAATCGCTTCGAAGAGCGCGTCCCTAAGCTGCAGGGCCCTTGCTTTGGACACAGGTTTGCCGTCCTCGACGCCGACCCGGACTTTCTTTTGGATCTGCTGCACCCTGGGGTTCTCCTCTTTCGGGATCAGCACCTCGCAGGGCCGGTCGTCGAATTTCTCCACTCGCCCGTTGGAGAACATCAGCTTGGCGATGAACTCCGGATCTTTTTCCAGGTCGGCCCGGGGCGAGATCTCGGGGTCGATGGCCAGTTTGTAGATCCTGAACATCCTGGCCTTGATCTCTTCGTCGATAGCCGCGAACGCGGCTTCGTCCGCGACCTTGGCATCGATGAGCTTCTGCCTGTACATGACAATCGGATCCACTGCCATCCAGGTATCCAGCTCTTCCTTGGTCCGGTAGCTCGATGCGTCGGACGGGGAGTGGCCGGAGAAGCGGTAAGTGATCACATCCAGGAAGACAGGGCCGTTCTTCTGTTCGGTGATGATCGGCAGTTTCCGCCGATACGCGTCGATCACCGCCAAGGGGTTGAACCCGTCGACACGCTCGGCGTGCATCTGGTTGACAGCGGCGGCCGCGGCCACCCGGGCTAGTTCTCTGTAGGCCATCGTTTCGCCGAAAGTCTGGCCGCCCATGCCGTAGAAGTTGTTGAAGAAATTGAAGATAATCGGGAGGCCGCCTTTGTGTTCGTCATCCCACAGTTCCCAGTACTGCTCCATAGCGGAGAAGTTCAGCGACTCCCAGACCGGGCCGCAGCCCATGGAGCCGTCGCCCAGGTTGGCGATGACCACGCCGGGTTTGCTGTTGACTTTCTTGAAGAGAGCGGCGCCGGCTGCGATCGGGCCTGACCCGCCTACGATGGCGTTGTTCGGGTAAATGCCGAAGGGCAGGAAAAAGGCGTGCATCGAGCCGCCCATGCCCAGGTTGAACCCGGTGACACGGCCGAAGATCTCAGCCAACGCACCGTAAAGCAAAAACTCGACCGCCAGTTCCTTTACACCGGCGTTGGGGTTGGCTTTCTCCACAACGGCCAAGGTGGCGCCGTCCCAGTATTCTTTCATGATCTTGAGCAGTTCCTCTTCGGAAAGCTTGTCAATCGCTGACAAACCTTTGGCGAGGATCTCGCCGTGGCTGCGGTGGGAACCGAATATATAGTCGTTGACACCCAGGAGATAGGCTTGGCCCACAGCGGAAGCTTCCTGCCCGATCGACAGGTGGGCCGGGCCGGGATAATTATATTCCACTTCGTTGTATCCACCGGTGGTTTTCACCAGGTTGAGCATGGTTTCAAATTCCCGGATGTACATCATGTCCCGGTAGATGCGGATGAAATCCTCGGTGGAGTAGTTGGCCTTTTCTTCTTCGATCGTCTTGTTGTATTGGTTCACGGGGATGTCCTGGAATTTGATGACACCGCTCTGCCGCACTTCCTCCGGACTAATAAACTGGCTTTTTGGCATAGGTTCTCTCTCCTTTGCTTGAATTAGAATTCAAAGATTGCTTCACGGATGATCTCCGCCACCGTCGGGTGGGGGAAGACAAGCTCTTTGATATCCTCAAGGCGCATTTCTGACTCAATCAGCATGGCTGCGCCGTAGATGATCTCGCTGGCTGGGTTGCCGATCATGTGCACTCCGATCACATTGCGGTACACCTTGTTGATCAGCACCTTGCAGATGCCGTCGCCGCCCTCGTTTTCCGCCACATAGCGGCCGGAATAGCGCATCGAGAGATTGACCACTTCGTAATCAATGCCTTTGGCGGCGCAGGATTCTTCTGTTTCGCCAACACCGGCGACTTCCGGGTTGGTGTAGATCACTGCCGGAATGGCGTCATAGCGCATGATGTCCCGTTTGCCCAGCATGTTGTTGACGCAGACCTCCGCCTCCCGGTAGGCGGTATGGGCGAGCATCGAGCAGCCGTTGACGTCGCCTGCGGCGTAGACGCCCGGGACATTGGTCTGGCCGTACGCGTCGACTTTAACGGCGCCCCGCTCCAGTTCCACACCGATGGTTTCCAAGCCGACACCAATGGTGTTCGGCCTGCGGCCTACACTCATCAGCACCTTGTCGGCGGGGACAAATTCCTGCTTGCCGTCGGCTTCGAAGACAACACCGTCGTCTTTGATCTCGGTGACTCTGGAGCTTAGGTGGAAGGTGACGCCTTTCTTCTGGTAGTTTTTCAGCAGGATGCTGGATATCTCCCGATCGGTTTGCCCGGCGATGTGATCCAGCATCTCGATCACTGTGACCTTGCTGCCGGCGGAGTTAAAATATGAAGCCATTTCCAGGCCCACAACGCCGCCGCCGATCACTACCAGTGACTCAGGCACTTCTTTTAGGTCGAGGATTTCACGATTGGTAAGGACAAATCCCTTCTCAAAACCTTCCTTCGTCCCGGGAATGGGCGGGATGATGGCCGACGAGCCGGTGGCGATCAGCAGACGCCTGCCGGTGTAGGTTTCACCACCGGCGGCCACTTGGAAGCCTTCGCTGGTGCGGCCGAGAATCTTGCCTGTAGCATTGGCCACGTCCACTTTGAGGGCTTTCAGTTTGGAATTGATCCCCCCGACCAAGGTCTTGACCACCTTGTTCTTCCGCTTGATCACCTGGGCGTGATCATATTTCACGTTTTCCGCTGTGACACCGTATTTCTCGCTGAAACGGGCATAGTCGTAGATCTTGGCTGAGTGGAGCAGTGTCTTGGAAGGGATGCACCCTTCGTTCAGGCAGACACCGCCGAGGAAGCGTTCTTCGATTACCAGAGTCTTGAACCCGGCAGCCCCGGCCCGTTCACCGGCCAGATAGCCCGCGGGGCCGCCACCTAGGATGATCAGATCATAAACCATATTATCGCCTGCCTTCAGTCTTTATTTCGCCAGAAGCAGCGGGAAGTTCTCCAAGTTCTGTTTCAGCTCCTGCAGGAATCTTGCTGCCGGAGCACCGTCGACGGCCCGGTGATCAATGGTCAAGGACAGCGCCATGGCCGGGTAGTGGACATACTCGCCGTCAACGGGCTTCACTTTATAGTCAACTGCGCAAACACCAAGGATGCCTGTCTGCGGCGGGTTCAGAATCGGGGTGAAGGACTCGATCCCCAATGTGCCGAGGTTGGTCACGGTAAAGGTTCCCCCCTGCAGTTCGTCGGGATTGACGGAACCGGATTTGGCCTGGCTGATCAGGCGTTTGGCCTGCCGCGCAAGTTCGTCCAGGGATTTACGGTTGGCATCGAACAGGGTGGGCACCATCAAGCCCCGGTCCGTATCCACGGCAATGCCCAGATGGACGTTTTTAAACACTCTCAGGGTGTTGTCCAGGAAATGGGCGTTCAATTCCGGGTAGCCGGGCAAGGTCTTGGCGACGGCGAAGAGAATTATGTCGTTGAGGGTGATGTTTTCCAGGCCCAGTGCCGCGGGCGCCGCCTTCAGCCGCTGGCGGTACTCCAGGATCGCCGTGGCGTCGAAACTGGTATTGAGCGTCAGCTGGGCGGAATTGGCCAGTGACTGGTGCATGGCCTTGGCGATCAGCTTGCGGATGTTGGAAAGCGGCCGATCTTCATACTCGACAACCGGCGGAATCTGAGGACCGCCCAATTCAGCGGCGCCTGCGGGAACGCCGGCCGCGGGAGCAGCGGCTGCGGAATGGATGTCTTTTGTGGTGACTCTGCCGCCGATGCCGGTGCCTTCCACAGGCCGGCCGAGGGCGGCGTACGCCGCTTCCGCCGCGGGAGTCACTTTCGGCCCGGCTGCGATTAGCTTTTGCACATCCCGCTCGATGATGCGGCCTTCGGGGCCGCTGGGCTCTGCGTAACGCACATCAACATGGTGCTTTTGAGCCAGGTTCCTTGCTCTGGGCGAGATCTTGAGTTCTCCGGCCGCTGGTTGGACAGGCGCTGAGGAAACAGGGGCTGTGCCTGGAGCCGCCTCGGGAGCGGCAGCGGCGGCTTTGGCAGTTTCGGCTGGCGCGGCCTCGGCGCCAGATTCCACAGGCTGGCTTCCGGCCATGTTCTCAGGCAGGAAGGGCGTGATGTCCTCGCCTGGCTCGCCGATCACCCCCACCGGGGTCAGCACCGGAACTTCCGCATCGGCCTCGAAGAAGATCTCCAGCAGCACGCCGGATTCTTTTGCCTCTTCTTCGAAGCTGGCCTTGTCCGTTTCATAGGAGAACAGGACATCGCCTACTTCCACCCGGTCTCCTTTCTGCTTATGCCATTCGGTAATAATACAGGTTTCCACGGAGATTCCCTGCCGCGGCATGATGATTGGTGTAGCCATCAAATCGCCTCCACATATGTAAAATGAAAACTTGTTCACTTCAGAGAGTTTGCTGCAGCATCGGCATGATATGAGCTGCGGACCAACGGGCCTGACTCCACATGCTTGAATCCGAGTTTAAGGCCCAGCTCGCGATATGCCTCAAACGTGTCGGGGTGGACGTATTCCACCACTGGGTGGTGGTTTTTGCTGGGGGCGAGGTACTGGCCGATGGTGAGGATGCCGCAGCCAACGCCGCGGAGATCTTCCATCACCGCCTGAACCTCTTCCATAGTTTCACCCAAACCGACCATAATTCCTGATTTGGTGACCATATATGGATCAAGCTGCTTGACATTGGCCAAGAGCCCGATGGAACGCTCATATTCCGCCTGGGGGCGTACGGCCGGATACAACCGGGGCACTGTTTCCACATTGTGGTTGAGAATGGTTGGCTTTGCGGTCACCACTTTGGCCAGAGCCTCGATGTCCCCTTTGAAGTCGGGGATCAGGACTTCTATTTCAACATGAGGGTTTTTCTCCCTCACCGCGTTGATCACATTGACAAAATGGAAAGCACCGCCGTCGGGCAGATCATCCCGAGTGACGGAGGTGATCACAACATGCTTGAGGCCGAGCTCATTGACAGCCCAGGCCACATGCTCCGCTTCTTTGGGATCCACGGGGCCGGGGCGGTTGGACTCCACGTTGCAGAAGGTGCAGTTTCTGGTGCAGTGCCTGCCCAGGATCATGAAGGTTGCGGTCCTGCGCCCAAAACACTCCAAAAGGTTGGGGCAGCTCGCCTCCTGGCACACCGTGTGGAGAGACAGGTTATGGATCAGGCGTTGGACCTCCATCACCTGATCGGAACTCCGGTGCTTGATTTTCAGCCATTCAGGCTTGCGCTTATGCATCAGAATTACTCCTCAAGTATGAATATAACTGCTCTTCAGTGATGATCTGGGGGTGATAGTTAAAAACATCACAAAATGCCCCGATCACTTCCCTCGAGACAACCGCCAGGTCGAGTTCCCGGCCCAGCAGTGCCTGGAGGGATACGGCGCTTCTATCTGTGATTCCGCAGGGAATAATCCAGCGGAAATGCTCAAGATTGGTGTTGACGTTGAAGGCGAAGCCGTGCATCGTCACCCAGCGCTTGATCGCCAGGCCGATGGCGGTGATCTTGCCTTCGGCGACCCAGACACCGGTATGTTCTGGATCCCGGAAAGCTGTGATCTGGTAGCGCTGATCCAGCAGATTGATAAAAACCTGCTCCAGGTTATGGACAAAGCGGCGGATGTCCCGCCCGTGGCTGCGAAGGTCGATAAACATGTAGCCGATCAGCTGGCCGGGGCCGTGATAGGTGACCTCGCCGCCCCGGTTGGTGGTGTATACTTCCACCTGATGCCGTTCCAGCCACTCTTGGGGAGCCAGGATATGCTCCATTTTGCCCCGCTTCCCCAGAGTAATCACGGGCGGGTGTTCAAGCAGAAGGAGCAGATCTCCGATCCTCTGCTGCTGCCGCAGCAGAAGCAGCTGTTCCTGTACGGCCAATGCGTCTCTGTAGGGCAGCAAACCCAATTGACATACTTCGAGATCCATCAGAACTGCTCCTTCATGAAAACCGTTTACAGGTTAAATCGGCTTGGCGTGCTTCAGGAGGTATTGTTCCGCCTCTACACACCACAGCCCGTTGTTTTTGGCCACAATCTCCGCCAGCGCGGCAAAGAGGGGATCTGTCTTGCCTTTTTCGGCAAAATCGTCAATGGCGGTCAGTTCCATCTCAATATTGGTGTAGATCAGTTTTTTGCCGCCGGGGATGTTGGGCAGGTTCAAAGTGGTTTCCACTACACTGTTCAGCCCGCCCACATGGGTGATCATCGCCGATGGGTTGATCACACCCGATTCCATCAGCTGCAGTGATTCGATCAAATCGTCGGTGTTTCCGCCGCTGGTCCCCACCAGGTGTGTGGAGTTGTAGTGGACATTGTAGAAGTTGAACTCAGCCTTGAAACCGGGATCAGTGGGCCCGGCGAAAAAGTTGAGGCAGCCGTCCCGGGCGAGCATCTGGTCTGCCATTTCCACAACAGCCCTGACAGGGGCGAACACAAAGACGTCATCATAACCCTGGCCGTCGGTGAGGGACAAGATATACTCCAAGGGATCGGCGACACTGTTCGTGTTGAGGTACACCAGCTTGACCCCGTTTTTGGCCGCTTCTTCCACAGTGTAAATCGCGGCGGCCCGATCCAGCCGTTCCTGGTTGATGTCGGTGACTACCAGGAGCTTTGGCCGCTGTTCACGGTGGATAGCGTAGTCGATGGCGCCGAGCCCCATTGGCCCGGCCCCTGCCAAAATCGCCATGCTGCCGCCGGGTTTGATGTCCATTTCATGGATGTAGCTCCCGGCCTTGGTGTGGTACTGGGCGTGGAAGGCGCCGACGATGCACGACATCGGCTCGGCGAGCGACCCATAGAAGAAAGCTTCCCCGTTGTAGGGCAGCAGGCAGTTCATCTCCATCACTTCGTTGGGGATGATAATGTATGTGGCCGCTCCGCCGATATAGCGGTAGGAATACCCCGGGGCTGCCAAAGAACCTTTGTAGTTCAGAGCCGGCTGGATGGCAAAGCGTTGGCCGGGCTTGAACTGGTGCCGCCATTTGGCGCCAACCTCCAAGATTTCGCCGCAGAATTCGTGGCCGACAATAACCGGGTTTTCCGCGATGTCTTTGGGGACGCGTTTATGTTCAGGCCCTTGAATGGCGGCCTTGTAAGACGACATGCAGACACTGTCCGACACTATGTGGGCAAGGATTTCATCATCTTTGATCGGCGGAAGCTCAAACTCTTCCAACCGCAGATCTCGCTTGCCGTACAACCTGACTGCCTTGGTACGCATATTTTACGCCTCCTTTACGGCTGTGATTAATTCTTGGTATTCATAAGCATTATACCACATTATTCAGGATAAAGCGCCTAGATTTGTGATTTCGCAGTTAAGAATCGCCGCGAAATATGCTATAATCCATAATGACGGAACTCGGGATTATTTTGATCATAGATGGAAAGGATGACTGTGATGAGTGACACCCATGCGCAGCAGTTGAAAGGGCAGGTAGCCATCATAACCGGTGGAGCTCAGGGCCTGGGGGAAGCTTTGGCGGAAAGGCTGGCCCAGGAAGGGGCCAAAGTGGTGATCGCCGATCTGAACTATGAAGCGGCGAAAGCGGTTGCCGAAAGGCTCGGAGAGAATGCCGCCGCTGTCAAGGTGGATGTGACCGATTACACCCAGTGCGAACAGATGGCCAAAGCGGCCCTGGATCGGTGGGGAAGGATCGATCTCTTGGTGGCGAATGCTGCCATCCTCATTGCCAAGCCGACGGAAGAGTTTGCCCCTGAGCAGTGGCGCAAAGTGATTGAAGTCAACCTGGTGGGCTATTTCAACGCAGCCAAAGCGGTGATCCCGGCGATGCTCGCCCAAGGCAAGGGGAATATTATCCAGATCAACAGCAAGTCGGGAAAGAAAGGATCGGCGAAAAACTCGGCCTACGCAGCGTCAAAATTCGGCGGCATAGGGCTTACCCAGAGCTTGGCGCTGGAATACGCGGACAAAGGTATCCGGGTCAACGCCATCTGCCCGGGCAACTTGCTTGATTCGCCTTTGTGGGTGAACAGCCTGTACGAGCAGTATGCCCGCAACCAGGGGATTACCCCGGAAGAAGTGAGGCAGAAATATCTGAATATGGTGCCGATGAAGCGGGGATGCACTTATGTGGACGTTGCCAACGTGATGGTGTTTCTGGCGTCGGATCAGTCAAGCTATATGACAGGCCAGGCGATCAACGTCACCGGCGGGCAGCAGATGGATTAATGACAAAGAAGCCGGCGGGAAAGCGCCCCGGCTTTTTTACTTCTGAGCGATTTACGGCGCGGCGCTGCATTTTTCGCAAAAAACCGAAAATGTTGAAGGGTTGCGCAAACGTACCTTCGAGGTATAACACTGAAAGGACTTTTAATGAAAACGTTCAATATTAGTCATCAATGAAAACAATATGTTCTGACTAAAAAAGAGGAACTCTTTTGCTGAACACCAGAACACGAAGAATTCACGTTTTTCTCAAGTGCTTGTGCTTGCTGCTGACAATGGCGATGATAAACGGCTGTATGGGTGGTGGTAAAGGCGGTAAGGATTTCACATTATCAGTGAACATCGTAGGACGGGGTAGTGTGAATATTCCCGACGCTGGTGATAAGATTGCTCCACAAACTGTGGTGAACATCGAAGTGATTCCAGAAGAAGGCTGGGCGTTCGCATTTTGGGATGGCCCCGACAAAGCCGATGTTGTCCACAACCCTAACGCTCCAGGCGGTTATCAAATTCTGATGAACAGGAACATAAGTATTACGGCTGTGTTTGGACGCACTTTAAGTTACGGCGGAGAATTTACAGCTGAAGATGACAATACAGCCGTAGTCCTGCAAAATGCTGTCATCAAAGATCTTCCTAAAGGAGCGGCCGTTTCCGTTCGAAAGGCAAACAGTGTTCCGCTGCATGATGAGACTCCTGCCGGAGAACCACTGGAAATTACAGTGTCCAATCTTGGTGGGCGATCGGTGGAGTTTTTCATTGAAGCGACTTCAAGCAATGCAGTGATGGCATATTACGATGACGAGGATGACAACTGGGAGTATGTCTATGGTTCAACGACTGTGAAGATAGGTGATAAGTGGTACGTTCACACCAAAGTGGAAAACCTTTCGGTTTACTGCCCAATGCTTCTGTCAGCCAATCTCATAGCTGCGGGTATAGACTCGATCGACGCTCCCCTGCCGAATGAAACTTTACTGACGCTGCCTTCGGTTCCGGATGGATTTGGTGTCAGTGTACACTCATCCAGCGACACTGATGTCATTGCCTTGACCGGGGCAATTCAACCTCCGGAGAACGACACCGAGGTGGAGGTGGTGCTGATAATAACGCAAGGAGCCAAGTATGCCCTTACACGCAGCATCAAAGTGACAGTGCCGGGCAGAGTTGGCGGCCGAACCATCTCTGTGCCGAAAGACTATTCGACCATTCAAGCAGCAATTGACGCCGCGGAGGACGGAGATACGATTGTCGCCGCGCCTGGCACCTATAGAGAAACCATAAACTTCAAAGGCAAAAATATCATTCTTCAGAGTGAAGATCCCCTGGACCCGGAAGTGGTAGCCAGTTGATCTGCGCGATGGCCGGCATTTCATTGCCGACAATGAAATCAGTTATAATGAAAACGCGATTTACTCTGTGAATGGCAGCCACAATATCGTTGGAAACACAATAGCTTATAACGAGAGCGACAGGTATGGAGCCGGCATTAGAGTGTCATCTGGCGAACATAATATTGAGGGGAATGTTATATCAAACAATAGATCACATGGCGGCAGTGCAGGCATCTACATCGCAAAAGGCAATCACACTATTATCAACAACACGATCAGCGAAAACTTCTCAGAGTTAAGCAATGGCGGAGGTGTTTTCATTACCGGCGGCACACATATCATCAGTGGGAACACAATAACCAACAACACCTGCACTGGGGATTATGAATGGTTGGATGAGGGTAATCTTCTCACCAAAGGTGGCAGTGGTGGAGGTCTATTCATCGCGGATGCAAGCTGCATTATCGATGGCAATTCCATCATCGGCAACACAGCCGTAAACGATGTCCACAGCCAAGCTGGTGGTTTATACATTTGGAAAGGCAGTGCTGTCGTGAGCAACAACACCATCAGTGAGAACCAAGCGGGCAGGCCGCTGCCAAGCCGGCGTTTGCATACGCCGGCTTTTCACAATCATCGATCAGTGGGTGTTCAGCATGGTACGGATTTTGCCGGCCAACACCGGCGACTCTCTTTCCACTTCCGCAAGGTAGGCCTCCATATTGCCTGTATAAGGCAGGACTCTGTCAAAGCAGATCTTTTCCAAGACCTTGCGGGTTTCGTTCAACACACAGGTATCCCGATGCCCCGGGTCGCAGTGCTGACAAGCGACTACGGTGCGGCACAGCGCCTCCCGGGCTTTGCCGAGGTCAAATTTGCGGCGGTCGATCTGCAGTTGCCCCAATCGATCAGAGAGGGGGACAACTGATTTTTTATTAAGGAAGGCCTCAATATTTTCCCTGGCAGTTTCCAGCATGCAGTGAGCAGAGTCGCAGTGTGGGCAGCGTTCGTTTTTGAGGCACAGGTCGTCGACCAATGCCTTGATCCCGGATAGGTGCTGGCGCAGGCGTTCCGCTCTAGCCTTGTAGGTTGTCGTGGCCTGGCTTTTGTGGATCTTCCACGCCCGCCAGATCAACAGCAGCGTCACAGCGCTCAAGACTGCGCTCGCCGAGAAAACATTAGGCAAAGAGAGCCAGGCTTGAGGCAGGTTCTGGTAAAGCGCGGACAAGCCAAAAAGCAAAAAGACTAACGCCGAGACAACGCGCATGGCAAATTCCGGGACCCGTTCGCCCATGCGGCTGCCGATCAGGATGCCGATGGCGCTGGTCATCACCATGCCGGAGACTGTCCCGGCCAAGACGAGGAGTGGATATTGGGCGCCGCCGGCGAGGGTGATGGTGGCAAGCTGGGTCTTGTCCCCCAGCTCGCTAATAAAAACCGCCATAGCCACAGTGAGCACAGGGCCATAGCGATTGCTTTCAGCGGATTCCAACTCGTCATCGTCAGCCTTGGCTAAAGTCAGCAAAGCAAAAAGCACGAACAGGACGCCGGAGGCTATCCGCACTTTATCCAAAGAAACAATGAGAGATAGGGAGGATCCAAGGGCAACTGCGGCGCCGTGGTTCAGCAAGATTCCGAGGAATACACCGAGCATTACCTGTCTGATGGAGTATCGGGTGGCGAAAGTCATTGCCAGAATCTGTGATTTGTCACCCATTTCCGCTGCCACAATCAAAAAACAGGAGGTCACAAATTCTTGCAGCAAAGCAGGTCCCCCCTTATCTCAACTTCCTTAGTCTATCAGACTTCTCTTTGCCTTGCAAGGGGTGTTTTCCCGGTTATTTTTGCCTGGGATAACTTCCCAGCACTTTTTTCCAACCATTCGATTCCCGCACCTTCTGCTCGACCTTCTGCAGCGCCGCTTTCAACGCCGGATCCGATTTGTGCCCGATCATCTCAAACAGCAGCACATACTCCTGAGGCCGCACTTTGTACGGCCGGGACTGGACAAAGGTCAAGTCGATCCCATGCTCCGCGAAATACCCAGTGATTTCATGGAGCTGGCCCGGCTTGTTTTCACCGAACCGGACAGCGAGCAAAGTCCGGTCGCTGCCGGTGGGAACATTGTCTGTCAGCCCGCATACAAGGAAGCGGGTCTGGTTGTTGGGATAATCTGCCAGGTTTTCATGGAGAATGTTCAAGCCGTATTCCCGGGCCGTACGGGGTGAGCACAATGCTGCCGCTCCCGGTTCTTCTCCGGCTTTGACCGCCGCCTCGGCTGTTGACGAGACGGGGATCTGAAGAGCTGTCGGCAGCAGGGAGCGCAAGTTATGGACACATTGGTTGAGGGCCGACGGGTGGGAGTAGATTCGTTCCACCTCGCTCAAGTCTTGCATCCGGCCGGCAAGGACAAATTCGATCCTGATGTGCACTTCGTCGCAGACTTTGACGAAATCGTGGTACTCGATCAAACAGTCGAAGGTGATGCCGATGATGCCGTCCACCATGTTCTCCGCCGGCAGGACCGCCCGGTCCGCCTCGTATGTTTCCACTTTCTGCAGGCATTCAGGTATGCTGAAAAACTGTATCTTTTCCGGTTCCACACAGCCGGTGATCCGCTGCTGGTAAAGCAGAGCCGCTTCTTCCGAGAATGTGCCCTTGGGCCCCAGTGTCGCGATCCGCACTTGCGTTTCCTCCTACAATTGTGTTCAGCCATAAACATTTTCATGTAATCTACCATACGCATACCCGTTTTTCCTCCTGCGCCGGCTAATTTTGACACACACTCTTTTTCCTGCTGCATAAGATAGAGCAAAATAGTACGCGAGTACTGGAGGGAAATAGGTTTGAGTGAAGAGATCGCAACCAGAAAGAGATTCAGCCTGGGATTTCTGTTCCGTACAGAAGATTGGTGGACTATCTGGCTGGGGACCCTGCTCTTGGTTTTGTCCGCCACCGGTGTGATTAAAACCGTGCCCCGCCTTAAAGGATGGACCAACACCATCACCGATGCGCTGCCGACGGATCTGATACCGGGGCTTTTGGCTCTGGGAGTGTTCCTGGCGGCAATTTGCGGCATTGCCTACGGTGTGATCAAGCGCAGCGGCCGGGAGGCGGGGCGGTTCCTGCTTGGGTACCCGGTAGTGTTTCTGCTGGCGGTCTTGGCTTATGTGGGCGGCAATCAAGCGACCATGAAGCATTACGGCGTAAATGACGTGATCTGGGCGCTGGCTTTGGGGCTGATCATCTCCAATGTGTTTGGCAAGCCTAAATGGCTTGTGCCGGCCCTGCAGACAGAGCTGTTCATCAAAACGGGATTGGTAGTGATGGGAGCCGAGCTTTTGTTCAACCGGATCCTAGTCCTGGGCGGTTACGGGCTGGGAGTGGCCTGGCTTGGCTGTCCCCTGGTGCTGATTTTGATGTACCAATACGGAATCCGCGTTCTCAAGATGAAAGACAAGTCGCTGGTGGCAACGATCGCGGCCTGTACGTCGGTCTGCGGTGTGTCGGCGGCGGTGGCCACAGGAGCCGCAACCAAGGCGAAGAAAGAAGAAATCAGCATGGCCATCTCCATTTCGCTGATCTTTACGGTCGTGATGATGATTCTGGAACCTCTGCTCATCAAGTGGCTGGGGTTGAGCGACGCCGTGGGCGGGGCATGGATCGGCGGCACTGTGGACAGCACTGGCGCCGTGGTAGTTGCCGGGGCCATGGTCAGTGAGCTGGCCACCGAGGTGGCGGCGGTGATCAAGATGCTCCAGAACCTTTTGATCGGGATAGTGGCTTTTGTGTTCGCCCTGGTCTTCGTGGCGCAGGAAGGGGTGGAGGTTGGCGCAGGCGAATTTGCAGGTGCCCGTCCCCGGATCAGTGAGATATGGCGCCGTATGCCCAAGTTTGTCCTAGGCTTTGTCCTGTCTTCGTTGGTATTCTCCTTTATCCTGATCCCTTGGATCGGCCAGGAAAAGGTCGACGGAATCGTCAATGTGACCAAAAACCTCAAGAACTGGCTGTTCACTCTGGCCTTTGTGTCGATCGGCCTTGATTCCCGTTTCAGCGATATGGCGAAAATGTGCCGGGGCGGCAAACCAGTTGTGCTTTATGTCGTGGGGCAAACAATGAACATGG
The DNA here is from genome assembly GCA_900019385.1 of uncultured Clostridia bacterium. GTDB lineage: Bacteria > Bacillota > Limnochordia > Darwinibacteriales > DTU012 > DTU012. The sequence continues at coordinate 28,075 of FIZJ01000032.1, forward strand.
TGGTCACATTGATCCTGGCTCTGATCTTCTTTGGAGGTTATTTTTTCCCGGTATCTTTCTAAGTTTGACGCCGCAAGCAAGCAAACTTACGAGACTGCGCCGCCGGTAGTCTCACGAGTTTGCTTTTTTTGTTTGCGGCGTTTCTGTTTTGAAGAGCGCTTTTGCCTGCCGGGATCGGGAGGCTTGCGGAAGAGAGAGATGATCAGCAGCAGGGGGACGATCCCGTACACAAGGAACAACCACATAAACACCAGCACGTTGCTGTATTCGGTGACCTCAAACTCGTTCCCGGGGATTAAAGACATGAAGTAGACCGCTACACAGATCGGCCAGACGAAACCTTTGCCTGAGTCCAGGTTGAACATCTCCGCCAGATGGTGGCTGGCTGTGAACAGACCGATGACAATTGTCGAGTAGGTGGAGGCGATCCACACGGTGAAAATGAAAATGTCGATCCGTTCAAAAATGGAAAAAGGGACGGGGATAAACTTGATCATCTCAAACACAGGGTCGGTCAGTTTGGCGGTTTGGGAAACCGAAAGGCTGCCGAAGGCCAGGACGATGAGGACAAGGATCAGTGCTGACACGATGGAGATCCCCAGCAAGGCTGGGCGCATCAGCCCCCTGGGATTCTCGGCATGGGAGCCAAGGACCAGCATCACCTCGATTCCTGCCAGAGCGAAAATGGCGTTGAACGCCCCTTTGGCTATGGTCACGAAATCGGATTGAAACAAAGGCAGAAACTCGCCGAGATCAAAGACAGGAATAAAGAACGGTGTCACCAAAAAGGGGATAAAAAAGATATAAAGCAGGATCTGGCATGATCTGGCGATGGGTTCCAGTCCGTTCCGAGTCAGGAACGAAGCGGCAAACAGCATGGAAATAATGATCGCCTCCAGCGGAGTCCGCTGCAGCAGGAAAATCTTGGTAATCCCGGCGAATCTCCGGACGACGGCGCTGACTACCGAGATCATATACAAGGCGAACACCAGGTTGAAAACAAACCCCAGAACCGAGCCTAACAGATAGGAGCTGTAATCCGCCAACCCTTGGTTGGGAAACCGCTGCGCCAACCAGATGATCAGGACGGTTCCGACAAAATACAAAGCGACAGCCGCAAGGTAGCAAATGATCCCATCCGGCCCGGCAGTTTTAGCCAATGAAGAAGGCAGCCCGATCGTCCCGACGCCCAGAATCATGTTGACGATAATAATCGTGACTTCCTGTGTCAAAAGCTTATTCCTTGCTTTCATAGACGGTCACCTGCTCTAATATGCCTGTACGGCGGATATTGAACTCCGCAGTGATCTCAAAACGCGCCTGGGGCCACACCTGCTCTTTCCAGTCCGCCGCATGTTCATTCCAGTACTTAGGGTTATGGCGGTACACCAAGCGGTCAAAACCGATAGGGTCTGCCTTAAAGTCCTGGAGTTTGGCCAGGAGGTGGCGGATTTCCTCTTCCACCACTTGATTGAGTTTTGCTTCGATTTTCGGCAAGTCGAAATTAGTTGTCCCGCCGGGCCCTTTGTGGAATGCTTCGATAATGTCCCCTTCCGAGCGGACCTTTATTTTGAACGAAAGCAGCCCATCTTTGAGCATAGGCTTGATGCTTGTCGACGCGCTGCGCAGGGCGTAAGTGTAGAGAATGTTGTCGACGTTGACCGTGATCACCCCGCCGGAAATGCTGTTGTACAGGAACGCCACGGCGCGGGTTTCATTTTCGCCGAGCCAAGCGACAAACTTGTAGTCTTTGATGAGAGCGCCGCCGGCGATCACGACTTCCGTTTCTGTGCCCCTGACTCTGGGCAGCACCGTGTCGCCGTTGCTTTCCAGATCCCGGAGCGACTCCTGGAAACTGCGTTTGACAACTCGGGTTGTGTTGGTCAGGGTGTTTAGAATTTGGTTCAGGGCGATCGAAATCAATGATTCGATGGGATTCTTGACGTGAAAAATCTGGCCTGCTTCTCCCTGGGCGATAAAAAGTGTCAGGCGTCGATCGATCCGGGGATTGCGGTCGAAGTAGTCGATGATGGGCAGAATGCCCTCCCTGGCCAGATCCTCGCCGATAATGATACACTGGGTATGGCCGAAAAACTGTTCGCGCCAGGTGCGGGTTTCAAAGCGGGTCGCCATTTGGGTCACCGATGTGCCGGTTGTGGCTGCGATCAGTGATCTGGCATCCGAGGAACTCTGTGTTTTGGTGGCGAAACTGGTCAACACCGGTATTTCAACAGTCATCACCAGCGTGTCGTCGGTGTCGTTCAGATCAAAAGCCACACCCATGACAAAGGAGCGCTGATCGATGTCTTTGGCATCCCAGCAGCCAGCGGCAAGCAAGCTGATCATGATCAGTGTGATTGGTAGACAGCGGCTGTTGCGGCTCATTGTCACTGCTTCCCTCTGTTTTGTTTCTTTTTGCCTGGGGGCCCTTGAGGGCGGCGCGTCGGGTCGTTGGTCCGGGTGTAGCGGGGGCGGATCCTCAGTGCATGCCATGGGAAGCGGATTACTGAGTCTCTAATGTCCTGAAGGTTCAACGGCGCCCACGGCGAAAGGTAGCTCACGCCGAAGCTGGTTAGAGTAGCCAGATGCCCCAGCAGGATCAGCATGCCCAATGTCAAGCCGTATAAACCAAGGAAGCTTGCGGCGATCATCAAAAAAAAGCGGGTGATCCTCAGACCGAAGCTCAAGGTGTAGGTGGGAATGATAAAGCCGGCGATGGCGGTCATGGCTACCACAATGACCATAATCGGGCTGACAATACCGGCGCTGACGGCGGCGTCACCGATAACCAAGCCGCCGACGATACCGATGGTCTGCCCAATAGGGCCCGGCAGCCGGATTCCCGCTTCCCGCAGTAATTCCAGGGAGAGCTCCATCACTAAAGCTTCAATGAAAGAAGGGAAAGGCAGGCCTTCTCTGGAGGCGGCGATGGACAAGGCCAACTGGGTCGGAATCATCTCCGGATGAAACGATACCAGGGAGATATATAAAGAGGGCGTCACCAAAGCGACGAAAGACGCGATAAAGCGGATCAAACGGACAAAATTGGCCGCCGGCCAGCGCACATAGTAATCCTCCGGGGACAGCATCTGGGAGTTGATGGTGGTGGGAGCCAGCAGCGCAAAAGGAGAGTTGTCCACCAAAATGGCCACGCGCCCTTCCACCAACCCAGCCACCACCTCGTCGGGGCGCTCTGTATCTTGGACGGTGTTGAAGGGAGACCACCAATCGTCTTCGATCAGCTGCTCGATATAACCTGAGTCCAGGATCACGTCCAGATCGACTTTTTCAAGGCGCTTGCGCACTTCCGCGACCAGGTTTTTGTTGGCGATATCTTTGATATAGGCGATGACGACATCATTTTGCCCCCGGGTGCCGATTTGGATCCGTTCGAACACCAGATTGGGATCCCGCAGGCGGCGGCGGATCAGCATCATATTGCGGTTGATCGCCTCGACGAAGCTATCCCTCGGGCCGCGGATCACCCCTTCAGACTGCGGCGACTCGATAGAACGGTGCTGCCAGCCCTTGACGGAGATGGTGAGGGCGGTGTTGTACCCGTCGATCAAAAGCGCGGCTTCCCCCATCATGATCGCCAGCAAAACCTTGTCCGCATCATTTGTTTCACTGTGCTCCGCATCGGTTAGGATCGATTCTTTCAAGAACGTGAGGAGATCCGCGTCGATGGGCTGCTGAAACTCGCTGGTTTCATGCAGGATAGGATCCAGGACTGCGTCGGTGATCAGCTGGTTGGAGATGAGGCCGTCGAAAAAGACCAAGGCACCGGCAATCTCGCGGATCCCGGGGATGTTGATGTTGAACCGGCGCACGACCAAGTCGGTGCTGTTGTTGAATTGTTCCTGCAGAAACTTGATGTTGTGGTGAATGCGCTTTGTCAACTGCATATAACAATCCGCCTCGCTCTCTAAACAATTGTTTGTCGAAAGCGAGGCGGATATACATGATACAGCCGCGAACCGGGCTTATTCCGCGATGGTGTACTGCAGGCGGCCAAACCCGGCGAAACGGGTGGTCCAGAATTCTCCGTTTAGATAGGCGTTGGTCCGGACGACTTTGCCCGCATTGGCCGAGGCAGTGATGAAATGAATCACGCTGCCTCTTAGCTCTGAAAAGATGGCGATGCCGTTGATGCTGCCGTTGGCGTCTTTGAAGAATATCAAGTCGCCGGGGCCAAGCTCCTCCTGGGTGATGGGTATGCTGTTGTACTTGGCGATCAGGCTGCTGGTGGCGTCGCTCACCAGTGTTTTGCCGCTCTCGTCGAAAAAGAACCGGATGTTTGGTACCACATGCCGGTAGGCGTTGACCACTACCGCTGAGGCATCGACGCCGATTTCCTCGCCGGGGACTTTACCGTCGGCAAGCGCTGTCAAATAGGCTTCCACACTTTGCCGGCCGCCGAACAAGTAGGCCACTTCATTTTCGACATAGCGCAGCGCATAATCATGGGCTTGATTTGCTTGTTCAGTTGTGATAAGATATCTGTTGGCAGCCCAAGTTTGGGCTGTGAGGATGCCCATCAGCATCAGCAGCAGGAAAAAACGTACTTTTACAGTGGTTTTCATAAATCGACCCCCTAGATTGCATTCCGCTCGATGCATTGATCTATGTCCAAGTCTTATTATATCTGATTGCTTCCCGGCAGGCAATCAAAGCCCAGGGTAAAAATAACTCTGAATATGGATTGACAACAAGGGCTCTCGCTGGTATAATTTAAAACGCACTTCGGTTTTTGGGAGTGCAGTTATGGGCGAATAGCTCAGCTGGGAGAGCACCTGCCTTACAAGCAGGGGGTCACAGGTTCGAGCCCTGTTTCGCCCACCATTTATCAGCGCGGTAGTGGCTCATGCGGTAGTAGCTCAATTGGTAGAGCATCGCGTTGCCATCGCGAAGGTTGCGAGTTCGAGCCTCGTCTACCGCTCCAGGTTAAGGAACCGTGGTGTAGTTGGTTAACACACCGGCCTGTCACGCCGGAGATCGCGGGTTCGAGTCCCGTCGGTTCCGCCATCAATCAGTGGGGTGTGGCCAAGCGGTAAGGCACAGGACTTTGACTCCTGCATTCCCTGGTTCGAATCCAGGCACCCCAGCCAAACAAATACAGGCCCAGATAGCTCAGTTGGTAGAGCAGAGGACTGAAAATCCTCGTGTCGCTGGTTCGATTCCGGCTCTGGGCACCACTAGGCAACAATCCGGTGGTTCCTTAGCTCAGTTGGTTAGAGTGCTGCCTTGACATGGCAGAGGCCGCTGGTTCGAATCCAGCAGGAACCACCATTATTATGGGCCCCCATCGTCTAGCGGCCTAGGACACCGCCCTTTCACGGCGAAGGCACCGGTTCAAATCCGGTTGGGGGTACCAAATTTCCAAATCAATCGCCAACAAGTGGGGATATAGCTCAGTTGGGAGAGCGCTTGAATGGCATTCAAGAGGCCAGGGGTTCGAATCCCCTTATCTCCACCAGAAAATTTAAAGAGACCGATGTTCGGTCTCTTTTTTATTCTATGCCATCTCAGGTTTCTGGGGTTTAGCCGGGATGTGGGGAGCCTGGGGTTCATGGACAAATTCCGGATGCTGGCGTCCGTCTTCGCACCGCTGGACGGTATGAACGAAAAAGGGTTGTGTGTGGCTATTCTTGCCATTAAGCATTCGGAACAGACCAATCAGAACACCAGCAAACCTGATCTCACCACCTCCTCGGCAGTGCGCCTGCTTCTGGATCGGGCGGCCACTGTGGACGAGGCGTTGGAACTTCTTTCCCAGTATGATATGCATGCTTCCGCCGACAACGACTACCACTTCGCCATCAGCGACGCGTCAGGCAGGTCCGTTGTGGTCGAGTACATCAAGAATGAGCTGCACGCCGTGGAGATACCAGTGGTGACTAATCATATCCTAACACCTGGGGAGTACTACCTGATTGGGCGGAAAGCAAATGACCGGCGCTTTGAGACACTGATGAGCCACTACCAGGCCGGAAACGGGGTTCTATCCCATGAGGAACTGAAAAACGCTTTGGCCGCGGCGGCTCAGCGCGGGACGATCAGCACCCAGTGGTCGATAATCTACGATCAGAGCGCTCTTAGGCTGGCTTTTTACCACCGCATGGATTTTGACAATCCTCTTTACTTTGACTTTGGCACGAAATCCCACTGAGAACGAGGGGATTGGTCTCCTTGACGCCTGCGGTTTAATATGAGAGAATACCATTGAATCTAAAGCGGATTCTTTGTATGGGCCTACCATATGATCAATCCGCTTAAAATTGGCAGAAAAGAGGTGGGCGGATGCTGAAACTGCTGTTGGATAAGCTCAAAGAATCATCAAAGTCGGTTGTTCCCATTATCTTGCTTGTGCTGGCGCTAAACTTCACGGCAGCGCCGATGCCGCCTTGGAGCTTGGCTTTCTTTTTGATCAGTGCCGCAATCATGACAATCGGGATTGCTCTGTTCAACCTGGGTGTGGACATATCCTTGATTCCCATCGGGGAATACGTCGGATCTTCCGTGGTCAAAAGCCGGAACCTGGCTTTGATCATTGGGCTGACCTTTGTTATCGGCGTTTTCATCACTGTGGCCGAACCGGACTTGATACTTTTAGCAGGCCAGATCAGCGGTGTCCCCGATGCAGTAATAATCTTCACCGTCGCTTTCGGTGTGGGCCTGGCGGTGGTTATGGCCTTTATGCGGATTCTGTTTCACTGGCGCCTTTCTTATGTTCTGATCGCCTGTTATTTGACCGCTATCATTCTGTCATATTTTACCGGTGCCAATTTTCTGTCCATCGCCTGGGAAGCGGGAGCGGTGACAACCGGCCCGATCCTGGTACCATTTGTGATGGCCCTTGGGCTCGGCCTGGCATCAATCCGCGGCGACCGGGCAACCCATGAAGACAGTTTCGGCCTGGTTGCCTTGACGCTGATCTGTCCCATCGTCGCCGTTCTGGTCCTGGGCGTGTTCTTTTCGCCGTCAGGCGGCAGTGCCCTCACTGAGGCGGAAGTCAATTCCCTGGCGGATATCGCCCGGCTGTACAAAAGCGGCATCGCTTCCCAGTTCGGGCAGGTGGCGGTGGCGCTTGCGCCCATTTTGGCGCTGTTTGCCGTCTTTCAGGCTCTGGTTTTGCGCCTTAAGCCCAGAGCGCTGTTGAAAACAACAGTGGGCACAGTTTATACCTACTTCGGGCTGGTGCTTTTTTTGGCCAGCGCCAATGTGGGCTTTATGCCCGCGGGGCACCTTTTGGGCCGCATCCTGATTGCCAATTCCAACACCTGGGTGCTGGTGCTCACCGGGTTGGCCATGGGTTATCTGGTGGTGGCGGCGGAGCCGGCCGTGTTCGTGCTGAAGCGGCAGGTTGAAGATGTCACTGCCGGAGCCATTTCCGGAAAAACAATGGGATTGAGCTTGTCTGCCGGTGTAGGCCTGGCGGTGGCCTTGGCCATGGTGCGGGTGGTGACAGGGCTGTCTATTTTGTATTTCGTGATCCCAGGCTATGTTGTTGCGCTGCTGTTGACCTTCACGGTGCCGAAGCTGTTTTCGGCAATCGCCTTTGACTCCGGCGCCGTAGCGTCCGGGCCCCTGGCGGCCACGTTTATGCTGCCTTTCGCCATTGGCGCAAGCGAGGCCCTTGGCGGGAACATATTCACCGACGCATTCGGGATTGTGGCCTTGGTGGCTCTGCTCCCGGTGATCACACTGCAGCTGTTCGGGGCTGTGTATGCCTACAAGTCCAGGAAAGCGGCCCGCGAAATGGTGGTGCCCGCAGAGGAAACCATTATTGATATCGACGAAGCGCCGGATCTTGCCCGGGCCGGGGATTGAAAAAGCAGGATTGGCAAGGAATGTCGGCGCTGTTTCTTGAATTGATTGAACAGTGACCGTTCGCTGAATGGAGGGCGATCAATATGGACGGCGGCAACAGGATTGAAGCGTTGATTACCATTTTGGACTACAGCCTGAAAGACCGGTTGATTAATACTCTCAAAGCGTGCGAGATGCCGGCCGCGTTTTTGGTGCACGGCTTGGGAACAGCGAAATCAGTGGTTTACGACATCCTCGGGTACGGTGGGCCGAAAAAAATCATCGCTGTCACATTGCAAACAGCCAGGATGGCCCGTCGTTTCGTGGAGAAGTTAGGGGATGTGATCGACTTCAGCAAGCCGGGCACAGGCATATGCTGCGGCATCAGTGTAACCAGCATCAGCAATGTGGTTTCCAATACCCTTGGACAAACAGATAAAAACCTGGAGATAGGAAGTGAAGTCATGCCTGCTACTTCGGAACATCAATTTCATTTGATTGTCAGCATCGTCAACAACGGGTTCTTTGAACATGCCATGGAAGCGGCCAAGGAAGCGGGGGCGACGGGAGGGACATTGATTCACGCCCGCGGTTTGGGTTCAAAAGAAGCCGTCAAGTACCTGGGCATCACTATCGAACCGGAAAAAGACCTGATCCTGATTGTGGCCCCCCAGGAGAAAAAGCGGGCCATCATGGAAGGCATCACCAAAGCTGTTGGGCTTACCACTCCCGGCAGCGGCATCTGTTTTTCCCTGCCCATCAATCACCTCTCCGGCTTTGGCGCCGGCATCGACAATATTGATCAGATCTAGGGCTTAAATAAAAGGAAGGGGGGTTCAAAGCCCCCCTTAATACTCGCCCAAATCAGCCATGTATTTGTCGGCAAGCTGCTCCTGCCAGTCTGACAGAGGCGCCAGCCTGCCGAAGAAGAAGCGCAGTGTCTCCGGCTCTTCCACAAATTTTAGGCCCCCGACCAGCCGGCGGTTTTCATAGAGCCAGCTCACCCGGTCCACAACATACTTCACCTGGGAGAGGGTGAACACGCGCCGCGGCAGTGCCAGGCGCAAAAGCTCCATGTCCGCCAGTCGCTCCGAACCGTCGGGTTCGCGCTGTTCAGACATGGTGCCCCGTTCCATGCCCCGGGCCCCGCTGGCGATATATACGGCGGCAGCCAAAGCTCCGGCAGGATATTCCTCCTGCGGCAGATGATCCAGAAACTCCCGCGCGTCAAGATGACAGCCCAAACCTCCTGGTGGTGTGACCACCGGAATCCCGCGCTTGATGAGCTCCTCCGCCATATATGCGATAAACTGGGGGCCGTGGCTGATCATTTCCAACTCCATTGTTTCCTCGAGCCCAACTGCTATTGCCTCCATCTCCCGGACCGACATGCCGCCGTAGGTCAGGAAGCCTTCGTAAAGCGGGATGAACTCCCGGATCTGCTTGAAATACTCCGCGTTGCTGGTCATCATTCCGCCGCCCCGGGCGCATCCTAGCTTGCGGCCGGAAAAATAGATGATGTCGCACAAATCGGCGATCCTTCGGGCAATTTCCCGAATACTCCAATCCCGGTATTTTTCTTCCCGGACTTTGATGAAATACAGATTGTCCGCCAGAAGGCTGGCGTCCAGGATCAGCGGGATGCCGTGTTTGCCGCACAAAGACTTGACTTCTGCCAGGTTGTCCAAAGAAAATGGCTGCCCGCCGATGAGGTTTGTCCCCGCTTCCATCCGGACAAAAGCGATGCGGCTTGCACCGTGCTCCTCCACTACCTGCCGCAGTTTGTCGATATCCATGTTCCCTTTGAATGGATAGGCGCTGGAAATGCGGTATGCCTCGTCGATGGGTGTTTCCACCACACTGCCGCCGCAGAGAACGATATGGGCCTTGGTGGTCGTAAAGTGATAATTCATGGGCACGATAGTGCCGGGTTTGACAAAAACCTTGGCCAGGATATGTTCGCAGGCTCGGCCCTGGTGAGCAGGGAGGAAATACTTCGTTCCAAACAGTTCCGTGCATTTGGCTTCCAGCCTGGCGAAGGTCTCGGAACCGGCGTAGCTGTCGTCGGCTTCCATCATCGCCGCCAGCTGCCGGTCGCTCATGGCGTTCACACCGCTGTCGGTGAGCATGTCCAGATAGACGTCGCGGTTTTTCAGCAGAAATGTGTTGCTGCCCGCGTCCTGCACAGCCTTCAGGCGTTCTTTGACCGAAAGCAGGCTTAGTTTCTGGACAATCCTCACTTTGTGCATTTCCACAGGAATCTCTTCACCTGAATAAAACCTGATTCTGTTCATCAAGATCTCTCCTCTTCGCTTCATTAACAAAAAAAGCCGTCCATTTCCAGGACGACTTAACACCGCGGTACCACCTGTCTTAATCTGCCAAACAGATTCACTCGTTTTCAGGAAGCCATCACTTCCCTAACCGGTAACGCCGGTAAGCGGCCAGGCCTACTGCTGTTTCAGCCCGCGGCTCCAGGGTGTATTTCAGCCGGCGGCAGCTGCCAAGTCGCACCACCCCTTGGCTCTCTGCGAGCCCCTCTCCAGCTTACTTCTCCCTTTCACGGCCTTTGGATGTAAATTTGTTGGAGAAATCATTTAAAAAAATTATAAAATACTTCTCAGGCTTTGTCAATAAACCCTGCGGCAGGTATAGCGGATCCTGCGCCGAAGAAAAGAGAGGAAACCTGTTGACAAAGGAGCCTGTCTATGCTTAAGTTTGATCCGCTGTACAATCCTTATCCTTCTCAAAGAATGACCGTCTATGCCAAAAACGGCATGGTTGCCACTTCCCAGCCGCTGGCCGCCCAAGCCGGCCTGGAGATACTTAAAAAAGGCGGCAATGCCGTTGATGCCGCCGTTGCCGCCGCAGCCTGCCTCACGGTGGTGGAACCGACATCCAACGGTATCGGCGGCGATGCCTTCGCCATTGTCTGGAGCGGAGGCAGGCTGTACGGCCTCAATGCCAGCGGCCCCGCGCCCAAAGGCATTTCCATCAGTAAAGTGCTGCAAAAAGGGCATAGCGCCATGCCGCGCTACGGCTGGCTGCCGGTTACTGTGCCGGGGATACCCGCCGCCTGGGCTGCGCTGGCGGAGCGCTTTGGACTGCTCCCGCTGACAGAAACACTAAAACCGGCGATCGCTTACGCCGAAGACGGCTACCCTGTTTCACCGGTCACCGGGTACTACTGGCAAAGAGCATATGAGGTATACAAAGAAAACCTGAAAGGCGAGGAGTTCGCCCACTGGTTCGCCACTTTCGCCCCAGGAGGAAAGCCTCCGGCCATTGGCGAGATCTGGCGATCCCCGGGGCACGCCAGGTCGCTTAAGGCAATTGCCGAAACCAACGCCCGCGCCTTCTACAGTGGAGAGTTGGCCGAGGCTATCCATCAATTTGCCCGGAAAACCGGCGGGCTGATCACCAAAGAAGACCTCGCCGCTTTCCAGCCGGAATGGGTGGAACCAATCCGCGTCAATTACCGCGGCTTTGATGTGTGGGAACTGCCGCCCAACGGCCAGGGGCTGGTGGCGCTGATGGCCTTGAAGATTCTGGAGCAGTGCGGGGATTTGGCCCCTGGTGATGTGGAGACTTACCACCGCCAAATCGAGGCGATCAAGCTTGCTTTCGCCGATGGCAGAACGTATATCACCGATCCCAAAGCGATGCCTGTCTCGGCGGCGGAACTGCTCACGGAGGACTATGCAAGGGAGCGCCGGCGGTTGATTACAGACACCGCCCTGGAGCCTGTGCCCGGGAAACCGCCGCAGGGCGGCACAGTGTACCTGGCGGTGGCGGACAGCAAGGGCAATATGGTATCATATATCCAAAGCAACTACATGGGGTTTGGCTCAGGCATCGTGGTTCCCGAAACAGGAATCGCCTTGCAGAACCGGGGCCACACATTCTCCCTGGAGCCCGGCCACGTCAACAGCCTCAAGCCCGGCAAGCGCACCTACCACACCATCATTCCCGGGTTTTTGACCAAAGGCGGCCAACCTGTCGGGCCTTTTGGCGTGATGGGCGGTTTTATGCAGCCCCAAGGCCATGTCCAGGTCATCGTCAACACTATAGATTTCAACCTAAATCCCCAGGCGGCGTTGGATGCGCCCCGCTGGCAGTGGATTGAGGGCAAAAAGGTTGAGGTGGAAAGCGCGCTACCCAACCACATCGCCCGGGCAATTGCCCAAAAAGGCCATCAGGTTCAGGTAGCCCTCACTTCCGGCGGCTTTGGCCGGGGCCAGATCATCTGGCGGATGCCCGACGGTACTTTGGCCGGGGGCACCGAGTCCCGCACCGACGGCGCTATCGCGGCTTGGTAAGCATCATCAATTTAATGCAATTTTAATGCTGCTCAAATTCGCCTTAAAGCTGCCTCTGTTAGAATGCAGGTAAATTCACAAAGGAGGTACAGCTTGATGAACGACAAACTGGAACAAATTGAACGGCTGCGGGAAAGGGCCAAGGTTACTTATGACGAGGCCAAACATGCGTATGAAGCCGCCGGCGGGGATCTGCTGGAAGCCTTGATCCTTCTGGAGAAGCAGGGCAAGGTCAAACCCCCCGAGGGCAACGGTTTCTACAGCAGTGAACAGCCCACGGTGGAGCAGCATGAAGAAAAGAAGCAGTCCAAGGGCGGGAATTCCGACAGCTCGCTGAAGCGTTTCTGGCAGTTTTTGGTGGGCTTGTTCCACAGATGCAACAACACTACTGTGGAAATGATTCAGAACGATGAGACAAAAGTCAAGATTCCCCTCACCCTCGTGATTCTGTTTACTCTCTTCCTTCCCTGGGTTGTCATTGTGCTCCTGGTGCTAGGATTGTTCTTCAATTTCAAGTACCGGATCTATGAGAATCCTAAGGATGAGAATTAAAAAGGTTTAAAGGGCGGAAAGCGTCAAGGAGGAGGATTGGATGGCTGCGCGGATCCTGGTTGTGGAAGATGAGGAGAAATTTGCCCGTTTCATTGAAATGGAACTGACCCACGAAGGCTACGAGGTAGCCAAGGCTTTCGACGGCCGTACCGGTTTGGAGCTTGCCGAATCGGGGCAGTTTGATCTGGTTCTCCTTGACATCATGCTGCCGGGGTTGAACGGGATGGAAGTGCTGCGGCGGCTGCGGCGCAGCTCTTCTGTCCCTGTGATCATGCTTACAGCCAGGGACAGCGTCATCGACAAAGTGTCGGGGCTGGACAGCGGTGCCGATGACTATATCACCAAGCCCTTCGCCATTGAGGAGCTTTTGGCCCGGATCCGCACCGCCTTGCGCAAAACCGCTGTGTTTGGCGAAGCCAAAATCCTGACAGTGGGGGATCTCCGCCTCGATGTGGGGCGGCGGCAGTGTATGTATCGGGAAACACCGATTGAACTAACCAAGCGGGAGTTTGATCTTCTGCAGCACCTGCTGGAGAACAAAGGCCTGGTCATGTCCAGGGAAACGCTGTTGGAGAAAGTCTGGGGATACGATTACGCGGGCGAAACCAACGTGGTGGACGTGTACATCCGCTTTCTCCGCAGCAAGATCGACGAACGGTTCGGCACAAAGCTGATCGCCACCGTCCGGGGAGTGGGGTATGTCATCCGCGATGAATAATCAAGCGAAAACCGATTGGCGCAGCAAACTCCGTTTTTCCATCGCAGCCAGGCTCAACATCAAAATGTGGTTGTGGCTGCTGTCTTTTTTTATCTCCCTGAATATCTTGCTGTTTGGCGCTGGATTCATCTTGACGGTTTCTTACGGCGAGCGGCAGCTCGCGGCCATTGCGCCTTACCTTGATGAGATCGAATCCCTGGCGGCCAATCAGCTGATTGGAGTGTCTGGGATCTCCGTCGAGCAACTGGAGGCGGAACCGAGGGGGCTAGTCCTGCCAGAGTTCCTTAAGCGGGCGGTGGCTGATGAAACGGCGGCTTTTTCCCGGAGTTTCAAGGTGCTCTCGCCGCCTTTGGCGTGGCCGAATCTGCAGAAAATGGCGAAACAGCTGGCCTACCGGGTGGAGTTTGCTCAAGGTGAGGGCGGGAGCGCCTGGGGGCTGACGATCAGCCTGGAGCCGGCGGCCCGGCCGATCATGTTTATCCTCGGCATTCTTCTGGTTGTTGAGCTGATCACTTTGGTGAGCAGGTTCTTCAACGGAATACAGCAGATTCGGGAAACCTTGACCCCCCTTACTGAACTGGCGAAGCAGGCCCAGAGCCTTAACGCGCAGAGAGGGCCTTTCACCGTCGAAGAGATGAGGGAGCTCGCCGGCAAGCTGGAAGGCATCAACGCCGCCAGGCTGGATACCCGCATCGATATTAAAACCACCCAGGATGAGCTTAAGGGGCTGGCCCAGGCCATCAACCAGATGCTGGACCGGATCAACGAATCCTACCGCGCCCAAGCTCGGTTTGTCTCCGACGCTTCCCATGAACTGCGGACACCGATAGCCGCCATTCAGGGCTACGTCAATCTGCTAGACCGGTGGGGCAAGTATGACGAAAAGGCGCTGCAGGAATCGATCGACGCCATCAAAGAAGAGACAGCCAACATGAAGGAACT
>FIZJ01000033.1 GCA_900019385.1 uncultured Clostridia bacterium
CGATTCATCATAGATCTTGAAGAACGGCATTAATACGCCTTCTTCCTTAAGCTCACCATCTTTATACTCCAGCAAATAGACTAAACCCCAGACGTTATTCTTGTCGCCGAATTTCCAGTCGGCCGATTGATACTCGACACCACTGGCGGCTAATGCTGCCACACTCAAGGCCAACACTAACAGCGCTGTCAAGAGTGTCAGCTTAGAAATCTTCCTCATCATCCTACTCCTTTACTCAAATATTTTTTTGCCAAAGTCCATTTACGGCGTCAACAGATTGAGAACGAAAACGACTCTTTCTTCTCTGCCAACCCCCCTTTGGTCATGCACAGGCAGTGCATTAGCATTATATTCATCCCTGTCATGCATGCATCTGCCTTTCTCCAAAAGAGCCGTACTTTACCGTGTTTCGTACTTCAATTCCTGGAGAAACGCATCCATCGCCGCAAACCGCAGCGGTTCTTTCAACCTCACTACAGTCCTTTGCCGGTATGGCCGCAAGAATGTCAGGCAAAACATGGCCGAAATCTTGCCGGGCACGCCCGCAGCGGCATTAAATGCATGCTGGTGCAGGGAACACGCCTAATATATTCTACATTATTTATGGAATACCTTCCCAAAACCACCACTTTTTTACCAAAACTGCAAAAAAAGCCTTGGGAGGAATTACTTATTAGACTATTATTCTCTGCCTTTTGGCAAAATCCTTTTATTCTGGAAGATAAACCCATTGATTTTTGATAAAAAAAACACCACCTGCAGTGGTGTAAAAGACAAAGTGTTGGTGGACCCCCTGGGATTTGAACCCAGGACCAACAGATTATGAGTCTGCTGCTCTAACCGCTGAGCTAGGGGTCCGTTACCGTTACCTTGTAATTATACAACGGAGGCGGTAACAATGTCAACCGACAGAACTACTGGCCTAGAAAATCCTTCAGCTTTTTGCTGCGGCTGGGATGCCTGAGTTTGCGAAGCGCTTTGGCCTCTATTTGCCTGATCCGTTCCCGGGTCACTCCAAACACCTGGCCCACTTCCTCCAGCGTGCGGGGGCGGCCGTCGTCCAAGCCGAATCTTAAGCGCAGGACTTTTTGCTCTCTGGGTGTCAGAGACTCCAACACCTCGCTCAACTGCTCCCGAAGCATGGTGAAACTAGCTGCTTCGGCTGGAGCAGGCGCGTCTTGGTCTTCGATAAAATCGCCTAGATGGCTGTCTTCTTCCTCCCCAATCGGAGTCTCCAATGAAACGGGCTCTTGGGCAATCTTCATGATCTCTCGGACACGCTCGACCGGTAGGTCCATCTCAGCGGCAATCTCTTCGGGAGTGGGCTCACGGCCCAACTCCTGGAGGAGTTGGCGGGAAACTCGGATTAATTTGTTGATCGTTTCCACCATATGCACAGGAATCCGAATCGTCCGGGCTTGATCGGCGATCGCTCTTGTGATCGCCTGCCGAATCCACCATGTAGCATAAGTGCTGAACTTGAACCCCTTGCGATAATCAAACTTCTCCACGGCTTTGATCAGCCCCAGGTTTCCTTCCTGAATCAAGTCCAGGAACAGCATGCCTCTGCCCACATACCGCTTGGCAATGCTGACGACCAAACGCAGATTGGCCTCGGCCAACAGGCGTTTCGCTTCCTCATCACCCTGCTCGATGCTTTTGGCATATTCCATTTCTTGCTCCGCCGTCAGCAGCGGAACACGGCCGATTTCTTTCAGGTACATCCTCACCGGATCATCCAGGCCCACACTGTCGGGAACAGACAGATCAAAATCCTCTTCAGTTTGATCGATTTCACCGGCGTCTTCGAGTGCATGAGCATCCAGCGGATCACCATCGCCAGTCTCGGGAATGATATCCACTCCCAGTTCGGCAAAGCTTTCATAAATTTCGTCGATTTGATCAGGCGACAAATCCACATCTTGCAGTGCGTCCATGATCTCGCGATACGAAATCAAACCCTGTTTCTTCCCGCGATCAATCAGCTCTTGCACATGTTCAACGTTCAATACATCTTTGTTTGCCATTCTTGTTCCCCCCTTCCTGCCAGAAGATAGTGAGCCTGAATCTATCTACTCCTCGCTGGAAATATCTCCTTGCGGAGCTTTGCATATTGTCTGAGCAGCTGACAAAATTGGAGCAAAACATCTGATTCCCTATGATTCTCCATCAAAACCAGTTTTTCCTCCATGGCGGCCAAACTGCGTGACCAAACATTTTCCTGGAACAACCTAAGGTAATCCCGCCAGGAGCCTGGAGGCTCCGCCTGGCCCAACAGCCGATCCGCTATCGCTTCTCCCTGCTTATCCCATGCGTCCGTCAGCAGCAGGGTGAACAGGTGCTTATAGTCTGGATTAGTGAAGCTTCCGGCGCCGAGGCCCAAGGCCAGCATTTCGTCGATGAAACCCGGATTGGCCAGCAGTATTCGCATCACACTGGTTTCAACCGCCTGAACTTGCTCAGGGCTTGCCGTCTCTGCTGTACTTGCCGATGCACCATGCAGATCTTTAATAGTATATCTATTTTTCGGTGCAATATGTGAATCTGTGCCCCTTCGGCCTGGTTTTTCACGAGAACCAGCCCGGCCTGCCGCTCTGTTCAGTTCGGCGGCGAACACAGCTTGGTCCATGTTCAGCAGCTCGGCGGCGTACTTACTGTATTCAGCTTGTTCTATAATACTTTCTACCTGTCTCAGTATATTAATAATTTCTTTCGCCGCGTTTACTTTTCCTTCTGCCGAATCGATCTCATGCCGAGCGGCGATCTGATCTATCAGATATTTCAAGTACGGGTCGGCACGCTCAACCCATTCCACTACCCTATGCGGCTCCTGGCTGCGGGCGAACGCATCGGGATCAGAACCTTCGGGCACAACAGCCACTTTGACACTCAGCCCCGCATCCACCAGAATCTGCAGTCCGCGTTGGGTTGCCATGACTCCGGCTTTGTCACTGTCATAAGCAATGACCACGTTATTGGTAAGCCTGGAGATCAGCCTGGCGTGATGCTCAGTGAAAGCAGTCCCCAAACTGGCGGCGGTATTGGTGACCCCTTTGGCGTAGAGACTGATGCAGTCAGTGTATCCTTCAACAAGGACCACATAGTTCTTCTGCTTGATGCTGTCCTTCGACCAATTCAAACCGTACAGGTTTCTGCCTTTGTGAAAAACCAAGGTTTCCGGTGTGTTCAGGTATTTCGGCTCTCCCGGACCAATGGTTCTGGCGCCGAATCCGACAAACCTCTTGTTGAGGTTGCAGATCGGAAAAATGACTCGGTCGCGAAAGCGGTCGTAATACCCATTCTTGCCAGAAATAACGAGCCCCGCTTCTTTCGCCAGTTCA
Organism: uncultured Clostridia bacterium; assembly: GCA_900019385.1. Taxonomy (GTDB): domain Bacteria; phylum Bacillota; class Limnochordia; order Darwinibacteriales; family DTU012; genus DTU012. The sequence goes on from FIZJ01000033.1 coordinate 3,342, forward strand.
AGCGGCAGTTCCGTGTTTTCCTTAAGGTAGCTGACCAAGCCATCCCAGCTGTCCGGGGCATACCCGAGGTAGAACTGTTTGGCAAGCTCTTGGTTAATCCCCCGCTGAACCAGATAGCTGCGGGCTTCCTGGCCTTCTTTGGATCGGAGCATCCGGTAGTAATATACTGCCGCCAACCGGTTGAGTTCATAGATTTGCTGTATTTTTTGCCTCCGTTCGCTTTGCTGCGGCGGAAGTTTAGGTAGTTCGACGCCGGCGTGCTGCGCCAGTGCGGCCACTGCCTCCGGAAAGGTCATGTTCCTTGAATTGACCAAGTATGTGTAGACATTCCCGCCGCTGCCGCAGCCAAAACAATAGTACAATTGGTTGCTTGGGCTGACGGTGAAGGATGGTGTCTTTTCGTCATGAAACGGACAAAGCCCTACAAAATTGCGCCCACGCTGCGTCAGCTTCACATCCTGGCCGATAATCTCCACAATGTCCACCGCAGTCCGGACCTTCTCGATAAACTCCTGGTCAAACTGGGGCACAATATCACCTCACTAGTCAAGCGACCACCCCTGCGGCATAAACAATCTTCGAAACTCGTGTATGGCGTAGCTGTCGGTCATGCCGGCGATATAGTCGGCGATTGACCGGGTAAGGTCTTTGGGTTCCTGCTCCAGCCCCAACCGCTGCATCAGCTCTTTTGGATGCTCCAGATAGTAACGGTAAAGCATTTTCAAGAGCATGTCGACTTTGGCTTCTTCTTTTTTCGCCGCCGAACCAATATAGACACGGTCAAACAAGAACTGGCGCAGAATGTCGGTGGCCTCGCGGACTTCGTCACTCATACAAATCTTAGTTTTTCCCAAACTGCAGTAAACTAAATCTTTGACCATCGTGTCGATTCGCTGTGAGCGGGTTGCCCCCAGCACTTTCACCGCTTTGGAAGGCAGGTCGCCATCGGTGATCAGCCCGGCGCGGATCGCATCATCAATGTCATGGTTCAAGTAGGCCACACGGTCGCAAATGCGCACGATCTGGCCTTCCAAAGTCTTGGGCGGCTGCGGGCCGGTGTGGCAAAGAATTCCGTCCCGGACTTCAAAAGTCAGGTTGAGGCCTGGAAAATCAGGTTTATGCCGTTCCAACAGATCCACAACCCGCAAGCTCTGTTCATTGTGTCGGAAATGGCCGGTCAGCTCCTGCAGGATGTCTTCGCCTGCATGGCCGAAAGGAGTATGCCCAAGGTCATGGCCTAGGGCGATGGCTTCCACCAAGTCCTCGTTCAGTGCCAGAGCCCTGGCCACAGTGCGGGAAATCTGCGCCACTTCCAATGTATGTGTCAGCCTGGTACGATAATGATCACCTTCTGGAGCGATGAACACTTGTGTTTTTGATTTCAGCCGCCGAAAACTCTTGGAATGAATGATGCGGTCCCTATCCCGTTGAAAGGCTGTTCGAACCTCGCACTCCGGCTCCGGGAACTGCCTTCCGGCACTGGCTTCGGCCAAGGCTGCCGCTTTTGACAGCATTTCCCGTTCGCGTTTTTCATATTCCAAGCGCAGCTGCATCACATCACTCCCGCTTTTTGCTAACAATAATAAATACCCATACGGTAATGTATGGGTTCACCAAAACGGGGGAAGATTCCTTCCCCCGTTGCCAGTCTTTCAGCGAAATCTACCGTGGATTGCGGATATTGGCTTGAGCTGCGGCCAGACGGGCTATCGGCACCCTGAACGGCGAGCAGCTGACGTAGTTTAGCCCAACCCGGTGGAAGAAATCGATCGAAGCCGGATCCCCGCCGTGCTCACCGCATACACCAAGCTTAAGCTTGGGATTGGTTTGACGGCCTTTTTGCACACCGGTTTCAACGAGTGAGCCGACACCCACTTGATCGAGTGTCTGGAAGGGATCCTTCTCCAGGATGCCTTTCTCCACATAGATCGGGAGGAAATGAGCTACGTCGTCACGGCTGAAGCCAAAGGTCATCTGGGTCAGGTCGTTCGTGCCGAAGGAGAAGAACTCCGCCTCTTCGGCGATCGCATCAGCGGTCACTGTCGCCCGCGGCAGCTCGATCATAGTACCGATGGAATACTCGAGCTTGACGCCGTATTCCTCCTCAACCTGCTTGGCGACCTCAATGCAGACATCCTTCATCAGTTTCAGCTCTTTGACTGCGCCAACCAGCGGGATCATGACCTCGGGGATTACCTTCTGGCCTTGTTTGGTCAGTTCGGCGGCAGCTTCAAAGATAGCTCTGGCCTGCATCGCGTAAATCTCAGGATATGTTATGCCCAAACGGCAGCCGCGGTGGCCGAGCATCGGGTTCAGCTCTTTGAGGCTTTCCACTGTCTGCTGCACTTCCTCGAAAGTGACACCCATCGCCTGCGCCAGCTCTTCCATGGCGTGGTGTTCGTGCGGCAAGAACTCATGCAGCGGTGGATCGAGCAGACGAATTGTGACCGGCAGCCCTGCCATTTCCTTAAAGATGCCCACAAAGTCATTTTTCTGGTACGGCAGCAGTTTGGCCAAAGCTGCTTCCCGGCCGGCTTTGTCTTTGGCCAGAATCATCTGGCGGACGGCCTTGATCCGATCCCCTTCAAAGAACATATGCTCAGTGCGGCAAAGTCCGATACCTTCTGCGCCGAATTCTCTGGCTACTTTTGCATCATGGGGTGTGTCGGCGTTGGTGCGGACACCCAAGGCCCTGTACTCGTCGGCCCAAGCCATCAAGGTGCCAAAATTGCCTGTCAGTTCCGGATCAATCAGTTTGACCTGGCCTAGAATCACCTCTCCGGTGGAACCGTTCAGGGTGATCCAGTCGCCTTCTTTCAGGACATGGCCGTTAATATTGACAATTTTGTTCTTTTCATCGATCTTGGCATCACCGCATCCGGCGACACAGCACTTGCCCATGCCGCGGGCGACCACGGCCGCGTGAGAAGTCATGCCGCCCCTGGCGGTGAGAATACCTTCGGCCGCGTCCATGCCGCCGATGTCTTCAGGGGAAGTCTCGGTGCGGACCAGGATCACCTGTTCGCCCCGCTCTTTCCATGCTTCGGCGTCATCGGCATGGAAGACAATCCGGCCGACAGCCGCTCCCGGAGACGCCGGCAAGCCTTTGGCGATCACATTAAGCTTGGCGCTGGGATCGATCCGTTTATGCAGCAGTTGATCCAATTGCTGCGGATCGACTCTCAAAAGCGCCTCTTTCTTGTCGATCAAACCCTCTTCCACCATTTCCACGGCAATTCTTACCGCTGCCTGAGCAGTGCGCTTGCCTGCCCGGGTTTGCAGCATGTAAAGTTTGCCTTCTTGAATGGTGAATTCAATATCCTGCATATCGCGGTAATGGTTCTCAAGTTTTTTGTAGATGTCAACCAACTGCCTGTAAACATCGGGCATGGCTTCAGCCAGTGTCGCGATGGGATGAGGCGTGCGGATACCGGCGACCACGTCCTCACCTTGCGCGTTCATCAAGTACTCGCCGTAGAACACATTCTCGCCGGTGGACGGATTGCGGGTAAACGCCACACCAGTTCCGGACGTTTCGCCCATATTGCCGAACACCATGGCTTGTACGTTCACGGCAGTACCCCAGTCGCCGGGGATGTCATTCAGCTCCCGGTAGCGAATAGCCCGGGGATTGTTCCAAGACATAAACACTGCGTTGATGGCACCTTTAAGCTGCTCGACCGGATCGTTGGGGAACAGCTTGCCGGCTTCTCTCAGAACGACTTCCTTGTACTTTTTAACCAACTCTTGCAGATCCTCTGCGTCAAGGTCAGTGTCCAACTGAGCGCCTTTGGCGTTCTTGACCGCCTGCAGCACTTCTTCAAACTTGTCGTGCTCGACACCCATGACTACATCGCCGTACATCTGGATGAAACGGCGGTAGGAGTCCCAGGCGAAGCGGGGGTTGCCCGATTTTGCCGCGAGGCCTTGCACAGTTTCATCGTTCAAGCCAAGGTTAAGCACTGTGTCCATCATACCGGGCATGGAAACGCGGGCGCCGGAGCGGACCGAAACCAACAGCGGATTGTTGGTGTCACCGAATTTGGCACCCATGGCCTCTTCGACTTTGGCCAAGTTTTCCATCACTTGTTCTTCCAAGCCTTCAGGCCACTGTTCGCTGCGGTTGTAAAACTCTATGCATGCTTCGGTGGTAATAGTAAAGCCTGCTGGAACCGGTATTCCCAGTTCAACCATCTCTGCCAGGTTGGCGCCTTTGCCACCCGCCAGAATTTTGTTTCCAGCCTGCCCGTCAGTTTTGCCGTTACCAAAAAAATACACCCACTTTTTGGTTGACATAGCTGTTGATCCTCCTTCAACTAGATTCTGTAATCAAGATCCAAGCAGAAGCCATGCTCCTTCTTGGCGCACACCGAGTCTATTATTCGGTAAATCCTGGAAGAATCCTTCCGCACAACATTTATTTCACAGATTAGTAACAATGAGGCTGAAGTCGGCATATTGGCCGTAAAGCCCCAACACACGCTGCAGGAGCCCAAGGCGGTTCGCCCGGACTTGAGGATCAGGATCCATAATCATGACAGCATCAAAGAACATATCAACCGGCCGGCGGAATCCTGCCAATGCCTGAAGGCTTTCCTGATAAGCATTGGCCTTGAGTTTTGCGTTAAAGTCCTCGGCCACTGCGGTAATCGCCGCGGCAAAATCCTCCTCCGCAGCGGTAAAGAAATCAGGGTTGACGATTTGAGGTCCGCTTTTGCCGGCAATCTTGCTCGCTCGTTCAAAGGCAACGTAAAGATCGGCGAACTCACCATGCGCGCGGAACTGATCCAGAGCGGCGATCTTGGCCTTGACCTGCGGCAGGCTGCCCAAGCCGAGGGCCAAGACTGCGTCAATCGTATCGTAGCTGTAACCCTGTTCAAGGAGATTTACTTTGATCCGCCCGGTAAAGAACTGGACCAAGGCGTCCAAAACATCCTGAGTCCGGTCGGCGAAAAGCTCGCCGTAAGCATTCAAAGCCACCTGCATAAGCTCCCGCAGATCAACATCTATATTATAAGCCAGAAGCATTTGAGCAATGCCTAAAGCCTGGCGCCGCAGGGCAAAAGGATCCTGCGAACCGGTGGGCACTTTGTTCAAGCCGAAATACCCCGCTAAATTATCCAGTTTGTCCGCCAGGCTGACGATCAATCCGGTTGAAGACTTCGGCAGATCATCGCCGGCGAACCGAGGCCGGTAATGCTCCTCGATTCCCGCCGCCACGCGGGGGTCTTCACCGCTGATTAGGGCGTACTTGCTCCCCATAACCCCCTGCAGCTCCGGAAACTCATATACCATGCTAGTGGCCAAATCTGCTTTGGCAAGCACTGCTGTCCGTTTCACCAGATCAAGTTCCGCCTCGCGGCCGAGCAGGCGGCACAAGTCTTCACTGATGGCCTCGATCCGCTTGACCTTGTCGTGGACAGTCCCCAAGCCTTCTTGGAAAACCACCGTTTTCAGGCGGTCCAGATAGCTTTCCAGCGGCTCTTTGCAGTCTTCTTCGAAAAAGAACTTGGCATCCGACAGCCTTGCCTTCAGGACTTTCTCATTGTTGGCGGCGACCACATCCAGTTGGTTGTCTGCGCCGTTGCGCACCCCAATGAACTTCGGCAGCAGCTTCTGGCCCTCTCCGAAGACAGGGAAATAGCGCTGATGCTCCTTCATGGTTGTAATCAGCACTTCTGCCGGAATGCTGAGGTATTCCTCAGGAAATTCGCCTAAGAATGCTGTCGGGTATTCCACCAGGTTGGTGACCTCATCGAGCAATTCCTCATCCGCAGGGATCATCCCGCCGCACTGTGCCGCCAGGCGAGCAACCTGATCCTCGATCATCTTTCGGCGCACACGATGGTCGGCAATGACATAGGCTTGCTTTAGAGCATCCAGGTATGTATCGGGATGTGTGATCGCCACTTCACCGTCCGACAGCTGCCGGTGCCCAAAAGAAATGGTTTGCGAGGCAAGATTTTCAACGGCGAACGGAATCACCTGATCGTCCAAAAGCGCCACGATCCAGCGTATAGGCCTGGCGGCTTTGAGTTCATAACTGCCCCAGCGCATATTCTTGGGGTATGAGATGGAGGTGACCACATCCGGCAGTATTTCGGGCAAAACCTCTTTGGTCCCGCTGCCTTTGGCAAACTTGACGGCAAAGACATATTGGGCATTGTCCACCGTTTTGACCACCAGATCATTGACATCCACACCCTGGGAACGGGCAAATCCCTGCGCAGCCTTGGTTGGTGTCCCATTATCGTAGGCGATGCTGTAAGGCGGCCCCTTGATCTCCATGGTCAAATCCTGCTGTTGTTCCGCCACGTCTTTGACGACGACAGTCAGCCGCCGGGGTGTGCTGTAGGTTGTGGCTTCCCCGAACTCAATTCGATTCTCTTTAAGTTTCGCCTTCAGACTCTCCTCAAGCTGGCTGAGAGCCGGGCCGATAAACCGCGCCGGCAGTTCTTCCATTCCTATTTCCAAAAGCAGTTTCACGATTGTTTCACCTCACGATTCAGCATCGGAAAGCCAAGCCTTTCTCGCTCGGCAAGATATGCCTGGGCTGCCTGGCGGGCCAACGCCCGCACCCTGGCGATATAGCCGGTCCGCTCTGTGACGCTGATGGCGTTCCGGGCATCCAGCAGATTGAATGTATGTGAGCATTTGAGTACATAATCATAGCCGGGCAGAACCAAGCCCAGTTCGATCAGCCTCCTGGCTTCTTTCTCGTACATCTCAAAGAGAGTGAACAAACCAGCTGTGTCGGAATAATCGAAGTTGTACTTGGAGTACTCCACTTCGTTTTGAAGGAACACATCACCATAGGTGACACCGTCCACCCACTCCAGGTCAAAAATGCTGTCCACACCTTGGATGAACATGGCCAGCCGCTCCAGGCCATAGGTGATCTCGGCGCAAACTGGCTTCACATCAATGCCGCCGACTTGCTGAAAATATGTAAACTGGGTGATCTCCATCCCGTCAAGCCACACTTCCCAGCCCAGCCCCCAAGCCCCAAGGGTTGGGGATTCCCAATCGTCCTCCACAAAGCGCACATCGTGATTGGCAAGCTTGATGCCAAGAGCTTCGAGACTGTCAAGATACATCTCCTGGACATTGTCGGGAGACGGTTTCAGGATCACCTGGAACTGATAAAAGTGCTGCACTCGGTTGGGATTCTCGCCGTACCTGCCGTCAGTAGGCCTGCGGCACGGCTGGACATAGGCCACATTCCACGGCTCGGGCCCGAGCGCTTTCAGAAATGTGGCCGGAGCCATGGTGCCGGCTCCCACTTCCATATCGTACGGCTGGTAAATGATACAGTTCTTTTTGCTCCAATAGGTTTGCAGATTGAGGATCAGCTCTTGAAAATTCATTGTCTTCACCTTCTTATCCCGGATTCAAGCATAAAAATAAACCTTCGCCCGTATTCAGGGACGAAAGGTTTGCTTCCGCGGTTCCACCCTGGTTGATCTTTTGGCAAGATCCACTCATAACAAGAAACGCTCAAAAGCGCCTTCTTTGCCTGAACACGTCCCTGATTCTCACCAGATACAGGTTCTCTGTACGCATCAGTGCAAATACTCCTCTTTATCATCGCGATTATGAAACTGCTCTCAATATAGCAAAAACTCTGATCGGTGTCAAGGTGTGCCTCCTTCCGGCACACCTGAACTTTTAGTTTTGGCTGGACACCTGATCAAACTCGACCGAACACTTGGTCAAAAGACACGCAGCACCTGCAAGCAGCGCCAGTTTTGGCGCCAGCACTGTCCCCAACACGCCGGCAGTGACAGGAAGCTCTATGATCACCCGGTCATTGGTCTTGATCCGGATATTGGTAGCATTGCCTTTGCGGACTAACTGTCTAACCCGATCGACGACTTCCATGCCCCGCACTTCCCAGATTCTCTTCTGAGCACTGCGGTCTGCCGTGATCAATGCTTCCATCACATCCCAATTGACCGATTCCAAAAGCGACCGGGCGTCGGTGAAACTAAGACCGGTACGTTCACGGACCACATCGATTTTCTGCAGTTCTTCGTTGATTAGCCCCGCTGACATCTAGCTTGTCACCTCCGAATCAGGGAAATCATTCAGTGTGTTTATAAATTCCAGCGAACGCATTGGTTTGTCGAGGCGGTAGTCTATGTAGCTGCGCATACAGGCCTCAAGTTCTTCCAGGCTTTGGTTTGATGGATGAAGGATCGTCAGCCGCGACAAGTCCCACTCCAAAATACGGTTGATCAGCGCGCTTGTGCCTTTGGAAATCACATGGATGGGATTCACTTTGTGTCTGCACGCGCCGCAGACCATCCCGCCCTCCCGGGAGAACAGGATTTGCTCCTCCACAGGCCCACCGCAGTTGACGCACTGGTCTAACTGAGGTTGGTAACCCAGCTGCTGCATGAACTTGAGTTCGAACACCCTAAGCGCGAACTTGCCTTCCCCTGCCTCGATCAATCTTAATGTATTTAAGAGGAGGTCAAATGTTTCCTTGTTTGCTTCTTCCTCTTCCACGAAAACATCGACCAGTTCGCACACATACATCGCCGACGCCATCTTCTCCAAATCATCGCGGATTGCTTGGAATGAATGGATGATTTCTCCTTGGCTGAGTGTATCCAGAGACTTCCCTTCAAACATAAGATAGCGCCCGCAGGTGAAGACCTGAGTCACACTCAACAACCGGTTCCGGGTGCGGCGCGCACCACGGGCGACGGCTGCCACCTTCCCTCTGGTGTTGGTATACACTGTCACGATTTTGTCCGCTTCACCCAGATTCCTGGTGCGCAGGATCACTCCTTCAGTCGTGTACAAACATCATCCGTCCTCCCTCGCAGGCCATGTCCGCAGCCTCTATCTCGCCTTCTGTATCAACCGCGCTGTCCGATTCACCCGACGTGTACTTATAAAGCAGATATAGTCCAATCGCACCGGTTTGCATGAACAGATTCCAGAAGACACTGCTATTGGACACAGCAAGACACCTCCCTCTGATCAATAGCCTACCCATCAGAGGAGAGGTTATGCTTCAAACAATTTCCCTGGTTCGCCCACAGGCTGGGGTTTCCCCAAATACTGGTACCCCAGGTGAGTCACTACTCGCCCGCGGTTAGTCCTTTGCAGAAAACCGAGCTGCAGCAAATAAGGCTCGTATACATCCTCGATAGTGCTAGCCTCTTCGCTGATGGCCGCGGCGATCGCGTCCACGCCGACAGGCCCTCCGTTAAACACTGTGACAATCGTGCTCAACAGCTTGCGGTCGATATGATCCAGGCCGTATTGGTCGACGTCGAACAAAGCCAGCGCCTCACCGGCCACTTCTTGTGTGATGCGGTTGTCAGCCTTGACCTGAGCATAATCCCTTACTCGGCGCAGCAAACGGTTCGCGACTCTGGGAGTGCCCCGGGCTCGCCCTGCTATTTCCTCCGCGCCTTTGTCATCGATCTCAACTCCGAGAATGCGGGCTGATCGCCTGACAATCACCGTCAGTTCGTCTTTGCTGTAGAACTCAAGCCGGTTGATGACACCGAACCGGTCTCTAAGAGGCCCTGTGAGCATACCTGCCCGGGTCGTCGCGCCGACCAAAGTGAACGGAGGCAGTTCCAATCGAATGGAACGAGCTCCGGGGCCTTTGCCGATGATAATATCCACAACCCCTTCTTCCATGGCTGGATAAAGGACTTCTTCAACAGTTCGGTTCAAACGGTGAATCTCATCGATGAAAAGCACGTCATTGGGCTGGAGATTTGTCAGGATGGCCACCAAATCGCCCTGCCGTTCGATGGCGGGGCCTGATGTGGTCCGAATCCCAACCCCCATTTCGTTGGCAATGATATATGCCAGGCTGGTTTTGCCAAGGCCCGGCGGGCCGTAGAGCAGCACATGGTCCAACGCTTCGCCCCGCTGCTTGGCTGCGGTGATAAACAGCCGCATCTGTTTCTTGACCTTTTCCTGGCCGATGTATTCATCGAGAGTGCGCGGCCGCAGCGTCAATTCCAAATCTTGATCCTCGAGCCGTTTCCACCCGCTGACCACTCGTTCGCTATCCACTGCCTATTTCCCCCTCCTGTCCACCGACGCCAGTGCTGTCCTGAGCAGAAGCTGCAGATCACTGGTTTCACCAAGCTTGTCCACGGCCGCTTTCAGCATCAAATCGGCTTCCGTGTAATCGAATCCCAGCGCCGCCAATGCCGCCAGCGCATCGTTGCGCATCCCTGCGTCCGTCAAAGGCGGGGATATGGACGAATCGAGGCTGAACCCGGCTTTGGTGAATTCATCCCGCAGTTCAAGAATCAAGCGATCCGCCGTTTTCTTGCCTATGCCTGAGATTTGCGTAAGGGCTGCCCGGTCTTCGAGGTTGATGGCATTGATAAACTGCTCTGCCGACATGGCGTTCAAGATGTTGATGGCTGTCTTGCAGCCCATGCCGGAGACTGTGATAATCTTCTGAAACAGCTTTTTTTCATCAATGGTGGCAAAACCATACAAATCGATTCCGTCTTCTTTGACATGCATGTGGGTATGCAGAGTGATTTGCTCGGTGCTGCCCTTGGCTCTTTCCAAAGCCGCGCCGCTCAAATACACCTGATAGCCCACACCATTGACGTCGAGGATTGCCATATTCTGATCCTGGCTGATGATTTTACCTCGAAGCAGCGCAATCATATCTGACCTCTCCATCCCAGCCCGTTGTGGGCATGACAGATGCCGACTGCGAGAGCGTCGGTCACATCGTCAGGCCGCGGGACCTCCTTTAGACCCAGAAGCAGGCGCACCATGAAACCCACTTGTTCCTTCGGCGCCCTGCCTACTCCGGTTACAGATTGTTTCACCTGCAGAGGCGTGTACTCTGCAACAGGCAAGCCGCGGTGCGCTGCGGCGAGAATCACCACTCCGCGGGATTGCCCCACCGTCAAGGCAGTTGTCACATTCCGGTTGAAGAACAGTTCCTCAATTGCCAGACACTGGGGCGAGTACTGGTCAATCAACCGTTGGACACCATTGTAGATCATCATCAGGCGTTGATCCATGCCCAGATTGGCCGCAGTGCGTATGGCACCGTAGCCCAGCACCTTGAGCTTGCCGGTGCGGTCTGTTTGTATCACTCCGTAGCCGCTGATGGCGGTACCCGGATCGATCCCCAAAATGATCATGGCAACACTTCCCTTTACCGATTCAACTTCGACATTAGTCCCGAGAGTCCTTTGCCCCTAACAGCGAAAAAACCGCTTGACCTAAGTCAAGCAGTTCTCGCTACAGTGGAAAATGCAGCCCCTCCAGAATGCTGTATTTCTGTTCTTCATCGGCAAAGGGAATGCCGGCCCTTAAGTTGCGGATTTCAAACTCTGGCAGCTTGGCGATGGGGATCTCGGTTATCTCCACCACCACACCCCCCATTTCCGGCTTGCCTTTGTAAATGGCTACGTGCTGATCGTGGATGCCTATATAGAACTGCTCTGCCGCCGCAGCCGCACCTTGCCTGCCGGAATCAATCGGAGGGCTGATGCGGCCGTCGTCCAGCGGTGCCGGTGGGTCAAACAACCGAGATTGGGAAAACCACAGCGCTGTTATAAAACTTACCGTAAAACACAACAAGCCGGCACAGAAAACAACCCACCTTCTGCCCATGGTATTCACCCCTTCCCATTATGTCCGGGGTGAACGGCTCGTATTCAGTCGGCTATTTCGTAATTGGTGTATACCTGCTGCACATCGTCGAGCTCTTCCAAAGCATCTATCAGCCTTTCGATTTTTTCACTGTCTTCGCTGGAAACCATGACAGAGTTCTGGGGGATCATGCTCACTTCTGCCACCAGAAACTCGTATCCAGCCTCCGCCAGCGCCGCCTTGACCTGGGTGAAGTCTCCTGGGGCAGTCAGGACTTTGTACACGTCAACTTCATCCTGAACATCTTCCGCTCCAGCTTCAAGGGCGGTCATGATTAACTCTTCTTCGTCGGTTTTGTCGTCTTTTTCTATGACCAGCAGCCCTTTTTTGCTAAACATCCAAGCCACACAACCGGCCTGGCCGAGATTGCCTCCGTATTTGCTCAGGCGGCTCCGCACCTCGCCGGCTGTGCGGTTGCGGTTGTCGGTCAGCACATCCAGCAAGATTGCCACTCCATTCGGGCCGTAGGCTTCATAAACGATCTCTTCGTAGTTGTCCCCGTCAAGCCCGCCTTTGCCCCGGTTGATCGCCCGTTCAATATTATCGTTGGGCATGTTGTAGCTGCGGGCTTTTTCGATCGCCAGGCGCAGTTTGAAATTGGTTTCCGGATCGGCTCCGCCTTCTTTTACCGCGACAGTGATCTGACGGGCCAGTTTGGTGAAGACCTGGCCGCGCTTGGCATCTTGTGCCGCTTTCTTGTGTTTGATATTCGCCCATTTGGAATGTCCAGCCACAATCCCACTCCCCTTCCAGCATAATTTTAGCATAAGCTGTACCGTACTGCAAAGGGAGTCGTGCAAGTTATTCGAAAGGCGACTGCGTAAGTAGTTGGCGAAGGTGATGTTGAAGCAGGAAGTAGAGAATTACCACCAAGACAACGGCAGCAAGGGGTGAGCCGATTCTGGCAATCAGCAGATAATCATAGAGCCCGTGGCTTGCGGCGGCATACAGCAAACCTCTGGTCAATTCACCCCTAGGATTGGCCGAGAATCTAGCCCGCCCGAAAAAGATCCCGAAAATGCCGGAGAAACAGGCATGAGCCAGTGAAGCGATCAAGGCCCGGATAGGAGCTACAGCCAGGCCGAAAGCCAATGCGTACAGGATGTTCTCCACCACGGAAAAGCCAATGCCAACCGCGGCGCCATAGATGATTCCATCCGCGGGTTCGTCAAATTCCGGGGAACGATAAACAGCGAGGTAAACACCTAACGCTTTAAAGAGTTCTTCACCCAAGCCAATGATCACAAAAGCGGAAAACAGCTGTGCGAACAAAGGCGCCTCAGGAAGCACCCAGTCTGAGAACGGCAGTTCCACAGCGGCAGCCACTCCAACTGCCAGCGCTCCCATGGCAAAAGCCCGCAGCAGCATTCGGGCCGGTTCGCGCTCATAGAGATCTCTAAGCTGAAAAAAACGAAGCCAAAGCAGGCCGGGAATCAATGAGGCCAATACGATCAGGATCAGCTGCAGTGCGCTGCTCAAACAACCACTCCTTAGGCTGTCATAAGTCAAACAGCATGTTCCACCTTATCTTAGCCACTGCCGCCCGATCTATGCAAAGGGATCTCTGCTGTTTTCTGGAAGGATTTGACGTTTGGATCACGAATTTGTAATTAAATCCATAATTATTATTGATAAACAAGGAGGTATGATCAAGTGAAGAAGTTCGCTGATGTTCTGCAAAGCGGTGATTGGAAGGCTGAAAAACACGTCCCCACGATTTTCGCGCCGGATTCGGCAAACACCGATCAACCGATTGAAGTCACTGTACATGTTGGCTCTGACATTCCCCATCCGAACACGACAGAACACCACATTCGCTGGATTAAGCTGTTCTTCCAACCTGATAACGATAAATTCACCTATGAATTGGCCGACTTTCAGTTTACCGCCCATGGGGAAGCGGTGGCCGGAGCAAACGCAGGCCCCGCCCACACTGAGCCAAAAGGCACCACAATTGTCAGGCTGAAAGCCTCGGGCACTCTGATGGCCATGAGCTACTGCAACATCCACGGCCTGTGGGAGAGCCACAAACGAATTGAGATAAGCTAGGTGATTGTTAGTTGCCGCCAGGCTGACAGCCTGGCGGTTGTTTTTTCACGATGCTTTCGATCACACTCACAACTTCCGCCACTGCGTCAGTCAGTTTCGTTCCGGACATGGCTTTGCGGTAGTGTTCCCGGTTCTGCCACAGCTCTTCCACCGCCTCAATCAGCGACGCGCCGGTTAACTGCTCCTCCTCTAGCAGCATGCTGAATCCCTGTCTGGCAAAAGATCGGGCATTCAGCAGCTGATCGCCGCGGCTGGCCGACTGAGACAATGGTATCAGCAAATGCGGTTTTTTGAGGGCCAGCAGCTCAAAAACAGCATTGGCACCAGCGCGGGATATCACCAAATCAGCCAGGGCAAACAAATGGGGCAAGTCTTGATCCACATACTCGAATTGATGATACCCCTGGACAGTTAAGCTCGGCAATGTGTTGCCTTTGCCGCAGATATGCGCGATTTGGAACTTGGCAAGCAGCTGCGGGAGACTTTCCCGGACCACCTGGTTGATCTTTGCCGCGCCAAGGCTGCCTCCAATTACCAGCATCACCGGTTTGCTCCTGTCAAACCCCCAGAGCTCACGGGCTTTATCCGGATCGCCGTTTAACAGCTCCCTCCGGATGGGATTCCCGGTAACGCTCGCCTTGTGCTTGGGTACATGCTCCATTGTCTCGGGAAAAGTCACACACAAGTGAGTGGAGAACGGCAACGCCAACCGGTTGGCGAGCCCGGGAGTGAAATCCGATTCATGGAGCACCACAGGAATTCCCAATAACCGAGCCGCAACCGCCACCGGAAGCGAAACAAACCCACCCTTGCTGAAAACAATATCGGGGCGGTGACGCCGCAGAACGCGCCAGGCATCGTAAACACCTTTTAAAACCCGGAAAGGATCGGTGAAATTCTTCCAGTCGAAGTAACGCCGTAGTTTTCCCGCACTGATGGGATAATACGGGATCGCATCTCCGATCAATTTCCGTTCGATGCCATCATGAGTCCCAATGTACGCCAATGTCCAACCTCTTTGCTGAAGTGCAGGTATCATCGCCAGATTGGGAGTGACGTGGCCGGCCGAGCCGCCGCCGGTCAAGATAATCTTTGGCATGCCAATAGCCTCCTCACCCTAATCTTACTAGAAATCCAGCAGGATATTCAACTGCTGCCTCGAAGCAATTTACAAGAACTGTAAATTTTGTGTTGCACGGAGGATATTCATGGAGATTACAGATCTGGCCGCGAAGATGGATCGCATCTTCCGCGTCGGCTGCGAACCATTTGTCATAGATAAAGGCACGTATAGGCAGATCGTAAACCTTGGCCCGGTTCTGCTCAGGTTCTATCGAGCCGTCAACGAACTATATTATTTGAGTGTGCGGGGTGATTTTCCCCCATGGATTCACGAATACCTCGACGGCGGCAAGACTGAACAAGTGATTGACTATGGTCGGATGCGCCGATTCCGCAGTGATTTGCCCGTGATCATCCGCCCGGATTTGATTCTCACTGAAGAAGGCTTCATCGTTTCCGAACTGGACGCGGTGCCAGGCGGCTTTGGGCTCCTGGCGGAGCTGAGCCGATACTACCACGATGCCGGGTTTGACATCATCGGCGGCCGAGATGGAATTATCGAGCATTTCAAAGCAGCGGTGCAGGATATTTCCGAAAGTGCCGATCCCGGTCTCGCCATAGTGGTCTCTGATGAATCGATGGATTACTTCCCTGAAATGGAATGGATTTCCGAGGCTCTTTCCGCTTCGGGCCTGAAAACCTGGGCTGTTAAACCTGATGCGGTTTGGTTTCAGGAGGATGGCTTGTATCTGAAAACCGGGCAGATGCCGGAGCGGATCAATGTCGTATACCGCTTCTTTGAGTTATTCGACTTGAAGAATATACCCAAGATCGATCTGATCCTGTATGCGGTCCGCAAGCAGTTAGTGCGCATCACTCCCCCACTCAAGAGCTATCTGGAGGAAAAATTGCTGTTTGCCCTGGTGCACCACCCGGCCTTGCGTGATTACCTGGTTCAAACGTTGGAGCCTGAAGGTTTTCAGACATTGGCTGCGGTGATGCCCCAGACTTGGATTATGGACCCGCGGCCGCTTCCGCCCCATGCCGTGATTCCCGATCTCTACCTTGGGACAAAACCAGTGACCGATTGGCGGCAGTTGAAACAAGCGACTCAACGCCAGCGTGAATTGGTGATCAAGATTTCGGGGTTTTCCGAACTGGCCTGGGGCAGCCGTGGGGTATGTATCGGCCACGATGTATCAGGCGATGTGTGGGCGGAGGCTGTTGAAAGGGCACTGCGAAGTTTTCCAGAACACCCTTATGTTCTTCAAAAATTCCACAAAGGAAAGCGCGTCATCGCCACCTACTACGACGGGCCGTCGAAGACTCCCAAACCCATGCAGGGACGAGTGAGGCTCTGTCCCTATTACCTGGTCCACCATGGCCGTACCCATCTTGCCGGGATCCTGGCCACCATCTGCCCCCTGGATAAAAAACTGATCCACGGCATGACCGACGCGATCATGGTTCCGACTAGAGTAGAACAGGAGTGACAAGCATTGATGCATGTTCCAGAGCACAACTGGCATGATTGGCGCTGGCAGTTCGCCAACAGACTGCGCACGGAAGCAGATTTCGCAAAACTCATGGAGTTGACTGAGTCAGAGAAAGAGGCGCTGAAGAGTCCGAGTTTCGCGGTGGCCGTGACTCCTTACTTTGCCAGTCTGATCCAAAAAGACAACCCTAACTGCCCGATCCGGCGGCAGGCCATTCCCTTGATCGAAGAATCAACACCGGATGTTCACGGCCTTTCCGATCCTTTGGCGGAAGATGCGATGTCGCCGGTGAACAACCTGGTTCACAGATATCCCGACAGGGTACTCTTGATTGTGACTGAAACATGCCATATGTACTGCCGGCACTGTACTCGCCGGCGCCGCGTGGGTTTCAAAGAGAAACCAATTTCCAAAACGGATCTGGCCAATGCTTTAGCTTACATCAGGCAGAACCCGCAGATCCGCGATGTGCTGGTAAGCGGCGGTGATCCTTTCACTCTAGGGGATCAATCATTGGAGCAGATTATCAAGGCAATCCGGGAGATACCTCACGTGGAAATCATCAGGATCGGCACCAGAGCGCCGATCACCAATCCATTCCGGGTGACAGCCAGATTGGTGCGGATGCTCAGAAAGTACCATCCCCTCTGGGTCAATGTGCAGTTCAACCATCCCTTGGAAATCACGCCTGAAGCTGCCAACGCCTGCGCCATGCTTGCCGACGCCGGGATCCCTCTCGGTAATCAGACGGTCCTGCTGCGCGGCATTAACGACTCGGCGGCAATCCAGAAAGAACTGGCACATAGGCTGGTTCAGATCCGTGTGCGTCCTTATTACCTCTATCAATGCGACCTGGCAGCGGGCATCGGGCATTTCCGCACACCCGTGTCTTTGGGAATTGAAGTGATGGAACAGATGCTTGGGCATACGTCGGGGTTCGCCATCCCCACTTTTGTGGTCGACGCACCGGGCGGCGGCGGTAAGATCCCAATTCTGCCCCAATACCTGCTGTGCCAAACACCTGAAAAAATCGTGATGCGCAATTACGAAGGCAAAATTTTCACCTATCCCAAGCCAAATCCAAAATGAGGAGAGGAATGATCCATGGATCCAATCGCGTTTTCTATCGGCAGCATTGATATTTACTGGTACGGTATTCTTGTCGCGATCGCATTTCTCCTGGGCTATCTCAATACCCAGAGCAATGTGAAGCGCTACGGCCTGGATACAGACGAAGTCAGCGATCTGCTGTTCAAGCTCTGCATCACGGTCATCGTCGGCGCAAGGCTGGGCGCAGTGGTCGCCAACTTGGGCTATTACCTCAGAAACCCGCTGGAGATATTCACCCGGGCAGGTCTTGGTTCGCACGGTGCGATCATCACCACCATGGTGGTGGGCTACTATTGGGTCAAAAAAGCGAAACTGCCGTATTGGACCCTGGCTGACGCCATAGCGCCATCACTCAGCATCGGCCACATTTTTGTCAGGCTGGGCAATTTCATCAACGGCGAGCTGTATGGTTCACCCACCAATGTGCCTTGGGCAATGGAATTCCCATACAGCGGCGGTCCGGTTCACCCCGCCCAGCTTTACGAGATGGCGGCTTCTTTGGTGATCTTGCCCTTCGCCCTGTGGTGGGCTCGCAAACCAAAATACCCCGGATATGCCTTTTTCCGGGTAATGCTGATTCATTCCATTGTCCGTCTGCTGCTCGACTTTATCCGGCAGCATTCAGACCCTGTCATTGGGCCGCTTGTGCTGACACAGCTGCTTGCCATCGGGTTCATTGCTTTTACAGGTGTGCTGCTTGTCCGGGCAGAAATCCAATACAGAAAAGGCCGTTGATGCGAAAAACCTGTGCTGTGTATCGGCACTGGTTTTTTCAAGATCAGTCTCCAGCCGGAGCCAACAACCAACCAAAGCAGGTTAAATCCGCCCTTTGCTGAATATACAATTAATACAAAACTGCAAAAGGATGAGTGCAATGAGAGACACCAAATACCTGGCCGTGATTCTGATCGTCATCGGCGTCTTTGGTTTGCTGATCAACTCCAATGTCCTGTCCATGGTATACTGGAATATAGTTTGGCCCATCGGCATTATCTTGCTCGGAATCGCAGCCTTTGTCTACCTGCGAGACAACCCCAACCTCACATCCGCCAATTTGGTTGAGAAAGTGGTCGGAGGCTTGGTTGTGGCAGGTGTGCTGATGCTGGTGTTTTTGGCAGTCTTCGGGATCATAGGCCCCATCCTGGCGCTGGTCGCTGTGATCATCGCTGCTGTCGTCCTGTTTAAGTTGGGCATTGCGATTCTGGCAGTGGTAATTCCGCTGGCAGTCATTATCTCGCCAATCATATTGATTGTCTGGCTGCTTCTGCTGTTGCTCTAGAACTGCCGAAAAACGCCTCGTAAATGTGCGTATGCACACTACGAGGCTTCAATATGGTTAACGCTTCACTAAAGCGGCAATCTCGTCATCGCCGAGGGCTTCGGTGAGAAAATAGAAGACAAAGCCTCGTAAACGTACACCAGTACATTTACGAGGCTTTAAACTTATTTCTTGGCAGCG
>FIZJ01000034.1 GCA_900019385.1 uncultured Clostridia bacterium
GACAGGACATATGCGCGTAGATCCCCCGTAAGGCAGAGGCTGGACACGATCTGATCAAGAGCAAGGTCTTTCAGGCACTCCACCTCGGGGCCGTCATCGGGAACCTTCAGTAAAAGACTCAGCATCACTTTACCTCCAGTAAGCGTTTGGCCAGCTGAGAACGGGTCAAGCCATACTTCTCCAGGATGGTCCTGGCATATGACTGGACCGACGCTCTTTGCGGCCTAATTTTATACGTCCGGGTGTGAGCCGCGTCATCCAAAACCACTGCTGTGAGAAAACCGACTTTTGTCTTCCCCTCAAGCCCCTGCACCTGATCCGCCAGCTTGTGGTGGTGCGTCACGAAAAGCCCATAGACACCCGCCCGGCACAAGTTCGCCACCAGGCTGAAGCTCAATTCCAGGGACAACTCCTCGCTGGTGCTGGAAAAGGTTTCGTTGAGCAAAACCAGGGTTTCTTCATCTGCCTCGGCCAGGATCGCATCGATCCGCCTCTGTTCGTCCTCAAGCCTGCCGGCAGTCAATGTGCTCTCGTCGGCGGGAAATTGAGTGAAAATCTGTCTGAACGGATAGACCTGCGCATCCACGGCGGGAATCCAGCCGCCGGCGCTAAAAAGAATATGGCAGACTGCGGCTGCTCTAAGATAAGCCGTTTTACCGCCGGAGTTGGCGCCTGTGAGCAAATAAAACCCTTGGTCGGCATCAAACTCAATGTCGTTGGGGACAATGCCGGCAGTTTCTTTCAACAGGAGAGCGATATCATAGGCATCCTTCACGATGGTGCGTTTGACCGAAGAAATCTTGGGCAGGCACAGCGGAATCCCCTCTTTGCCCAAAGTCGTGTAGAAGGATTTCAAGTCGAGATAGAAAGCGAACTGGCTGCGGTAGGCAAACAAGCGGCTGTCGATAAAACCCTGGTATTTTTCATGAAACTGTTCCAGTTCGGCAAACAGCTCTGGATAGAGCTGCGCTAAGCCAATGAGAAAATTGACGCTCAGTTCTCTCCTACCTGCAGCTCTCCGCGGCCGCCGGACAGAGCTGTACTTCTCAGCGATTTCCAAGAGTTCGCCTGCGAGGTGAGCTTGTTTCTTGAGAGATACGGCAGCGGAAACAGGAACACCATCGGGGGTATGGACATCCACGTGTACCGTCCCGATGGACCGCAGCGCCTGCCGAATCTGTTCACTTTCATTCTTGAGCCTGACAAATTCCGGCGACGCCTTGACAGCGGCAAAGCTGGCGATGAAACCTCTAAGCAAAGCTGCGGCGGCAGTTTCCTCGATTTGGCTGTCGCAGATCGCCTCGACAAACGCGATATACTGTTCGACTAGAGCCAAAAAGGCTGTGGATTTATAATACTGATTCTCCTGGTAGTGGTATGTGTTGTACTTGAGTTCCAGATCCTGCACCATCCGCTTCAGCCGGGTAAAATAACCGGTGACTTCGGCCTTTTCCAGTTCCAGGAACAATTCTTGGCGCAGCCTAATCCCGACTGCCGACAGCGGCCGCCCAATCACCGCAAGGATGCTTTCGGCCGCTTTCTCTCCCAAGTATTTGGCGAGCAGCTGATCCAACCGGATGTCGGCGAACACGTTCTCAGGGATGCCGCCGATCGCATGCTCCCGAGCCAGCAGATCAAAACAGCTCATATTATTTCCACATCCTTTCCGTCCCGGCTATCTTTGAATATACCGGCCGATCACCGGCGCGCTCAGCACCCCCATGGCCCGAAGCACGTAGGAATCGGTCCACTGGCTGCCTGTTGTCCGGTAGGAATCGGGGCCGTACCACTGATACTCGTCATTGGCGTTGTGCAGGGTGCCGAAAGCATTGTAGCGGTTCCCGTAGGCGGTGATCTCCAGATCATGGGTGCCTTTGCCCAAGGTGCCGAGGTCAAGCCTGTGGGGAGCGTACGCAATCAACCCTTTGCGCTCACCGTTCAGGTGCACGGCCAGTACCGGCGCGGAAAAATGGGGGACCTCCAAGACTGCGCCCTCAATCGGTGCGTCAAGTTCAAACTGGCAGTGGTAAATCACATTCCCAGCGTAAAACGGCAGCCCCTGGGGCACCCAATCCCCGAAGGCAAGCATTTGCGGTGGGCGCTCCAAAACAACATGGGCTCCTTTCACCCGCACGCCGAAGCTGCCCAAGAGATAACACCATTCCACATTGGTGCGGCGCCCGAAAGGAATATCGATCAAGATCTCGTTTTCCCCGGATTGCAGATCGGGAATGGTAACTGTCTTGATCGCTTTGTCGACGAAGTATCCATCCACAATTGCCTCAACCCTCCGGCCGTTGACATAGATTCGAGCCCTTTCCGGCTCTTCCATTGCCAGCTTGGCATTGGCCACTGGGATCTCGGACTTGATAGGAAAGCGCAGCCGCAGTAGGTGATCCCGGATATCATCTTGTGGATCAGCCCATGGCTGCTGAGCTCGGTACATCCGCGGCGGATAGCCCAACACTTTCCGGAACTGGTTGTCGATCCGCAAAAGTTCTTCAACCGGCTGGAAATCCCCCTGATCAAATGCGTATTCTGCACGGTCCAATAACAGCACATTTGGCTCGGAAAGTGTAAAAGCCACAGGATCAGTAAGTTTAACCAGAGGCTCAAACCGGCGCTCGGCTGCAGCCGGCTCACATGCGGGCCGCCCCGGCCTTAAGAACAGGAGCAGGCTGTCTTCGGCAAACATATCTCTGACAATTAGAGTACAGCCGTTCTCTAGTGCTGCAGGGCATGGTTGAACAGCACCGGTCATTGTATCCCAGATTTCGGGGCTCCATTCCCCTTTGATTTTGACCACATACCGCTCGGGCTCATCGACTCGGTTGCGCTTGCGGTTGACGTGGCATAAAAACAGCCATTTACCGCCGTTGTCTTCCCGAAGCTGGTGCACGAGGTTGACGGCAAGCTTGCCGCTCTTCCCCCTGACCTCCACCACCCGCTCAGGCTCCAGCGCTTGCAGCACCGCATGTCTGCTGAAAGGGATCACTTCGCATGCTTCAGCCAGAGTCTGCACTCGATCCGACGCCACAGCGTCCACATGGGTGGGGACACTGCCGACAAAGATTACCCGGCCGCCAGCTTGGCGGAACGCCTCGAGCCTGGCCAGGGTTGTCGACCTCAAGGTTTTGCAGTCGGGGACAATCACTGTGGTGTACTCCATTTCACCCACCTTCAGGGGATACGACCCTGACGGGCACAGATCTGGCAGCAGTGCTTCAGAGATGAAATCAAAATCCAGCAGCCCGTACAAAAGCCATGCAATTAAGTCCCGGAAGTTTTCATCGTACTGCTCCCGCAGCTCACCAGTCTGATCATTCGGCCCCCAGGCCAGCCACAATGATTCGACCGGATGAATCACACCGATCTTTATATCAACCTTGCCTCTGGTCAAGGCTGTGTTCAACCTGGCAAAATGATCTTCAACATACGGGTACTCCCGATACCACGGTGACTGATAATGTATCGAAGCCGGCCAGTCCCGCTTGCCTTCACCGGCCATGGACAGCCACGCCAGGTGCGGCACCCGCACCGTGACACCCAACGCGGCCTGCCAGTCCCCCTGCAGCTTGTGCCCCTTGAAGTCTTGATACCAGTGGGTCACACCGTAAAGCTCGCTCAGCACACCTTCCCTGCCGAACTGGTGGGCAACGCTGGCCGCCTGTTTGGCGGTGGAAAACTCTTTGGCGTCGCAAAGAATGTCGATCCCAGGCAGCTGAAAACCACGGAGGATGCGCATGGCCTCACCCAGAGCCAAAGATTGGGAGTAAAGGGTTGCTTCGGACATCAAGTGGCCGGTAAGGGCAATTCCGTGGCTGGCACACCACTCGCCAATGGTGTCTGAGAATGCGGCAGCAAACCGTTCGGTGACGTGGTCATGGTAACGGTACCGGGCTTGAGAGACTTGTCCGTCAGGCAGATCCCAGAACAGCTCCGGCACAACATCCAGGAGATCAGCACCGTAGACAGCCCGGAAAGTATCGGGCAGGTCATCGGTGAACGCCATGGTCGCGTCTTTTGTGCTTGCAGCATAGGGAAGGCAGGATTTGCCCCGGATCTGTGGCTCATCAGTGAAAATCGCCGGAATTGATCTGCCGAACTCTGAACCTACAACTTCGTAATAGCGCTCGTAAGTCACCCGGATGAACTCTTCCACAGCTTTTTTATTGAGCACATCCACATAGGTTTGGCCGTTGAACCAGGGCTCTTCTTTGGCAAGGCGGCAGTAAGCATGCCAGATCACACCCTCGCTGGGGTTGGCATTCCGCTGCACCCTGTGGTACGACTGGAGGTATCCATCCCTGAGCAAGACCTCATAGGAGGCCAGGTAATAGCCTTTTGGTTTGTGGCCTTGGGCAATCAAGGCGTCAAATTCGGCTTTGCTGGAGGCAAAGTCATCATAGTCGCTGCGGGAAAGCAAAAGCTGCCGGGCTCGAAAGCGCAGGTCCTTTGTAACTATGCCCCCTGCCGCACCCGAAGGATAGCGGTCTTCATCGTAGAGCCAGCACAGCATCTCTTCCTGAATCGCTTTTTCGCTGCAGAGCTTGACGCAGTGCATGAACTCATCACTGAGATAGGCTGTCTCCAACCCAGTCCGGGCATGGATGTGAAACCCGCCAAAACCCATCTTTTTGAAGATATCAATCTGCTCCAGCAGCATCTGCGGATCCAGTCTGGTGTTCCATGCCCAAAAAGGTGTTCCCCGATACTCACTGGTTGGTTTGCGAAAGAGTGCCGGATCCAGCTGCTTTGCCTTATTCCTGTGGTATAACATTGATGTCCTCCTTGCCTGTCAGTACTCAGCCCTTTCACTTGTATATTCTGTGAATGCTGGTATCTTCCTCCCCGAAAGAAGATGAGCATCATGCTAAACATTTAGCTTGTCTAATACCGCAACCGGATCCGGTGCTTCCTAATTAATCCATGCCACAAGTGTATTCTCCGAAAATTTTTAGCAGGATTTTCATATTAAATGGGGAATGTTAATTTATGTGAGAGTTGCTTCCAGGCAAATCTCTTCGATTCTGTATCCGCTTATCGCCTAGTCATGGATTATTTGGGCAGGGGGGGATGGTAGGAAAAAGGGATAAGCTGTTTACAAGAAACCAATTGTTTTGTTTAGCTTAATGTTTAGCTGTTTAAGCAAACTGAAATCTTACTCATGGAGGGAAAGTAAATGAAACAAATCAGCAGAGTGGTAATACTGGCGTTTGCCCTGTGCCTGGCCTTCAGCGTTCTTGCCTCGGCACAAGAAATCAGGATCAATTTCCAGGATAAGGATACTCCGGTGCCCGAAGGCTGGTTTGCAGATTACCATGAACCATTTGGCCCCAAGGACAACGGTTTGGTCTACGGTTGGGAACAAGCTGAAACCATGGGCCGCAATCGGGACAGTGTAGATCCGCCGCAGGCAAATACTTGGGACGTTCTCCGCGCGACCATGACCCATATGCGCAACGGCAAGGTTTGGGAAATCGAGCTTGAAAACGGTCTGTATGATGTGGAAATCTGTATTGGTGACGCCTGGGCCTCGAATTACTCCCTGAAAGTTGAAAACGTCATTTTCTGGCACAATGTCAAGCTGCGCAACCGCGAATGGATGATCAAGTCCATGACTGTGGAGGTCACCGACGGCAAGCTCACCCTCAATCCTCTGGATGCCGCCAAATGGGAAACAAGGCTTTGCTGGATCGTGATTAAGCCGAACGCTGGCGAGCCGATGCCCGAGTAATGAGATAGAAAAATCCGTTAGTGCTGTGAAGGCACTAACGGATTTTTTGTTCCGATCAACTGCGGTAGGTGATTTTCAGCACATTGGCGTGTTCCGAAGGCAGACGGCCTTTGAGTACAATTTCCAGTTGTTGTGGATCCTGCCGCCAATCCAAGTTCTGCGCCCCTCCAATTATATCGATCGAGGCGATTTCTTTTGTTCCCAAGCCCTCACCCTGCCGCAGGCTAGCAACCCTAATCAGTTCCCGCTCCGGTTTCCCCATGATGATCACATACAGCACATTGCCCTTGGTGGTGAAGCGCAGGTCGCTGGCGGTAAAGTCCACCTCCCCCTGATCGCTGAACACGCCCTTGCGGGTCTGCTCTTCGATTTGGGCAACATCAAAGTTCTGATCAGCGACGCTTGCCCCTTCACCGTGAACAACGAACGGCCTGGTGCCGTAAATCGCCTCGCCAAACGCTGCCAGCCAACTGCCGACTTCCTTAAGTTCAGCCACTGCCTCCTCGGCGAACGTCCCGTCCGCTTTAGGCCCGACATTGAGCAGCAGGTTGCCGTTCTTGCTCACCACGTCGCACAGCTGGTGGATAATCTTGGCAGCTGGTTTGTACAGGGCACCCTGGATATAACACCAGGTGCGTTTCGCCTCCAAACGGTCATCTGTCTGCCAGGGGAAGCTCTGGACTGTGGAGAACCGGCCGCACTCGATATCCGGAACACCAACGCCCTCGGGAAAGTCTTCCTGCTTATAGGTGATAATCCGCTCGCTGCGGCCGCCGCTGCGGTAGTAGTGGTCCACCAACTGATACTTGTACCGTTCAGCGATGATATTGGCCCGGCTGTCGAAGTAGATCAAATCCGGGTCATAAGCGTCGATGACCTCGATCACCTTCTGCATCCATATCTGGTTGAACTCATCATCGGGCAGCCGCCAGGGGATGTAACGGTTAGTTTCCAAAGGCAGCGCTTTGCCGTAAAACTTCTCATTGGCCGGATCATATACATCGGCGTTGGGATCGGTGGACATGAACCAACCCCACAGCCACTGGTGGTGGAACGTGGCGATGAACCGCAGGCCTTTGGCTCTGATAGCCTTTTCCAGCTCACCAACAACATCCCGCTTCGGGCCGTAGTTGACTGCGTTCACCGGATTGATCTTGCTGTCCCACAAGGAAAAGTTGTCGGCATGTTCAGTGACAATGCCGCCGTATTTAGCTCCCGCGATCCTCATCAGCTCCGCCCAAGACTCCGGGTCAAACCGGTCGCCGGTGAACAGGGGAAGGAAATCCTTGTAGCCGAACTCGCTCAGTTTGCCGTATTTCTCCACATGATATTTGTTCTGGGACAGCCCCTTGTTGTACATATTCCGGGAATACCATTCATTTTCATAAGCCGGCACCGTATAGGGGCCCCAGTGGAAGAACATCCCAAATTTGGCATCACGGAACCAATCTGGGGCCGGCCTCTGTAGAGGCCCCCAATCCATAGTCATCGGCTTGATCTCTGCATGATTCATGCCGGTTCCCTCCCGCTAGATGTATGAAGGCCCATGATCACAGATCAAGGTCTTCTCTTTCAGTTCCGCGGGAGTTTGAATCCTGCGGTTGGTGTACAGCGGATAATAGGTCCCCGGGGGATCGATGTGGATCACATCATCGCCTCGCCATTTGACCTCATATTCCAGGCCCGAGGCGACTTCCACGGTCTTCCGCTCATGCAGCGGGAAAGTGATGGTGATTTTGGCGCCTTGGGCCGCTGCCCCAAGTTTCATGAACACTTTCTTCACCCACGGCAGCTGCCTGCCAGTTGTGGTGACGGTTTCGCCATTCTTCTCCACCGAAACCCGCACTGCTCCGAACGGCACCCATTCAGGAATCCGAATCAAGAGCTCAGGGAGGTCTTGTTTGACTTCGAGCTCAATCCGCCCTTCATGGGGCATGTAGCTTTTCAACGTCAGCCAGCGGCTGGTATGGTTCAGCAGCAGATTGATCCGGATCCGTCCGGCATCCTCGGTGACAATGCTGCTCCAGGCTACATAAAGTCCTCTTGTCCCGGCTCCCAGACAGCAGGTCTGCACATCCATAATGTGCCCTCTGCCCCATTCACCATCGTAGACGAAATCGTTGGGCGCTGCGTATCCAGAGAAGGCGCCCCGCAGCCTTTGGGCCACCTTGTAGTATGTCCTATGTTTGGGGATGTCCAGCTCCTTGTGGTCCAGTTCCTCGATCCAGTCGATCTCCATCAGCTGGGATTCGGTCAAGTGGTTGCGCAGGAAGCGCTCCACACAGCCCCAGTACTCGGGATAACCCGATTGGGCCAGGATGATCCCGGTGTGGATCGCATCCACCAACGTGCAGGTCTCATGCTCAAAACGCTGGTCGTGCATGTCTCCCGGCGTCCAGCCAAACGCGGTGCACTGGGTCAGAGCCCAATCATAACTTTTCTTGACAAAGGCAAGGATGGCGGCATCCCGCGTATGATAGCCGAAGCTCGCCAAGGAGGCCAGCGTCCCCATTCTGGTGTGGAAATGGCCGTTGCGGTAGCCCAAGGCGCCGTTGAAGCTCCCGTCGGCGTTGAAGACGCCGCTGCGGTAGATAATGTTGGCGGCGAAGTTCTCCGCCAGTTCATATGCGTCCTTGCTGCCGGTGATCTGGTGGTAACGGTACAGCGGCCCAATCTGCCGGCCCCACATCGCCGCCGGGTCCGGAGCCAGGCGGGTGTGGACGGCATCGAACGAAGGCCAGCCTTTTTCTGTCCATTCACTGGCAGGATAGTACCAGGAATCCCTCTCTTTGCGGGCAATGCGCTTGAGAGCGGCGCAAAGCTTGTCCGCCGCCTGCTTGGCTCGTTCTTCGCCGGTGGCGACATACCAGGTGGTAAGCCCCAACAGCACTGATCTTTGGTCGATCATGCTGGCGCTTTCCTTGAACTCGGCCATGTGCTCGGTGATAATGTCCTGGGTGAAGGTATTGCGCCGGTAATTGAGCCCGTCCGGGCGGAAAAAGCTTAACAGATTGCGGCGGTAATGCTGTTCTATTTCAAAACCGTAATCACTTCCGGTCATAGCCCGGGCCAAGATTATGGCATCGACAAGCCGGCCGTGGCTGGAGCCGAAGTCCCAGTTGCCGTGGGTCATGTAGGCCGGCCTGGCCTTGAAATTGCCGTTGAAAAAGGGGATGTATTCATAATCTTCGTCGGCGACGCCGATCAACGCGTTGAGAGCAGCTTCCGCCCTTTCCTCCAGAATCAGGGTGTCCGGTAATCGATGCTGTTCCAGTTTAACCATGCTGTCCACTCCTTCTCATGATGATTGCTGTTCCTCGAGGATGAGCACATCGCGGCCGGCCAGGCGCACCCGCCCCCGCTTTTCTGTCTGCGTGACCAGATCGAAACACGCCTTTTCACCCAAGTCAATCTCCACCGCTGTTTCGTTGTGGTTAAGGACGAAGGTGAACCGCCGGCTCTCTTTCTCCCTTTGGGTGACTTCAACACCTGGAGGGACTTCAAGCGGCGCTTTAATTCCTTTCAGATCGCACAGATACTTGACGAACCCGTCAATGAAAGGCTGCTCCGGATCGGAGGCAACATAATAGGCGGTACCTTTACCGAATTGATTGCGGGTAAGGCACGGACGCCCTGCATAGAAGTCCGCGGCGTACACCGCCAGCGCTTCGGCACCCCGCAGGTGAAGCAGGTCACAGATCAGGCCGCATTCATATGTACCGTTCAGTTCTCCCAGCGGCCCTTTCATGACCATACCGTTTTTCATCTCCGGCAGCAGGCCGTCGATCTCCTCCACCCAGATCCCCAGAACATCTTTTAGCTCTCCCGGGTATCCGCCCAAGATGATATGGTCGTTCTCGTCGACCATGCCGCTGAAGAAAGTTGTGACAAAGGTTCCCCCTTCGCGGACGTAGTTCTCGATATTCTCCGCCGTACCCGGCTTGGTCATGTAGAGCAGCGGCGCAAGCACCAGGTCGTATTTGCTCAAATCGCTGTCGGGCCGGACGATGTCCACCGGGACATTCAGTTTCCAGAGGGCATGGTAGTATTTCTCCACCTGATCCAGGTACTGCAGATCACGGCTGGGCCCGCTGGACAGTTCCACCGCCCACCAGTTGTCCCAGTCGAACATGACAGCCACCTTGGCTGTGACTCGGGAATCGAGGAAGCTCGCACCGATATTCTTCAGCTCAGCTCCAAGCTGGGCACATTCCCCAAACACACGGGTGCGCTCATGCCCGGCATGGGAAATGACAGCGCCGTGCAGCTTCTCCACTCCAGCCTTGGACTGCCGCATCTGGAAGAACATCACCGTGTCCGCTCCCCGAGCCAATGCCTGGTAGCTCAAAAGGCGCATCACGCCCGGACGCTTGAGTAGGTTGTACGGCTGCCAGTTTTGGGAACTTGGGGTCTGCTCCGCAAGAATATACGGCCGGCCGCCTTTTAACCCCCGCATCAGATCATGCTTGAAGGCGACCAGGCTCATCCGGTGCTGCGGCTGGGGGTAGTTGTCCCAGGAGACGATGTCCACATATTCGGCGAATTTGAACTGATCCAGTTTCTTGATGTATCCGGAGATGTTTGTGCTCACCATCAAGTCTGGGGTGACTTCTTTGATAGCCTGGTATTCATTGACAAAACACTCGATTGTGGAATCAGTCATGAAACGCAGGTAATCCAGGGCTACAGGCTGGTACCACTTGTTATCGTCGTTAAGCTCCGAAGGAACCATAATCTCGTCCCAGCTGTGAATGGTGTGGCCCCAGAAACTCAAATTCCACCTGCGGTTGACTTCCTCGATAGTCCCATAACGCTTTTGCACCCATTTGCGGAACTCTTGGGCGCAGGTGTCGCAGTAGCAGTAGGTGCCGTACTCATTGGCCACCCGCCAGTACAATAAAGCCGGGTGGTCCTTATACCTCTCGGCCAGCTTGCGGGCGAGGCGCGCCGCAAACTCCCGGTATACTTTGCTGTTGGGGCAGAAATTGACCCGCTTGCCGTGGGTCCGCTTCCGGCCGTGAACATCAACAGGAAGGATCTCAGGGTATTTTACCGACATCCATGCCGGCTGGGCCGCCGTCGAGGTGGCAATGCAGGCATAGATCCCGTTTTCCGCCAAAAGATCAAGAACCCGATCCAGCCACTCGAAGTCATAACGGTCTTCCGCAGGCTGCAGCTTGGCCCAGCTGAAAACAGGCACAACCACCACATTGATCCCTGCAAGCCTAAACAAGCGCATATCCTCGCGCCAGATCTCTTCGGGCCACTGATCGGGATTATAATCACCGCCGTAAAGAATTGCTGGTAACTTTGGATTAATCACCGTCTCTATCCCCTCCTATTTCTATTTCCACTTTGTGAACTGCGCCGTCTCCGAATATCGGCAGACCTCCAGCGCGAGAACTTCACCGCGGCAGGCGGCGAGCTATCATAGGGACATACCGCGGCCGTTGGTGTCAACAACAGCGGAATCGGAAGCTTGGGTCTTTTGGAAATACTCCCTTTGCTGCGGTGTGGGCCTCAGCCACTGGGGCAGCCAAGACAAGACCCACTGTTTTTGGGTTTCGGGAAGCCCATTGATGAAGTTTTCGATGACAAATTTGAGCCTGATTCGGTTGACCATGGCGATGATCAGCAGCCACAGCAGGTAGAGGTTGAACTCTGGGCAGCCGTGGACCAGAGCCAGCACTGGCAGGGCGATCTGCAGCGGACACATAAACGCCAGCATCACTGTGGCCACCGGCCGAATCAGGTACACAATCAGGCAAAGACAGAACCAGATTCCCAAAGCCGCTTTGGGAAAAAACCCCGCCCGGACGAGAGCGAGGCTGGTCCCGATAGTCATTACCGTATCCACATAGATATCCCGTTTGCCGATCCACGATGAAGGCGTATTGGACAGGCGGGCAAACTTCCCATCAACGGCGTCTGTGCTCCACAGCAGGAGATTGATTTTCACCAACCTTCCCAGTGCGTCGGCAGAGTGTTCCCAAGCAAGAAACGGCAGCATAAACCCGCCCAACAGGCGCACGTAAGTCATCACATCCGCAAGCAACCTGGCCCAGCGCAAGGGTTTGTCATTGCTCACTTCCGTTCACCTACCCATTATCACAGGAGTGCAAACCGCCATTATCTTTGCTTTCCGTTCCTTAGTATATCATATTCAGGCTAGTTCGGGAACTGTACTAAGCCGTATACCACTGAGCCTGAGCCTCATACATCTGGGCATAGAGCCCGTTTTTGCTCATCAGCTTTTCGTGGGTTCCCTCTTCCACGATCCTCCCCTCGTGGAAAACCAGGATCCGATCGGCAAGTTTAGTGGCTCCCAGGCGGTGGGAAATCATGATCGCCGTCCGATCGCCGGTCAATTCCCTGAACTCACGGTAGAACCTCGCTTCCGAGATCGGATCCAATGCAGCGGTCTGCTCGTCCAGGATCATCACCTTAGCCTCCTGCCTGGTGATGCACCTGGCAAAGGCCAGCTTCTGCCACTGCCCACCGGACAGGTCCGTGCGGCCTTGTTCCAGGCTTCCCAGGAAGGTATTATATTTCTGCTCCATCTCTTGGATGAAACCATCAGCATCAGCCCGTTTGGCGGCGGTGATGATTTCCCCTTCCGTCAGCTCCCGGTAAGTGTTGCCGATGCGGATGTTGTCGGCGACTGTGAGCTGGTAGCGGCCGAAATCCTGAAACACAAACGACGTAGCGCGGCGCATCAGCCCCAGCACTTCTGAAAGCTCTTTCCCAGCGAAGGTGATCCTTCCCCGCTGCGGTTGGTACAAGCCGCAAAGCAGCGCCACAAAAGTGCTCTTGCCCGAGCCGTTTTCCCCGACAATGGCCACCTTCTCGCCCTGCTTAATCGTGACATTTATGTCCTGCAGCACATACCGATCGGTGTTGGGATAATGGAACCAGACGTTTTCGAAGGTGATGTCCCCATTCTCCGGCAGGGGATCATCCTCGCCGGCCAGTTCCTCGCTGTCATACCGCAGCAGGTCATAGTAGTCTTTGAGGTACTTGCCTGTCGCCGCCACCCCGGATATGTCAGAGAATAGAGATATGATATCCCCCTGCAGGGACATTGCCACACCATAAACCAGCATGAAAGATCCGATACCGGTGCCCGACACTGGGTCGAAAATCCGGAGACAGACAATCCACAGGGCGACCCCAATGCTGGCATAGTTGAAGATGTTGGACAAAACGTTGAATAAGTAGTATTTGCGTATGTATTTATAGCGGTGGTTGCGAAGCTGTAAAGACAAATCGGCCCACTTTTCCATCAGGTAGTCCGAATACTGGCCGACCCGCATCTCCCGGATGCTGTCCCGGCGGGTGAACAAACGGAAGACATGCCACTGCTGCCTTAGTTCGGGCGACTCCCACTGAGCGCGGTAATACTCCTCATCATTCTGCAGATGGACAAAGAGGCAGGCGGGAATGCCGCCGGCTATAATAATCAGGGCGATGCGCCAATCTTCAGAGAACCCCAGGGCGCCTACGGACGAACCTGCCAGCAGGCTGCCGACAAAGCCCAGGGAACTGTAGACTACTTGGGCGATCCTGTTGGGCAGTTCCCTGGAAACCCATTCCAGTTTGTTGAAAACCTCGGGGGTGTCCATGTATTCGTACCTGATTGAGCCGATCTTGCCCAAAAGCCGGTTCATCATGTAATTGTTAATCCTGATGTTCACCAGGCGGCTGGCATGGCCCTCAATAATCCCGACCACCCACTGTGCCAGCATCAAGCCGCTCCACAAAGCGAGAGTGACAGCAATGTCCCTGATGACAGTCGAGGAAGGATCGATGACCAACTGCTCGGCATGGTTGAAGAACTCCTTTTGCAGGAAAATCATTCCCGCGGGTATTAGATAACCCAGCAGCCCGACAGTCAAAAGCCCTATCTCTTTCGGCCCACAGGCTTCGAAGAGCAGTTTCCCGGTTGTGAAAAGTGTCCCGACGATCCCCACACCCTTGCTGCGTTTTAGTTTTCCATTAGAAGCCATTTCCTGTCACTCTCCCTTCATACCATTCTGCCTGGGCCCTGAACATTTCAGCATAGTGCCTGTTGGCTTTCATCAATTCCTCATGGGTCCCCAGTTCAACCATTTCGCCATCCTTCAGGACAACGATTTTGTCCGCCAGGCGGGCAAAACCCAGACGGTGAGACACTAGGACCGCCGTACGTCCGTGCAGTGAGTGTTTGATAGCCATGAACTGCTCCATTTCCGCGACCGGATCGAGTTTCGCCGCCGGTTCGTCCAGAATGAGGATTTCCTTGTCGCTGACATGGGCCCGGGACACCCCAATCCGCTGCCATTCGCCGCCAGAAAGCGCCAGGCCGTCCTCTTCGTACTCGCGGCCAAGGAAGGTGTCAAGGCCCTTTTCCTGGGCCAGAATCAGTTTGTCCGCCTGCCCTTTCCTCGCCGCTTCCATCAACGCTTCGTCATTGTGCAGCTGCTTGATGTCGCCAAAGGCGATGTTCTCCCGGATGGTGAAGTGGTACTGCTTGAAATCCTGAAACACCACCCCCATCTTGCTGTACAAGTATTCTTGAGTCAATTCATCATAGGGCATGCCTTCGAAGAAGGCCTTGCCTTTGTTTGGGGCGTACAGGCCCAGGAGAAGTTTGATCAAAGTGGTTTTTCCGGCACCGTTGTCCCCGACCAGAGCGACTGTCTCTCCCCGTTTCACGGTAAAGCTGATGTTTTTCAGCACCGGCTGGTCCGGATTATAGCCGAAGGTGACGTTTTCCAGGCGGAAGATGGTTTCCGGGTCTTGTGGAATGATTTCCTTGTGCTCCCGGGAAGGCAGGCCTGTCTCGTCGAAGACCATCTCGAAGACTTCCTTTTGTTCCGCCATGAACGGGAGATAACTCAGGGTATACATATAATGGCGCACCAGTGAATGCATGCTGCTGTACAGCCGGTCGTGCAGCTGCCATATCAACACCAGGCCGCCCAGCATGATGTCGCCGCGCCGCAGGAGCCATACACCGAAACCAAGGATTAAGATGCTGAATCCAAGGTGGATCAGGCCCAAAATGTGGTTCACCTTGGCCGATTTCATATCCAAATCCAACTGCATTTCAGACAGTTTTTCCGTAAGTGTGCGCCAGCGGTTGCGGAAAAAGTCGTTCAGTTTCATGGCCCGGATTTC
>FIZJ01000035.1:0-27107 GCA_900019385.1 uncultured Clostridia bacterium
CGCTGCCAAGAAATAAGTTTAAAGCCTCGTAAATGTACTGGTGTACGTTTACGAGGCTTTGTTATTTTGTTGTGGTGGATTATTCGTCCTGCGACAGGATCTTCGCGCCTCGGAAAGTGAAGTAAAGCGCAGCTGGTACCTTGAGGAAACCTCCCTCGGAAAGGAAAACCGCTAGGGTGATTGCCTAGCGGTTACCTACTCGATTTGTTGGTTTAGAAGACAAGATCACAGGCTTCCGGCGGCATCCAGTGCGGCGGTTTGCCGTGCCATTTGATGTTGCAGCCGATCGGATTGGTGATCGGTTTGCTGATTTTCTTCCCGGCGATCAGCTCGCTGAGCGCGTTTTCCAGATCGTTCACTGTTGCCTTGCTGGGATCCCTCGGATTGTCCAACGCTCGGCCAGTGTACACGAGTTTCCGCTCTTCGTCGAACACATAGAAATGGGGAGTGCGCAGAGCGCCGTATGCCTGGGCGACTTCCTGTGTCTGATCCCGCAGGTACACCCAGGGGAATTTATGTTCTTCCATGCGTTTGACCATGTTTTCAAAAGAGTCTTCTTCATATGTTTTCTCGCTGTTGGAGTTGATGCCCACAAAGACTACACCATGTTCCTTGAATTTGTCAGCGAGTTGTCTGGTGTTCTCGTCTGAACCAATCACATATGGGCAGTGATTGCAGGTGAAGAAGACCACCAGATATTTGGCATGGTCGAAGTCACTGAGAGAATATGACTTTCCGTCCGTGGCAGGCAGCTTGAAATCCGGGGCCTTTTCGCCCAACTGCAAGGTATATGCCATTGTGCAACCTCCTTTTCCTTAATGGGAATAGTTTGTAGTATTATTATCTCAAATTTGGCGGTAATTGCAAGTCCAAAGCTGATCAGCCTTTTTCTCGGCTGCCGAGAAAAAGCAGCCGGCAGGGAATCGCCAGTTCAATCTAGAAAAAAGGATCTGTTCACAATTATTCTAGAAAGAGGGATCTTGAGCTGTGAAAAGATATGCTGTATGTGGAGTGAGCGCCAGAGCGATTGGCATGTTCATTAAACCGATGGTGGAGAGATTCTATCACAACAGCCAGTTGGTCGGATTGTTGGACATCGACCCCAGAAGGTTTGAGGTGTGCAAGGAGAAGATTCCTCAGACCCAAAACGTAGCTACATATCTGCCTGAACAGTTCGAGCAGATGATCGAGGAACAAAAGCCCGACGTACTGGTGGTCGTCGGCGTGGACCGCACCCATGCCCGGTATATCGTCGGGGGGTTGGAGCATGATTTGGATGTAATCACGGAAAAGCCGATGGCCACGACCAGTGAAGACTGCAATGCCATCTTGGCGGCGGAGGCTAAAAGCAAAGGCAGAGTGATTGTCACATTCAACTACCGCTATGCACCGATTCATTCCAAAATTAAAGAGTTGGTTCTGGAAGACAAGGTTGGCAGAGTCACATCTGTGGACCTGAACTGGTATATTGACACATATCACGGCGCCAGCTACTTCAAGCGCTGGAACAGAGAGCGTGAGAAATCTGGAGGGCTTTCGATTCACAAATGCACTCACCACTTTGATCTTGTCAATTGGTGGATCGGCCAGAAGCCAGTAGAAGTTTTTGCCTACGGCGCGCTGAACTACTACGGATCCGAAGGGCCCTACAATCCCCGCAAAGTCGATGGGCGCCACTGCGGCGACTGCCCTGACAGCACCGACTGTATTTACTACATGCGGTGGACCACCCGCACCATGGATTCCATACCGAAAGACGATCACATCGGCGCCCTGGGCAAAATAGAGAGGCCTTACACCAATTACCGCCCGGACCGCTGCATTTACGATTCGGAGATAAATATCGAAGACACCTATGTGGCGACAGTAAAATTTGATCAAGGCGCGATGCTGAGTTATTCGGTGAACTTCTCCACTCCGTATGAGGGGTACCGCCTGGCGATTAACGGCACCAAAGGGCGGATTGAAACAATGGAGTTCCACGCCCCCGACCGCGTGCCTTTCCCGACTCCGGTGCAGACCATTGATTATTTCCCGCTGTTCGGAGCCAAGGAAACGATTCATGTGGTCACACGCAAAGGCGGGCACGGCGGTGGAGACCCGATCCTGCTGGAAGATCTTTTCTTAGGCGTCGATCCCCATCGCCCCTATGAAATCCTCTCTGGAGCACTGGATGGAGCCTATTCCGTGGTGACGGGAGAAGCGGTGTGGAAGTCAGTGAAAGAGAACCGGCCGATCAAGATCAGCGAACTATTGAAAATCTGACAGAGGTGAAAAAAATGAAGTACAAACTGGAAGTATACGAGAAAATGATTGAAAGCCGGATTGTGGCAGTACTGCGCAAATTCGACACCAGCAAAGCGGTACCACTGGCCAAAGCTTTGGTGGATGGGGGCATCAAGGCCATTGAGATAACGATGGATACGGAGAACGCGCTGCAGGCCATCACCGATGTCCGCAAAGCACTGGGCAAGGATATCGCTGTTGGGGCAGGGACTGTGCTGGATCCTGAAACAGGCCGGGCAGCCATGCTGGCAGGAGCTCAGTTCCTGGTGGCGCCGACACTCAATGTCGATTTGATACGCCTCGGCAACCGCTATGGGCGGATGGTCGTCCCCGGGTGTATGACCCCCACCGAAATCCAGCAGGCCTGCGAAGCGGGGGCTGATGTGGTCAAGATATTCCCCGCCGGCGTTGTCACCGCAAGGTTCTTCAAAGACGTACTTGGGCCGCTGGATCATGTGACTTTGATGGCCACTGGCGGCATCAGCGTGGAGAACGCCAAAGAGTACCGCCAGAAGGGAGTCGATCTCTTAGGTGTGGGCGGAAACCTGATCGATAAGGCGGCGATGGCGGCGAACGAGTTTGAAAAGATTACCGCCTATGCCGCCAAGCTGGTCGAAGAGGCTAGATAGCATAAGCAGAGTCT
Source organism: uncultured Clostridia bacterium (assembly GCA_900019385.1). Lineage (GTDB taxonomy): Bacteria > Bacillota > Limnochordia > Darwinibacteriales > DTU012 > DTU012. The sequence continues at coordinate 2,930 of FIZJ01000035.1, forward strand.
CCCTGTGAAGATGCCCTATACAAAAACCACCGTCGACAAAACCCGTTTTATGATGGTGGTTTTTGTTGATTTGTGGCAAAATGAGGGATGCGGAGACAATAGAAATATGTTACAATGATCGCGAATCGGAACAATGGAGGCAGCAGCAATTGAGAATAGGGATTATCGGACTGCCGCAAAGCGGCAAGACAACACTGTTTCAGCTGTTAACCAACAATCCGTCCCACTTAAGCCAAAAACCAAGCCTGAAGGCAAACACCGGTATTGCCAGAGTCATCGATCCGAGGGTGACCAAATTATCCCAAATCTTCAGTCCGAAAAAGACAACATATGCAGCCATAGAAATGCTTGACACCGCCAACCTGCCCAAGAGTCAGAACAAAAACGGCAGTTCACTCTTGGAGGCACTGAAGGATGTTGACGCAGTCGTTCAAGTCGTGAGGGCTTTTGACAACAGCTCGGCGGCGAGGCCAATGAGTGAACTGGCGGAAATACAATCAGAATTGATTCTGGCCGATTGGGGCCTGGTTGAAACCAGGCTGGGCCGAATTGAAAAGGAGCGGGCGAAAGGCGCGAACAATACCAGCGCCAAGGAAACAGCGCTTTTGCGCCGGTTCAAGGAAACCCTTGAGCAGGAACAGCCGCTCCGGGCTGTGGTGCTTACGGAAGAAGAAGAAAAGCTGATCCGTGGTTACAATTTTCTCACCCGCAAGCCGCTGTTGATTGCGGTAAATGTGGATGAAGAACAGATGCGGCGGCACAGCTACCCGCAGAAAGAGGAGCTCGAAGATTGGGCCCACGAACGGAGCATTCCGGTTATTTTGATCAGCGGACAGGTGGAAAGAGAAATCAGCCAGCTGGAAGAGCCGGACAGATCGCTTTTCATGGCGGATCTGGGAATTGCCGAATCGGGCATTGAGCGCCTATCAAGGGTTGTGTACGCCCATCTGGGGCTCATCTCATATTTTACCGTGGGAGAAGATGAAGTCAGGGCTTGGACGATCAGGCAGGGAACCAATGCGAGGCAGGCTGCGGGTAAAATCCATTCCGACCTGGAGCGGGGGTTTATCCGGGCTGAAGTGATAAGCTATGAGGACTTCATCACTGCCGGCAACATGCAGAAAGCCAAAGAAAAAGGAATGCTCAGGCTTGAGGGCAGGGAATATATTGTTCAAGACGGCGATATCATCAGCATCAGGTTCAAAGTGTAGCACAAAGGAGATGGTCGTGTGGACATCAAAGAAATAGCGAAGCAGCTGGCCGATGCGATTGTCGAATCTCCTGAGTATCAGCGGCTGAAGCAGGCCAGAGAGCAGCTTGAACAGCATCATGCCGCAAAAGTGATGCTCCGGGATTTCCATAAGAAGCAGCTCAATCTGCAGAAACAGCATCTGGAAGGGACACCTGTGACCGAATCTCAGGTGGAGGAATTGAGCAAGCTGTACGAAGTCTTGAATATCAACCCGTATATCAGAGATCTGTTCCAGGCGGAAATGGCTTTTCAAAAGTTGATGCTGGACATTCAGGAGGTTCTCGGCGACGCCATAGATCTGGAGCCCCTGTACGAGCTTGAGGACGAAGAAGAGGAAAAACCGGCGGAAGACGCGATTTTGAAAGCCTCCAAGAAACTGTGGGTTCCGGGCAACTAAAGGAGGGCGCAATTGAACAGAGTATTGATTGGCACAGCCGGAATTCCCTTGGAGGCGGAGCCCCGCACTTCCAGTGGGGGAGTGAAGAAGCTCTCTGAGTTGGGCTTGGACTGCATGGAGCTGGAGTTTGTCCGCAGCGTGCAGATGCAGGAAAAAGCCGCCCGGGAACTGCGCGCGCTTTGCGAAGAGATCAAAATCGAGCTCACAGTCCACGCTCCGTATTACATCAACCTCAATTCCAAAGAGCAGGAAAAGGTTGAGGCCAGCAAAGCCCGGATTCTCAAAGCAGCCAGGATTGGCTGGCTGGCTGGAGCCAAAAGCCTTACATTCCATGCCGGGTACTACCACGGCGATGATCATGAGCTGGTGTGGGAAAAGGTCAAACAGGAACTGACAGAGGTCCGCCGGATCCTTGATGATGAAGGGAACCGCATCCGCCTTTGTCCGGAAACAACTGGGGCGCCTTCTCAATTCGGAACGGTTGAGGAAATAACGCGCCTGTCGGCGGAAATTCCCGGTGTTTATCCGTGCATAGATTTTTCCCATCTCCATGCCCGCACTCAAGGTGCGGTCAACACATATGAAGAAATCTGCGAAGTGTTGGAATATGTCGGTAAAGAACTGGGCAGATCCGCGCTGGATCACCTGCACATGCATTTATCCGGCATTGAATACGGACCCAAAGGCGAAAGGCAGCACCTTGCCTTAACAGAATCGGACATGAACTACAAGGCTGTGCTGCAGGCACTGATTGACTTTGATGTGGGCGGCTGGCTGATTTGCGAGAGCCCGATTCTTGAGGAGGATGCTTTACTGCTAAAGCATGAATATACCCAAATAACCAATAATATCAAAGGAGGAACAACAAATGGGTAAAGCGGACATTGGATTAATTGGACTTGCCGTGATGGGCGAAAACTTGGTGCTGAACATGGAAAGCAAGGGTTATACAGTGGCAGTGTATAACCGCACCGTTCAGAAAGTCACCGACTTTGTCGAGGGGCGCGCCAAGGGCAAAAACATAATCGGAACTTATTCTCTGCAAGAATTGGTCGATTCCCTGAAGAAGCCGCGGAAGATCATGCTGATGGTGAAGGCCGGCCAGCCGGTGGACGCTTTCATCGAACAGCTGATTCCCCTTTTGGAAAAAGGCGATGTGATTATCGACGGCGGCAACTCCCATTTCGAAGATACCAACCGCCGCACCAAAAGAGTGGAAGAAGCCGGGCTTTTATACATCGGCACCGGTGTCTCCGGCGGTGAAGAGGGCGCTCTGAAAGGTCCCAGCATCATGCCGGGCGGGTCGCCTGATGCTTGGCCGCTGGTCAAGCCAATTTTCCAGAGCATCGCGGCGAAGGTCGCCGATGGAACCCCCTGCTGCCAGTGGGTGGGCAAAGAAGGGGCCGGACATTTTGTCAAGACCGTCCACAACGGTATCGAGTACGGCGACATGCAGCTGATTTCCGAGGCTTATTACATCATGAGGTACGCCCTGGGGATGTCCGCCCAGGAGATGCATGAAGTCTTCGCCGAATGGAACAAAGGTGAGTTGGACAGCTATTTGATCCAGATCACCAGCGAAATCCTGGCCAAAGTTGATCAAGAAACAAAGAAGCCGATGGTTGAGCTGATTCTTGATGCCGCCGGCCAGAAAGGCACAGGCAAATGGACATCACAGACGGCATTGGATTTGGGCATTGCGGCGCCGACCATCGCCGAGGCAGTCTTTGCCCGGTGCTTGTCCGCTGTCAAAGAAGAGCGGGCTGCCGCCTCGAAAGTGCTTTCGGGCCCGACAGGCACATATGATGGCGACCGCAAAGCGTTCGTCGAAGATATCCGGCAAGCTTTGTACGCCTCCAAGATCTGCTCCTATGCGCAGGGGTTTGCCTTGATGCGGGAAGCCTCGAAAGAATTTGGATGGGACCTGAACTTCGGCGACATCGCTCTGATGTGGCGCAACGGATGCATTATCAGGGCTCAGTTCCTGGAGAGGATTAAAGAAGCCTTCGACCAGAATCCAGATCTGCCAAACCTCCTGATCGCTCCTTATTTCAAAGAAGCAGTGGAGAAAGCCCAGCCCGGATGGCGCCGCGTAGTGGCCAAGGCTGTTGAGCTGGGCCTGCCGATTCCGGCATTCAGCTCGGCGCTGGCGTACTTTGACGGATACCGGCGCGAAACGCTGTGGGCCAACATGATTCAAGCGCAGCGCGACTATTTCGGCGCCCATACTTACAAGCGGATCGACAAGCCGGGAGTGTACCACACAGAGTGGCTGACACCTGGCAGTGAAGTGGCAAGCATTCTGCAGGAATAAGATATCCCGGGGGTTTCCCGGGATATCTAACTATTAGGATCGGGCACCGTAAAAAATCAATAACACACCGGCCGCAATAATTAACATTTTAGCATAGGAAATTTGCTGGGATAATCCAATTAATCCTAATAAACTCACGAGCATGAGCACAGTAGGCCCGATCATCCCCAGTACCGCGTTGATCTTCATTGCTGTCTGGACTGTGGCGAACTTGAGCATGAGCAGGGCAGCGGTGATTTCAACCGCTCCGGCCAAGAACCGCATCAAGGCCATACCCAGGACCGTACGGAATTCTGTTTGCATGGAAGAACCTCCTTGGTGAGTCAAAGGAAAATGCACGAGAGGGGTAAGAGTGTGTATCAGCATTTGAGCGCAGTTGATCCGGAAATCATGGACATCATCGATTTGGACATCAAACGCCAAGATGAAAAGCTTGTGATGATCGCGTCGGAGAATTTCGCCAGCCTTGCGGTGCTGCAGGCCATGGCGAGCCCGCTGACTAATAAATATGCGGAAGGATATCCAGGTAGACGTTATTATCACGGCTGCGAACATGTGGATTCAGCAGAAGCACTGGCAATCGAGCGGGCGAAAGAACTCTTCAAGTCTGAGCACGCCAATGTACAGCCTCATTCCGGCGCACAGGCGAACCAGGCTGTCTACTTCGCTCTTCTCAAACCCAAGGACGTGGTCTTGGGGATGGATCTCAGCCACGGCGGCCACTTGACCCACGGCAGCCCGGTCAACATGTCCGGATCGTGGTTCAAGTTTGTGCACTACGGCGTTGACAAAGAAACAGAATGCCTGGATTATGATCAAATCCGGGAGCTGGCCAGGCAGCACAAGCCGAAACTGATTGTGGCCGGTGCCTCTGCCTATCCTCGGTTTATCGATTTCAAACTGCTGAGAGAAATAGCTGACGAAGTCGGGGCTTACCTGATGGTCGACATGGCTCACATAGCAGGCCTGGTTGCCGCCGGGGTTCATCCCAGCCCCGTGCCTTATGCGGATGTGGTCACCACTACAACTCACAAAACACTGCGGGGCCCCAGAGGCGGCATGATTCTTTCGACCCGCAAGCTAGCCAAGAAAATCGACAAGGCAGTCTTTCCCGGAATCCAGGGCGGGCCGCTGATGCATGTGATCGCAGCCAAAGCAGTGGCTTTCAAAGAGGCCATGACCGATGAGTTCATACACTATCAGCGGCAAGTGGTCAAAAACGCCAAAGTACTTGCGGACGGCTTGATACAGCGTGGTTTTAAGTTGATTTCAGGTGGGACCGACAATCATCTAATCCTGGTCGACGTCAAAGCAAGAGGTTATACAGGAAAACAGGCTGCCGATCTGCTTGATGCCGTAGGGGTCACAGTCAACAAGAATGTGATTCCTTTCGACACAGAAAGCCCGGTGGTCACCAGCGGCATCCGCTTGGGGACACCAGCATTGACTACCCGGGGCTTGAAGGAAGCGGAAATGGAACAAATCGCCGAGATCATCAGCGACACCCTGTCGCCCGACGTGTCGGACTACACGCAGATAAAGCACAGAGTGAAAGCGATCGCGGAGAGATTTCCCCTCTATCCGGAATTGAGGTCTGGAAGCAAAGTCTAGGCTGTAAAGGGGTAATGGGTTGATGCCCGCCGTTGACATGATAGATACCAAGGCGAAGCAGAACCTGAAGATGAATACCATCGACGGTGCTTTCGCCGCTATGAGCGACAATCTCTCCAACCCTTTCCTAGGGTTGTACGCATTATCGCTGGGAGCGTCCATCTCGCAAATCGGCATGCTGAATGCCTTCCCCACACTGTTGGGCAACATACTGCAGCTGCCCTACGGCATTCTGGCTGGCAGGATATCAAATCGGAAAGCCTTGATCGCTATAGGTTCGCTGTGGAACCGGTGCAGTTGGCTCTTGATTGCCTTTCTTCCTTTCTTGGTGAAGCTGGAGTGGGGTGTTTCAATACTTATTGTCTTGGCTACTTTGAGAGTAGTCGGCGCCACACTTGGAGTTCCGGCCTGGATAGCGATTCAGGCTGAAATTGTCCCCAAACCGATCCGGGGCAGGCATTACGCCAACAGAAACATTATCATGAACATAGTGGCGCTGGCTGCTGTCTTGTTCGCCGGTAAAATCCTGACTCTGCGTTATCCTGTGAATTATCGGATCTTGTTTGTGCTGGCCTGGATCACAGGCCTTGTGTCGCTGTGGGCATTCCTTCAGATCAAGGTGCAACAGGCGCCCCAATCAACACGCACATCCGCAGCCCAGCGTGAAAAGCGCGGATTTAGCCTCAGGCACAACAAAGATTTCGCCTATTATTGTCTCGCGTTTTTTGTGTGGAGCCTGGGAGTGAACTTGATCAGCCCGTTGACACCGGTGTATTTCATTCAAGATCTGAACGGGACCGAAGCTCTTTGGGCCTATGTCCAGTCCGCGGCCATCATCGGCACCATTTTGTGCCAAAGGTATTGGGGAAGGCTCACCGATGTGTTCGGGCAGAAAAACATTATGGTAAAAGCCGGCCTGGGGGCTGCGATGGTTCCGTTTTGGTGGTTTATTGCCCCCAATCCATTATTGGGGCTCGCTGTTCAATTCTGGGGCGGGATTATGTGGGGCGGCCACAATCTGGCTGCTTTCAACCTCTTGCTGGAGGTTACACCTGACAGCAGCCGTTCCCTGTATGTGGGCGTTTACAATGCGCTGATAGGCCTGGCCACCGCAGGCGGGCAGCTGCTTGGCGGTTATATGGCAGAATTGATGGGAATGCGGAGCGTTTTCTTCATCTCGTTTGTAGGCCGCCTTATCGCCTTGGTGTTCTTGTCTCGAGTGGCAGGCGGCTTCGACCAGCCGATGGGCTGGAAGGATTTGGGATATCCCTTTGTCCGCAGCCGCCGCTCCTTGCAATCCTAGTGGAATTATTGTATAATGGTCCAAAATATGCAAAGGCGATGACAGGAAGTAATTGGCAGCGCAGGTTGTTCAGAGAGCCAATGGACGGTGTGAATTGGCCGACCGCCGCCAATGTCCACCCTGGAGCCGAGGAGGAAGCTGTAGGCGCAACTTCTGCGGGTAAGCCCGTTAACGCTGTTAGAGAGGGTTGGTTTGTGCTTTCAAACCGGCCAAGAAGGGTGGCAACGCGGGTAAATCTCGTCCCTGGCAGAGCAGGGATGAGATTTTTTAGTTTTTTCAGGTGGCAATACTAAGTCCAAGGAGGATGTTTATGCTGGATCTACGTTTGATCAGGCAAGATCCTGAAGCAATCAGGGAGATGCTGAGAAAGAGGGGTGAAGATGCTCCTCTGGACGAGCTGTTGGAGCTGGACAACCAGCGGCGGAAACTGATCGGTGAAGTGGAACAGCTGAAAGCCAAGCGCAACGCGGTTTCGGATCAGATTGCCGCAATGAAACGGAACAAACTGGATGCGTCGGCTTTGATCGAGGAAATGAAGGTTGTTTCCGATACGATCAAGGATTACGACGAACAGCTGCGGGTAATCGATGAACAGCTGCTCGACCGTCAGCTTCGGATCCCTAACATTCCCCACGAGTCGGTTCATGTAGGTGCAAGCGCTGACGACAACAAGGAAATTCGCCGTTGGGGCCAGCCGAGCCAGTTTAACTTTGAACCAAAGCCCCATTGGGATTTAGGTGTGAACCTGGATATTATCGACTTTGACCGGGCGGCGAAAGTGACAGGAGCGCGCTTTTATTTCCTGAAGGGGATGGGTGCGAAGCTGGAACGGGCGTTGATCAATTTCATGCTTGACGTCCACACTTCCGAACACGGATACCTGGAAGTGTTCCCGCCGTTCATTGTCAATAAAAGCAGCGCCACCGGCACCGGGCAGCTGCCCAAATTCGGCGAGGACATGTTCAAACTTGAGAACCTGGATTATTACTTGATTCCCACAGCGGAGGTGCCGGTCACCAACCTATACCGGGACGAAATCCTGGACGGCGACAAACTCCCCCTGTACCATGCGGCATACTCGGCATGCTTCCGCTCAGAGGCAGGGGCTTACGGCCGGGATACGCGCGGTGTGATCCGGGTGCATCAGTTCAACAAAGTGGAGCTGGTCAAGTTTGTCAAACCAGAGACGTCCTACGATGAGCTGGAAAAGCTGGTGAATGATGCGGAAGACATTTTGCGAAAACTCGGACTGCCTTACAGAGTGACACAGATGTGCACGGCCGATTTGGGCTTTACAGCCGCCAAGAAGCTGGACCTGGAAGTCTGGATGCCGAGCTACGGGCAGTATGTGGAGATCTCGTCCTGCAGCAATTTCGAGGCGTTTCAGGCGCGGAGAGCCAACATCCGGTTCCGCCGGGAGCCGGGGGCCAAGCCGGAATACGTGCATACACTAAATGGCTCGGGAGTGGCCATCGGGCGCTGTTTGGCCGCGGTGCTGGAGAATTACCAGCAGGCAGACGGCACCGTTGCGATTCCTGAGGTTTTGCGCCCCTACATGCAGGGTTTGGACAAAATTGGCTGATAGATCACTTGTTAAATGGCCTGTTTTACGATATAATATCCTTTGTTCGGAGGGGTGCCAGAGCGGACGAATGGAGCGGTCTTGAAAACCGTCGAGGGTTTCCGCCCTCCGTGGGTTCAAATCCCACCCCCTCCGCCAGGATAGCGCAATCGCACGCCCTTTTCTGGAGTCTGGCACTTTAGGAAAGGGTTTTTTACAAAGGGGCAATAAAATGAAAATAAGAAAAGGAGATCTGTTGATTTTCGTCGTATTGTTGCTCATAGGGGGAATAATGCTCACCAGTAACCTGTTTCGGGCAAAAGAGCCGGGAAACATCGCGATATTGGAAATCGATGGCGTAATTGTCGAAAGATTTGACCTTGACGCTGATTTGGAAAATTATCGGGCGGAAACAGCCCGAGGTTACAATATTCTTGACTTTGCCGATGGCGCAGTCAGGGTTATTGAAGCGGATTGCCCCGATAAAATCTGCATACAGTTTGGCTGGATCAGGCAGGTAGGCCAAACCATTGTGTGCTTACCTCACAGATTAATCATTAGAGTAGTCAGTGAAGCATCGGAACAGCAGCTCGACGGGGTTGCGTATTGAGCGTTCAACAATAATGAAGGGATGATAGGCATGAAACAACGCATCTTGGTTGTGGATGACGAGATTAATATCCAGGAACTGATTAGGGTCAATCTTGAGCAGGCAGGGTTTGAAGTGGAAATTGCCGACAACGGCATCGCCGCGCTGGGAAAATTCGAAGCCAACAAACCGGATTTGATCATCCTGGATTTGATGCTTCCAGGCAAAGACGGCTACGATGTGTGCAAAGCGATCAGAAAAACCAGCAATGTGCCGATAATCATGCTTACAGCCAAAGAGACCGAATTGGAACGGGTGCTGGGGTTGGAGCTCGGTGCCGACGATTACATCACCAAGCCGTTCAGCCCCCTGGAGCTGATTGCCCGTATTAAAGCAGTGCTGCGCCGTTCCAGCGGACAAGAAGACGACGAAGCGGATGAGTACACTGTTGGATCGATCTTTATGAAAGTGGGCACCCGGGAAGTCCTGGTGAAAGGCAAACCTGTGGATTTGACCCGCAAGGAATTCGATCTGCTGCATACATTCATGCAAAATGCGGGAAAAGTACTTACCAGAGAGTTTCTGCTGCAAAAGGTATGGGGCTATGAATACGAAGGAGAGACACGGACCGTGGATGTCCACATTCGCCATCTGCGCAGAAAACTAGGCCCGGAAGGAGAAGAACGGATCGAGACCATCCATGGTGTCGGGTACAAGCTGAGGGGGAATTAGGTTGCACCGGCCGCTGCTCCTTAAACTGACTGGTCTTGTCTTAGTGGTAACCCTGCTGAGCATGGGGGTTACCACGTTTTTTGTTATGCTCTTTGCCAGAAACACCTTGATCGACAACCTGTACATGGATCTAGAGTCCGATGCCAAATTGGTTGGCCGTTGGCTGGATACCACAGATTGGCAGAACGTGCGGGAAACAATGCGGCATTTGAGTGAAACAACAACACGCCGAGTCTCGATCCTGGATCTGGACGGCAATATCGTTGCCGATTCATATTATCCGTCTGAATACTTTACCAATGTTTCCGATTACCCGGAGTTCCAACAGGCTCTGAAGGAGGGCGTTGGCACAGCCAGGAGGATCAGCGAGAGCTCGAATCTGGAAGAGTTGTATGTGGCCGTGCGTTTTCCCAAGGGGATTGTCCGGCTGGCTACCACGTCCCAAGAAATAACTGCGCCGTTGTCATTTTTATCCCAGGCTGCGGTGGTATTGACAGGGATTATGGGGCTGATGGCGTTTGGGATCGCTTATTACATCAACCGCAACATCACCGAACCGTTGGGCGAGATGCTGGATCTAACCAGGCAGCTGCAGGTTGGGGAATTCAGCCGGCGGGTCTTGGTCCGCAGCACGGATGAAATCGGGCAGCTCAGCCGCGCTTTCAACGAGCTTTCCCAGACCTTGGAAGAGATGTTTCAAACGGTGCATGACCGGGAGAACAAACTCAACGCCATCCTCACCAGCATGGAGGACGCGGTCTTGGCTGTGGATACGAATTATAAACTAATTCTGGCCAACCGGCGCATGGCGGAAATGATTAACGAAGATGTGAGCAGCCTGATGGGCAAGGATCTGACCGAGGCTTTCCAAAGCTACCAGCTGGTGGAAGTTGTATCCGACACACTGTCGACCGGCAAGGCGATTGACACGGAAATCAGGCCGGAACTCTCCAGCCAGCAGGTTTTGGCGGTTACCAGCAGCCCTCTGGAGGACGAGGCAGGGAAAACCATCGGTGTGGTAATTGTCCTGCGGGATGTCACGGAGCTGCGTCTCCTGGAGAGTATGCGCCGGGAGTTTGTGGCCAATGTGTCACATGAACTGAGGACTCCGCTGACCAGCATCAAAGGATTTGTCGAGACGATTCTCAACGGCAAGACCGATGATGAAGCTTTTGTTCAGCGCTACCTCTCCATTGTCAGCGGGGAGACGGATCGGATGATCACCCTGATCAACGATCTCCTCGACCTGACCAAGATCGAGAGCAGAAGGCAGAAACTGGTTTTCGAGGAAGTGAACCTCAAGGAAATCTTTGACGATACCATCACCGTGCTTGCGAGCAAAGCGGAAGAGAGGGAGGTCGCCGTCGAAAACAGGCTGGACGACTTGATTGTCCTGGGAAATCCCAAGATGCTGCGGCAGGTGGCCATCAATCTGGTGGACAATGCCATCAAGTACAACAAGCAGGGTGGCCAGGTTTGGATCGAAGCGGCGGTCAACGACGGGATCGCTTCGATCAGCGTTACTGACACAGGCATTGGCATTCCCAGCGAGCATCTGGAACGGGTGTTCGAGCGGTTTTACCGCGTCGACAAAGGCCGTTCGCGGCAGATGGGCGGCACCGGCCTGGGATTGTCCATTGTCAAGCACATTATTGAGCGGCATAAAGGAAGGATTTGGGCGGAAAGCGAATATGAACAGGGGACCACGATTACCTTCACGCTGCAGGTTGCCAAGTAAGATTTTTCAAGGCATGGGCGGTTGACACCTGCGTTTATCTGTGGTAGACTAGGATTTGTCAATGTGGCGAACAAATTGGGAAGGGTGCTTGAGTGGCCGAAAAGGACCGCTTGCTAAGCGGTTGAGGGTGTTGAAGCCCTCCGAGGGTTCAAATCCCTCCCCTTCCGCCATTTTTTTCAACATGCGCCCGTAGCTCAGCTGGATAGAGTGTTTGACTACGAATCAAAAGGTCGCAGGTTCGAGTCCTGCCGGGCGCGCCACTAGCGAACCCAATTAGACCGTCGTTTTGGCGGTCTTTTTGTTTTCGGCCCATGTGCCAGCCGTTTATACAAAGGAATATTTGGAATCACACCGAACTAATTGGTGAAAAGTGGTAGTGAAGTTCATCACAGCATGCGCAGATTGGTCTGTTCTGTTGGACTCTAAAACTAGAAGGAGATGTTGTCGTTGAAACAACTGTCACTGCGGTGGAAAGCCCTGATTCCGGTTGTTGGGGCGATTGTGGTTCTGGCGGCAGTCATATTCGTAGTTTCGCAGGGTATTATCACAAAGCAGGCGGAGGGCTTGGCACTAACGAAGGTGCAGTCGGATCTGGCGTTGATGTTCGAACTTTTAGAAGCGGAGTTCCCTGGGCCATGGCGGGTAGAAGGGCAGATGCTCTATAAAGGAGACCACCCGGTAAATGGAGACACAGAGCTTGTTAGCACATGTTTCCCAGGCAGTGACAACCATAGGTGTAACACGGGCAGAAGTCGCGGAAGGGCATAAGGCGCTAAGCAAGACCCAGCAGAGTTTCGCTTCCCTCTTGGCGAATATTGATGATATCGTTGAGCGAATCAACGACATGAATGTTTCCACAGCCTCAATGGACAACACCAGCCAAAGTTTGGCGGCGGCTGCCCAGCAGCAGGCGTCTGCCATGAACGAAGTGGCGTCCATGGCGGAAAATGTTGCCAATATGGTAGCCGATCTGCAAGAGCTGGCAGCAAGGTTTAAACTGTAAAAAGTTAGAAAGACAAAGGCCGCCAAAAGCGGCCTTTTTCTATGCGGTATGAGCTGGTCTAGAGCGCCTATGGAGATCCTGGCAGCAGCAAATACCAGAATCGACCAGAGGGATCAGCGCGGCGTTGGCAGCCAAAAACCACAGCAAGGAATGGTGGCAAACATGCTCAGTGACTGGTTCAAGTATCTTGGTGTAGGTTCGGCACATAACGCCGAATCCACGCATCGTTTTTATTTCACGCAGCTGTTCGTCAGCTATTGATTCAGCCGTCTTTCCATCTCGTTGGCTACCGCACTGGCAAAGGCTTGTTTTTTGCTGACCACCCTGCACCCTGCGGGAGCGAGGACGAATTGCCCCATCCTGACGTAGACTATGGCTACTGGTATTCCGATGATGGTAAGGGCGTAAACTACAGCGAGGACAAAGTACGTCAGAGTCAGGAACAAGCCAATGGGAAACCAAATCACGTTCAAGACGAGGTTAATGACCCTCCAGGCAGGGGATGTATGACTTTTCCCCTTCAGCTCGGTTTCCCTGATGATTTCTTTCCCGTATGGGAAAGCCGATAGCTTGGCAAACTCGAAGCAAGCCCTGCCGATTGGTATTCCCACAATGGTTATGCTAAAGAGAACCCCAATCGCCAGCCAGGTGAGTGCCATAACGGCTCCACCTAGTATGAACCACAAAAGATTACCCAATGTTGCCATCATACTCATATCATCTGTGCATTATTGCCCGCCATTCCTTGATTATCCTGTCGGGTTTGAAAGCGACTTTCCGCTTAGGTGCCGGATGCGCAAGGCGATAGTCAGGATACAGTGGGTGATTTTCTTGTGCTCCCCAGTTGTTGGAATATTCTTCTATCTCCAATCCTGTGTGGGTGGATAGAAGCTCGGCAAAACGCCGGATGATTCCATCTTCGACCATGTTTCTTACAAACGAGATGTTCAACCGGTTGTTGCACGAGCCTATGGCGCAGTTGATGGGTGTTCTGGCTTTTGGATACGATACAAACTCCATTCCCTTGATGTACCCGGCAGCGGATTCCGGCCAGCTGACCTTCCCCAAGTTGGACAGGTTCATGGTTGTTGTATCCCCGTAGCGCTTGTACAACTGGCGGATAAACAGGTTTTTCAGCATCAGCGGGGCGATTCTAACCCCTGGAATGCGTTCGAACCTGATTGAGGAGGTTGCCGCCATCATCAGCTGCAGATGCTCCTTGGCGACATTTTGCTTTAGCTGTTTAGTGACTTCATTGACCAGATCTTCCAATTCAAGACTAGATGCCGCTGGCACGATCAAACGGGTGCCGATGTAAAAGTTTCGCAGCGTCTGTGAGGGAAACAGCCGGCGCAGATCCACCGGTACCCCAATGATAATAGGTTTTGTCACAGCATTACGCTTGGACTCTTCCATATAGATAGCTTGGATTAAGAGTGAAGCGATGTAACCGGTAAGGGATGTCCTCATTCTTCTGGCATATCCGGTCAGTTCCGACGCGGAAGCCACCAGATGGGTCACATGATGCCCGTATGGTTTGTAGACGGTTCCTGTAATCCGATGGGGTTCCTCTATTTCCATTTTCTCGATTTTGACCGCCTGATAATACCTCTGGTAACTGTCCTCTGCTTCCTCCGGCTTTGGCTCTGCTCCGGGAAGCAATAGGATCCCTTCATCCTGCACAGGTTTTCCAGTCAGCAGCAAATACTGATAAACCAGTGTTTTCAGGAATTCCAAAGCGCCGACTCCATCTGTCAGTCCGTGGAAAAACTCGACAGCGAGGCGGTGGGAATGGTATAGGATCTTGATCATGAATCCATTGTTGGCTTCGGGATCAATCAAAGCACTGGGATAAGTTTGTTCTTTTTCGACCATCAGCCGGCTGTTGTTCTCATACAGGTAGTTCCAGAAAAGGCCGTTTCCCAGCCTGGCCGCAAAGGTAGGGAAGCGCTTGAGGACAATGTCCACCGCCTGCTGTAGTTTATCGGGATCCACAGGCTCGGTCAGAATGACAGCGCCGCGAAAAACTGTCGAATTGTTCTCGGCAATAGCGGCTGGAAATACTTTGGCGGCACTGTCCAACCGATACCATCTGCCCATTTTGGCACCTCCACACTCTGGTTGAATCCATCGTTCTGCATAGAACCCATTATATCCTGCATCAATTTCCAAGCATGCATGCGGAGAGGTGCGTCTTTGCAATGAAAAAGTCTGCCGGACGGCAGGCTTAGTCCACAGTTATTCAGTTTTGAACCTAATGCCTTCGTAAGGTATTATTAATAGTGAAACACCCAAGGCGCCTGGGAAAGCGGGGTGAATGCTTGAGCTGCAAACCAGATTTTGAAGTAGTGGTTGTGAATAATAAAAACTGGCTGTTTCAATACTTACTGAGCATTGTCAAGGACACACAAGCAGCAGAAGACTTAGTGCAAGAAGTGTTCATCCGCGCTTATCAGAACTATGACAGCTACCAAGAGCAGGGAAGACTCCGGCGTTGGCTGCAGAGAATAGCCTGGAACGCCGCGATCCGTTACATGGAGGGGGAAAACCGAAGAGCAGAAATCTCCATTTATACAGACATAGGTCCTGATACCGAAACGGTTATGCTGGTGGATACGCTGGTGAGCTCGGAAAACCTTGAAGATCGTGTGGAACATCAAGAACTCGTCCAGAGGGTGATGGCTGCGATTAGAGAACTCCCAGAACCACAGCAGCAGGTAGTCTATTATCGCTATGTTCAAGATTTCAGTGTTCGCATGGTAGCTAATATCACAAACCAGTCTGTTGGTTCGGTTAAGTCCAAAAGCCACTACGGCTTAACAAAGGTGAAGCAAAGGCTTGCTCAATACCTGGTGGAAGGAGAATATGTGATGGGATGCCGTGAAACATATCCGTTTTACTATCAATATGCCAAGGGTAAAATTATGGAAGAAGACCGTGTCAAAGTGGAACGCCACGTCGCTGTCTGCGAAACTTGCAAGGGGATTGTCAGCGCTTTGACAAAGCTGCTGTCCCATATTACACCAGCAAAGGAGGACGAGCACCGGCATGTGCTCATTTCCATCCCCCTAGAGCATCAAACTTTGACCTATACTTCTTACGATGTGCCCATGTACGATTTCTACGAGCGAGCCAACGCAATACTGGCAAAAACTGGTGGTTTGATTCCGGAGGGAGAGATTTGGTTCAGCTGGGGCTATGATGCCGATTCGGAGTTGATAGGTGTTTTTGATAATGAAGGCCATAAAATCGAGTACGAGCACATTGCGAATCCGCACAGTACCAATAAAAGAGCGGTCTACAGAAGGATGCCAAAAGTCTACCCGCTCCACACCATGGCAGATGTGTTTTTGTCGAACCGGAAAGTGATCCGCAGTACGCTTGAGGATCCGAATCTTATGATCGGGGAGTTACGAAATAACCTTGGTGCTAATGCGAAATCTGGTTTATACCTGGCGCTTCCCGGAAATGCCAAAAACACCAGGGTTAAGAAAGGCAATGGGGTGATCGATGCCGGGCACTACAAGTTCGCTTTCTCCGAACGGTATGTCACCGAGGATGAAACCATTAGCCTGGTATGTTCGTATTTGAAGAAATGAGTCGCACTATAAAATCGGTATTGGTGTTAACTCAGAACTACAGTAATTCATTTAGGTCTCTGTTGCTATAGCTGGAATCCTGATCTGCTCGCCTCTGGATGAGAACGAGCGTTTGTTATATCCAGGTAATCCAGATATATTCTTGAAATGCAAAGGATAAATTTGGCTTTCAACGAAAAAATGTGTAGATCATTCCTGCTTTTCAGCGAAAACGGAGGGATTGTACATTATGGCAGATCAGCATCCAGACATAGTTCAACTACGGCGTGAGATTGACGACCTGGAAAGCGATTTGGCAGTTAATCCCGATGATCTTAATGTTAAGATCGAGCTTGCCTGAAAAATATCGCAGTTTCTCGATAATAGCTATGAGGAAAGTTTAGCAGAACGTTTGCGTGAGCTTTTACTCCAAATTCCACAGAATGTCGAAAGGGTGTATTGGGCTCGCGCTTATGTGGCATGGTTAGACGGTTTGTACGAAGAAGCCGCTAATTGGTATATAAAATACTTCGATCATTATTATCCGCAGAACGATCCTCCGAGCCCAAGCGAGTTCGTTTACCAATTTGGCATAATGTACGATTACCGCTGTTCATTACAGTGGTCAGAGTTGGAGACAATTTTCACACAGCGCTGGCCAGAAATATTCGGAACTTATATCATACAAGGGTGGAATTATTTGTTTAAAGGAGATTCTGAATCTGCCCAAATCGCGTTTAGCAAGGTCACAAATGATTCTGAGGAAGCCTGGATTGCTCATTTTGGATTAGGTGTGACATATGCTAATGAGAAGAACGGAAAAGCGGCAGTTAAGTGTTTCGAGAAAGCATTGCTTTCCAGCGAGTGGGCCCAGAAATTCTTTAGCCTGCGATATCAGTACGCATGGAGTCTTATCGACGTTAAAGACTATCAGAAAGCGGAGGATCAATTTAGAATAATATTGTCAATATATGGAGATCAGCCAGATATACTGGATTTATAGGGATATTGTCTTTATAAACAAAAGAAGTATGATGAAGCAATAGCTGTATTTGGTAAAACATTAGAACTATGGGATCCTCAGGTGTACAAAGGATATTCCCCTTACTGGACCCTAGCAAGAGTGTTCTGTAGACTGAAACGGTATGATGATGCCATTGAAACTCTTAAGCATATTGGGAAAGATGGAAAAATCCTTAAATCGGCACTCACTGAGATACAGAGAATAGAGAAACTTAAGGCTAAAACATCGCAGAGTGGATTGGCAACAGAGGATGAGGATCAAGCTTTAGATGAGTTTGTCGAAACGTTTTCGGAACGACTTGATGAACGTCCAGAATTCAAGAGGGTTGCTCCGATACACAGTGAGGCGATACTTGAAACGTTTATTGAAGAGCGAATCAATAGAGGCGAAACATTCTGTGATATGCACCTAAGTATATATGAGGACGAAAACGGCTACGGACGGCAATACATTATTAGTGGAGTTGGAAGGATTGATCTGTTAGCCGTTGAAAAAGGGAGCAAAGATTTGGTTGTAATTGAGCTCAAGCGAAACGAAAGTGATGACGAAGTAGTAGGCCAAATATCTCGGTATATGGCTTGGGTAAAACGTAACTTGGCGAAAGAAGGCCAGGTAGTAAAAGGAATCATATGTGTGCATAAGGCCTTAAAAAAACTTGTGCTATCAGCGAGCAACATACCCGGGCTTATGGTTTACGAGTACGATTTTAACTTCCGCATAGCAACGATTTCTTAACAGAAACACCTTGACAAATGCCCTGGATGTGGTATCTTAAAGAAAACGCTGTTGAAATGCTGTGAAGAGGAAGAGTACGGCCAATAACCTTTCCAGAGAGAAGAAGCCGAAGGCTGGAAGCTTCTTCAAGGCCATGCTGGCCGGAAAACCACCTTGGAGCTGTTTGGCTGAACGATGAGTAAGCCAATCCGGTTGAACCGTTACCTCGCAATGAGTGAACCAGGGGAACCAAGCCCTGGTTAACAAGGGTGGAACCGCGGTGAACCCGTCCCTGTCTTGAGGGACGGGTTTTTTGTTCACAGCAGACAAGAAAAAAGAAAAAGGAGTGAAAAGCATGGAACTGATCAAACTTACTTTGCCGAATGGAGATATCATAGAGGTGACATCCGGGACTACCATCGCCGAGGCGGCGGCTTCCCTCAGCGGCAGGCTGGCCAAGGATGCGGTCTGCGGCCGCTTCAACGGCGAACTCAAGGATTTGAGTTATCGTCTCACCGAAAACGGCAAACTGGAAATTGTCACAACCGATTCGCCAGACGGTGTTGACGTGATGCGGCATACAGTTTCCCATGTCATGGCTCAGGCAGTCCAGAGGCTGTGGCCGGGAACCAAGCTGGCCATCGGGCCGACCATTCAAGACGGGTTCTATTATGACTTTGACATGGAACACACCCTAAGCTCCGACGATCTGGAAAAGATCGAAGCGGAGATGGCCAAAATCATTGCTGAAGACTACGAGATTACCCGTGAAGAGCTGGCTCCGGAAGCAGCCCGGGCGCTGTTCGAGTCCCAGAATGCCACATATAAGCTTGAGCTGATTGAAGGCCTGGATGAACAGATCAGCGTCTACCGCCAGGGAGAATTTGTCGATCTGTGCCGCGGGCCGCATCTGCCGAGCACCGGGAGGATCAAAGCATTTAAGCTTTTGAGTGTTGCCGGCGCCTACTGGCGGGGCGATTCCCGCAACAAGATGCTGCAGCGGGTCTACGGCACTGCGTTTTTCAAGAAATCCCAACTGGATGAGTATCTTAAACGTTTGGAAGAGGCAGCCAAACGGGATCACCGCAAGATCGGCCGCGAACTGGATCTGTTCAGCATCGTCGACGAAGGCCCAGGATTTCCGTTCTTCCATCCCAAAGGCATGGTGCTGCGAAACGTCCTGGAGAATTTCTGGCGCGAAGAGCACATCAAGCGCGGTTACAGCGAGGTCAAGACTCCCATCATGCTCCGGGAGGAACTGTGGCACCGCTCCGGGCACTGGGATCACTATAAAGACAACATGTATTTTTCCGAAATCGAAAACCAGCGCTATGCAGTCAAGCCGATGAACTGTCCCGGCGGTATCTTGATGTATCAGCGCAAGATCCACTCCTACCGGGATCTGCCGATCCGCATGGGTGAGTTGGGCTTGGTGCACCGCCATGAACTGTCCGGCACTCTCCACGGCTTGATGCGGGTGCGGTCGTTCACTCAGGATGACGCCCATATCTTCATGCGGCCTGACCAGGTTGAGGCCGAAATCATCGGTGTCATTGACCTGATTGACTATGTCTACAAGATCTTCGGCTTCCCGTACCATGTGGAGCTGTCCACCAAGCCGAAAAACGCCATGGGCGATGACGCCATTTGGGATATGGCCACCGACGCTCTCCGGAAAGCGCTGGAGAACAAAGGCCTGGAGTATAAGGTCAACGAGGGAGACGGCGCATTCTACGGGCCGAAGATCGACTTCCACCTGCAGGACTGCGTCGGCCGCACTTGGCAGTGCGCCACCATTCAGCTGGACTTCCTGCTGCCGGAGCGCTTTGACCTTTACTACATTGGCGAGGATGGCCAAAAACACCGCCCGGTAATGCTGCACCGTGTTGTCTTCGGCGCCCTTGAGCGCTTTATCGCAATTCTCACCGAGCACTTTGCCGGAGCATTCCCAACTTGGCTGGCGCCGGTGCAGGTAATGTTGATTCCAGTGGCCGAGGACCATCTGCCCTATGCCAGGGAAATCGCCGCCAAACTCAGTGAATTCGGGATCCGCTATGAAATTGACGAGCGGAATGAGAAGATCGGCAGAAAGATCCGGGAAGCGCAGCTCCAGCAAATCCCGTATATGCTCGTGGTGGGAACCAATGAGATGAACGAAGGCACTGTCGCAGTGCGCCACCGCCGCCAGGGCGATCTGGGCAAGTTCGGGCTGGAGCGGTTCATCGAGCAGATCACTTCGGAGATAAAAGAGAAGAAGTTAGACTAGGTAGAGAGGCTGACAACACAAGCAAGGAACAAATAAGAGCCGCCAAGATCATCACTTGGCGGCTCTTTAATTGTTTTATTCCTGGGCCACATCCAAGGAAGCAGCTATCTCTTGGCTGACAGTGTCTATTTCAGTGACGTCTCCCGTGATTGTATAACTCTGATCTCCTTCAAAACTGATCACTTCCGTTTCGGCGAAATAGTCGCCGGGCTCAATCGTGTTGGACCCAGGCTGGACATCAACCCAGGCAAACACCTGATAATCCCCTGGTGGGATATGGTTGAACGCGAATTCTCCCCCCTGCGGATCCACGGAAGTCTCTGCGACGACTTCCACACGATCGCCAGACCTTGTCCCAACAATAATTCTCATTTTGTCCACGGCGTTCACCGCCCAGTAGGCGTTGATTAAGCCATGTCCATAGAAATCGCTGGAACCAATAGGCATGCTGGTTTGGTGTAAAATGTCTAAGACCTGGCTGCTTGGAATTCCTGCGGAAAGCATCAGGCCGATAACGCCTGACACATGCGGCGCTGCCATTGAGGTGCCCTGCATGTAGACATAATCATTTGGTTTTGTGCCGATTCCTGTGCTTAAAACTCCATCAGCTGCATTGTCTCCGTCGCTGTCGACGCCCATGTTTCCGCCTGGCGCAACGACGTCAAGGCTGCCCCAGTTGGAATACGGGGCACGTTTTGGGGTGTTTGGATAATTGTAATCAACTGCTCCCACCGCTATAACACCATCGTAAGCGGCTGGGAATGCGACAAAGCTTGAACTGTTGCCTGCAGCCGCGACAATAAGAGTGTCCGTAGTGCTCAACACCAGATCGACAATCTCATGCAGAAATTCGTCATAACCATCATATCCCATGGATATGTTGATTACAGCGGCGGGATAGGGGTTCGAGGGCATTCCCTCTTCATCCAGCAGGCCTGCTGCGTACAGAATGCCATTTGCCATGCTCCATGTATTTCCTGTTCCGGTACTATCTGCCACTTTAATCGGAAGCAGATCAACATCCCACATGATTCCTGCGACTCCGATGCCGTTGTTTGAGACGGCGCCGATTATGCCGGCCACATGTGTTCCATGCCCATGGTCATCATCGAAGTCGGAGTTTCCAGCGTGGAAGTTGTAGCCGTAGTCGAAATCCAGCCGATCTCTCAGATCAGGGTGGTCTTTTTTCACGCCTGAATCGATGACTGCGACGCGGACAGAATCACTGCCTGTCGTTACTGTCCATGCCTGCGGCAGCCGAATCAAAGAGTAATGCCACTGGGACGGGAAAAACGTATCATTCGGATAGGCAACCGCAAGTGATTCGAAAGAGTTGTTCGGCTGAGCGTACCGGACTCCGGGAATCGTCTGGGCGCTGAAAAGCGAGAGCCCCGGTTTGTCATCGGCTGGCTTAACCAAATATGCGTTTACGATGGACAGTTTGCCTATGGTTTCGAATCCGGACTGTTCGAGGATTTCCACAATCTCGCTTTCAGTCATATCCGGGTAAAAGCTGATGATAATTTTGTCCGATTCGCGCCGGATGCTTGTTGCCGCCGCGTCCGATCCTACCGTTGGCAGCATGCTTGATGTGGTAGGATTGTCGGTTATTGATCGGGGGAATCGATGCTTCACCGAAACACTTCCACTTATTGACGCAGGGCCGGTGAAAACAGCTATTACTTCGGTTTCCTCCTTGACGGTGATTACCGTGGGGTTTGTTTTTCCTGAGAGAGCGCCCTCCCAGTGGCTGAAATACCAGCTTTCATCGGGAATGGCAAGTAATTGTACCACTGTGCCGTACTCATAATCACCTTGCGCAGTGACCAGCACAGTCTCTGTCACGGTTCCGAAGCCGCGGTAACTGACTGTCAAAGGGTATAGTTTCTTGTTGCCGATGAAGGTGATCACATCTGATGCTTTGTCCACGGTGATCGGTTCCGAAAAATTCCAGCCTTCTTTGTTGGCGGATATGGTTGTCGGGCCTATAAGGCCAGAAATGGTGAATGTGCCATTGGCTGAGGTTTCGGTCGCACCGCTTACTTCCCCTTCATAGGTGATGGTGACGCCAGCGATTCCATTACCATCCTCATCTTTGACAGTGCCGGAGGTGGACTGCATTTGGTCTCCGGCGATTACCAGGTTTTGGGCAACCTGATAGCCGAAAATGAAAGCGAAAGTGATCAAGCCCCAGTTGAGCTGGGGCTTGTTTGATCATTTCAATCGTTGCCGTTGTTATTATTGTTGTTATTATTGGCGTCGTTATTATTGCGGGGCCCTTGATTATCCTCAGGCATTGCCTGTTCACCGGCGGGTTCCTCCGGAGCAGGCTGTTCAGGTGCTTGCTCCTCGGGTACCTGCTGCTGCGGAGTTTGAGGCTGACGAGGAGGCTGAGGGGCTTGCTGCTGAGGAGTTTGCTGCTGTGGCTGTTGTGGCTGCTGTTTGGGCTGTTGTTGAGGCGCCGGCTGTTGGGGAGCCGGCGTCCTTAAACTTGTCTGTTGGTTTTGGGGGGCAGGTTTTTCAGGCTGCTCTTTTTCATGCTGCAGTGTGATCATTTTTTGCAGGCCGTCTTTCAGCTGGTAGCGCAGCTCAAAACGGCGCAGTTTCTCGGCGGCGACTTTTTCCTGATCCAGGATCCCCTGAATCACTTTCAAAGTTTCACTTTCCGTCAGGGATGGAATGCTCTGCACCAGAGCCTGGATCTGTTTCAGCGCCGGATCTCCTTCGACGCGGTCAACGTCCCCCTCGGCGGTTTCCCTTCTCACCAGGGCGAACATCTCTTCACCCTCCGGTTTTTCATAATCCATTTCCACCTGGGTGTTGTCCTCCAACTCCATGGCCAGCTGAAACCGATCGAGCTGATCGAGGGAGTTTGCTCCGCCGGGGATCTGCGTTTTGAGGGGGTCGGAGGCCTGCCTTCCCTGCCCGTACACCACCAGCCCGATCAGCAGGGGGATAGCGATGAACAACGGCACAAATCGTTTCCACTCCACTGCCTTCATTCCTCCAATGCTGTTAATGATGTACTGCTTTCAGCATTAGTTTGTCCCGGGAAAACAGTTCATCCCGGTGGGAAATAATGTAATCGGCAGTGCGGGACGCGATGGCCATGATCGTTTCCGTGGGATTGGCGCCTCCCGAGGTGACAAAGACGCTGGCGTCGCAGATGAACAGGTTGGGGATGTCGTGGCTCCGGCAGAACTCATTGACCACCGATGTGTTCGGATCCTTTCCCATGCGGCATCCTCCCAGAAGATGGGCGGTGTCCGGGACGACAAAGGCGGGAGTGCCGCCGGCGGCATTCAAGATTTCATTGCATTTGGCGATCCCGTGGGCAATCAGTCTGCGATCATTGTCCCCGTAGCTGAAGCTGACCAGGGCGCGGGGAAGGCCGTATTCATCCTTTTCATCGCTCAGGGTGACACAGTTGTTGATGTCGGGCAGCACTTCACCCACCACCGTGATGCGGGCGTAGTAGTTGTATTCCAGCATGATATCCCGCAGTTCTTTGCCCCAAATGCCCGCTTTGGCCGCCGCATCAGCCGCCATCTCCACCGGCCGGCTGCCGTGGGCGTTGAGGGAGTAGCCCCGTGCGAAGCCCCGTTTGGGATCTGTTTCATAAAAGTCCTGACTGACCGCCATCACCGGAGTCCCTTTGTACAAGCGGATTTCCTGATCGAACTTGGCGTATACATCGTGGCCGCTGTGGGGCATGATGTATTTCCCCACCAGCCCGCTGCTGTTGGCCAATCCGTCCGGGTATTTGCCGCAGGCGGAGTTCAGAAGCAGCCGCGGCGTTTCAATCACGAACGTTGAAACGATGACCAGCTTGGCTTTTTGCTCGTATGTTTTGCCGTCGTGGACGAACTCCACCCCTTCCACACAACCGTCCTTCCCCACAAGGATCCGGGTTACCATCGAATCACTGAGGATCTCCGCGCCGTAGCGCAGCGCTTCCGGAATGTGCTGGATCAAGGTGCTGAATTTGGCGTTCGGCAGGCAGCCCTGGTTGCAGAACCCCCGGTTGATGCAGGGCGGGCGCCCGGCAAAAGGTGCCGAAAGGATCGCCAAAGGCGCCGTCGTGCTCCTGATGCCC
>FIZJ01000035.1:27121-33660 GCA_900019385.1 uncultured Clostridia bacterium
TCGGAGCCGTATTTGCGGTGGTTCATGTCAACGTAATGGCCGTCGTCGTAATGGTCGCAGTGATGCATCACCGGATCGCGGTTTTCCATGTCAATCCTCCTTGACCTTGGCTTCCCAAGGATCGGTCAATCCCAGTTCAATCCGGACATAACCGCGGGGATAGGCCGGGCCGCCGTAGCCGATATCCGACCACACCACAGGGTGGGAGTAATACGCCTTGATCACCATGCCTGCGAGTTTGGTGAACAAGTCTTTCTGCAGGGAATCCTTCCATTGATCAATGGCGGGCAGGGAACCAAGCTGGAGCCGGCTCAGAACCTGGAACTGGACCTGCGTGCCGCATTCCAGAAAACCCTGGGCGCTGAGCATCCTCGCCCATTGATCGAGAGCCTTGAGACCGTCACGGATCAGCTTCTCTTGGGGAGGCGCGCCCGGCTTCCGTTCGCTTTCGCCGACATCCGCGGCGAGTTGGGAATCGAAACAACTCACGATCCAGGCAATAATTTCGCCGCGGTCCTCATAAGCGAGGTGCTCGCTGATTTTGGCGATCATGTTCTGCTCCCAGTCGCTTAAGTGTTTCAGCACCGTGGGAGGATGGAGCCGCTGCATCACGATTTCCCGGGTGAGATCGTCCCATTGATCTGCATGCTCCATGACATCATAATCGGGGTAGAGCCCCCACTTTTCGCCATTCATGGGATCATCTCCGGCCGGCAGAGGGCCAGAAGCCCCAGGGCGCACAAGGCGGAAATCAACAGCGGCAGGATGATCGGCGGGCCAACCAGGAAATTGTGGAAGCGGTATCCGTCAACCCGCTTCCCCACGCCGGTGAAATGTTTGTAGAAGCCGAACAAACCCTCGATGACACCGGCGGCGGCCAGCACGGCGAACACGTTCCTGAGGGTGGGGTGATTGACGCAGGCAAGAAAAAAGGCGTTGAGGGCCAGGACGGGGAGGGCGATCACCGGCAGCCACTGGCTCCAGTGGCGGAAGTTCTGCCGGTAGTGCATCATTGTCACTTGGATAAAGACAAGGCTGAAGCCGAAACCGGCAAACAAGATCACGGCACGGTCCAAGGGCCAGCCGTTCCACATGTCCTTTCACTCCCGACATAATCGCTGCCAGTATAATTCCCAATACTGGCGGCGCTTATGATATGATATGGACAAAACCACAATCTGCAAAGAGGTGAAATCATGGAATACAGAGTGCTTGGCGCGACAGGAGTCAAAGTATCGGCTCTTTGTTTCGGCACGATGTCTTTCGGCGGCGATGCTGACAAGGCTGCCTCCAGGGCTATGTTTGATCGCTGCCGCGATGCGGGAATCAACTTTTTTGACACAGCCGATGTCTACAACCAGGGTGTCTCCGAAGAGTGGCTCGGGGAATTCATGCACGGCTGCCGCGATCAGATCGTGTTGGCCACCAAAGTCTGGGGCCGGACCGGAACCGATGTGAACGACGCCGGTTTGTCCCGCCGCCACATCAAGCAGGCAGTGGAGGCGAGCCTCAGAAGGTTGAAGACAGATTGGGTTGATATCTATTACGTCCACAACTGGGACCCAGAGACACCCATGGAGGAAACACTGCGGGCTTTGGATGATCTGCAGCGGCAGGGTAAGATTCTCTACCCCGCGGTGAGCAATTGGGCGGCCTGGCAGATCGCCAAGGCTTTGGGGATTGCAGACATGACAAACCAAGCCCGTTTCGCCTGTATCCAGCCTATGTACAACCTGGTGAAAAGGCAGGCCGAAGTGGAAATCCTGCCGCTGGCCGCAGCCGAAAAACTGGGCGTCGTCACTTACAGCCCATTGGGCGGGGGATTATTGACAGGGAAGTATGGATCCAATCAAAAACCGGAGCAGGGCCGGCTGGTGGAAAACCCAATGTATGTCAAGCGGTACGGGCAGGCTGCCTACTATGAGATAGCCGAGAAATTCGCCGCCTATGCCCGGGAAAACGGTGTCCATCCGGTGTCTTTGGCAGTCGCCTGGGTGATGTCGCATCCCAACGTGACCGCGCCGATTATTGGCGCCAGGAACGTGGAACAACTGGAACCCTCTTTGGCAGCGGCAGAGATCAAGATGACGCCTGAATGGAGGGCCGAGATCTCCAAGCTGTCGCCAGCTCCGCCGCCGGCGACGGATCGCAGCGAAGATCAGCTGTAAGGCCGAAAAGATGCATAAACTACTGCCTACATGTAAATGTTATTAGTGTAATTCTCAGGAAGGAGCGTGATTCATGGCCAAACGCAAGCTGGATGAAAAGGAAAAGAGCCGTAAGAATGTACTGCAGCAGATCCAACATACAGAGGATCGGATTCGCGACGCTGAGATTGCTATGGAAAACGAGCCGATGTCACCTGAAAGAAAAGAAGAGCTGAAGGTCAAAAACGAACACAGGAGGGAGAGCATCGAGCAGAAGAAGGACGAGCTGTAATAACGGCCTATGACTGATAAAACAAAGCCTTGGTTCCTTTCTCCAGGAACCAAGGCTTTATTTGTCCCTACGGGCCCAACCGCACTGCCTGCAGCCCTTCTTTGTCGAGAATCACAATCCTGCGCTGGCCTTCAAGCCTAATCAGCCCCTGTTCCTGAAAGGCGGCGAGCTTGCGGCTGAGTGTCTCCCGGCTCATCCCCATCTGGGAGGCGAAATCCTTTTTGGCCATCTTCAGGGTGATTTCTGCTTTGTCACCGGCTAGAGCCAGCAGTGCCTGGGCAAGGCGCTGTTCCACTGAATCCAGGCTGATGACTTCGATCAAGTTCTCAGCTTTTTGCAGCCGTTGACTCAACTCTTCCATCACTTTCAGAGAAATCGATGGATTTTTCAGCATCAATTCTTTAAGCTTGGCGCCGTCCATCACGCACATGGTGGATTCTTCCAGGGCTTCGGCATTGTCTGTCTGCGGCGAGGATCGGAACAAAGACAGCTCGCCCATGAACTCGCCGGGGCCGAGGATGCGGATTACTTGTTCTTTTCCGCTTGGATTGATCCTGGTGATTTTAACTTTGCCGGTATGCAGGACGTAGAGTTTGCCGCCGGGATCGCCGGCAAGGTATACCATTTCACCCTTGCGGTAGGTCCGGGCTTCAATGATTCTGGCTATTTCCAGCATTTCTTCATGGGTGATATGGCTGAAAATCGGCACAGTCCTGATACAATCGGCGTGCCCGCCTTTATGTCCACAGCTGTGCATGGAAAACCAGCCTCCTGACAAAAGCCTTAGTTCAGCCTTTAACAACGATTCGCCGCTTTTGACGCAATTCCTACTTGACGGGAGCAGGCATTGGCAAGCTTAGGCAGAACAATATAAAGCAAAGGAGATGAGCGCAGGTGGACAAACGGCTTGAGCTTTCAAAAGAGGAACAGGAACAGCTTGTCGCCGCTGTGAAGGATTACTTTCTCAACGAATTGGAGCAGGAAATAGGTGATTTGGCCGCCATGCTGATTATCGACTTCATGATGAAGAAACTCGGCCCCCTCTTTTACAACCGCGGCGTCAGAGACGCGGGCAGCTTTGTCGCTGATAAACTCGAGGATTTGTATGGGCTGGAAATCTGGCGCGTGGAGTGAGAACGATGCGGAAATATGTCCGGGCCGCCTTGATCGCTGCGGTCTATATCGTCCTAATCTACCTCTTGCAGCCGGTGAGCTTCGGGCCCCTGCAGTTCAGGGCGGCAGAAGCGTTGACCCTTTTGCCCATGCTCTATCCTGAAGCGGTTTTGGGGCTGTTTGTGGGGGTGTTGACCGCCAACATTTTCGGCGGATTGGGCCCTTGGGATATTTTCGGCGGCAGTGCGGTCACACTGATCGCCGCCTACGTGACCTACCGCCACCGCGATTCCTGGATAGCCTACGCGTCGCCGATCCTGTTCAATGCATTTTTGGTCAGCGCTTACCTGCACCGCTTCTACAGCCAGCCATATTGGCTGGTGGCAGGGAGTATTGCCGTCAGCGAAGCGGCAGTCGTCCTGATTCTGGGCATCCCCTTGATCAAAATTCTGAGAAAGATTAAATGAAGGCCAATGATTTTAAGGTTAAGCTGCGCCATCCATTTGGATGGCGTTTATTAATTTTAGGTAAAATTCACTGTTTGCACATGAAGGAAAACATTAACATAGTGTTTAATAATATGAATGAGTAACTATTCAATACTCTAGGGAGGGGATCTAAACCATGAGGAAACTGATGGTCGTTGCTGTTGTGCTTTTAGCCTGCCTGATGATGGCCGCTCCAGTATTCGCACAAAAGTACACTATAGCAATGGTCGTCAAAGGCGCAGGGAACCCGTTCTTTGAGGCATGCCGCAAGGGAGGCGAGGAAGCCGCCGCCGAATTAGGCATCAACTTCATTTTCCAAGCTCCGGAAACTCCTACTGCTGAAGGCCAAATCGCAATTATCGATGCCTTGATCGCCCAAAGAGTCGACGCGATTCTCATCAGCGCGAACGATCCCGATGCTTTGGTGCCGGTGACAAGGCGTGCTATGGACCGGGGAATCAAGGTCGTGGCATTTGACTCAGCCGTGGCTCCTGCAGGGCGGCACTTGTTCCTGAACCAGGCTGACATGGAACTCATCGGCCGGATCCAAGTCCAACTGCTGGCGGAAATGATCGATTTCCAAGGTGAGATCGCAATTCTGAGCGCCGCGTCCACCATGGCCAACCAGAACACTTGGATCGAGTGGATGAAAGAAGAACTGAAACTGCCGCAGTACGAAAACATGAAGCTGGTCAGCATCGTTTACGGCGACGACCTGCGGGAAAAGAGCTACACCGAAGCCCTCGGCTTGTTCCGGGCGTACCCCAACCTCCGGGGAATCATCAGTCCGACAACTGTAGGTGTGGCTGCGACAGCCCGGGCGATCGAGGACCAGGGCTTGTCCGGGAAAATCGCCCTCACCGGTTTGGGGCTCCCCAGCGAGATGGCGGAATACATCCGCAACGGCACATGTGAGGCTGTGGCGCTGTGGAATCCAATTGATCTCGGCTATGTGTCCACCTACATGGCACATGCCCTGTTGACCGGAGAGATCAAAGGCGCGGCCGGGGAAACAGTCAAAATCGGCCGGATGGGTGAAAGAGAAATCATCCAGACCGCGGATGGCGGCTTGGAAGTGGTTCTGGGAGCCCCGTTCGTGTTCGACAAGGACAACATCGACGATTGGTACCTGGTTTACTAGAAGTTGTCATCGAGCGGTGGAAGCGAGTCATAGAGCTCGCTTCCACTGAATTATTGTATAGATAGTGAAAGAACCCCAAAGGAGAAGGTCTCAGTGGGCGACTATTTTCTCGAACTGCACAATGTCACCAAAAGATTTCCCGGTGTCACAGCACTGGATCAAGTCCAGTTTCAGCTAAAGGCTGGTGAAATCCATGCCCTTGTAGGTGAAAACGGGGCGGGGAAATCCACATTGATAAAAATCATTACTGGAGTCCATCAACCAGATGAAGGCCACATTCTGCTCAACGGCGAACCGGTTGTTTTTGCCGGGCCTATCAATGCCCAACAAGCGGGGATAGCCGCCATCTATCAGGATCCAACCACATTCGCGGAGTTAAGCATTACTGAAAATGTCTTTATGGGCCATCCGATATTATACCCCAAGTCAAAACGGATTGATTGGCCGAAAATGCACGATACCACCAGCAGGCTGCTTAAGGAACTTGAGCTGGATATCAGCCCCGATACCCCAATGAAATACCTGAATGTGGCTGAACGGCAGCTGGTGGAAATTGCCAAGGCATTATCCCTTGACTCCAAGATTCTGATCATGGACGAGCCGACATCTGCCCTTACAATTCAAGAGACCAGGCGGCTGTTTGATATCATCAACAGATTGCGGGCCAGCGGCGCGGCAGTCGTTTTTATTTCCCATCGTTTGGATGAAGTGTTTGAGCTTGCGGATCGGGTTACGGTATTAAGGGATGGGAAGTATATCGGAACTCATGAAATCAGTGAAGTAACGGTGGATGATGTCATCCACATGATGGTTGGGCGCCCCATGCATGAGATGTACCCGAAAACAACGGTTGATCCCGGCGCGGAGATCTTCAGGGTTGAGAATCTGACCCGGCTGGGCGAGTTTAAAAACATCTCTTTTAGTTTGAGGGAAGGCGAAATCCTGGGGCTTGCCGGATTGGTAGGCGCCGGCCGCACGGAGCTTGCCGAGGCAGTTTTTGGTATAACCCGCCTGCATCAAGGCAAAATCTGGCTGGGCAAAGAACTGAAAATCCGGTCGCCTCGCGACGCGCTAAGGGCAGGAATCGCTTATTTGCCCGAAGATCGCCAGCGCTGCGGCCTGGTACTGCCGATGGACATCGCTTCCAATGTGACGTTGTCGATCCTGGAGACATTCAAATACAGGCTTTTGAACAGGCCAAAAGAATGTTCAATCGCTCAGCAGTTCGTTGAGCAGCTGGATATCCGCACTTCGGGCATCATGCAGCTGGTGCGCAATCTATCCGGCGGCAATCAGCAGAAAGTTGTCCTGGCCAAGTGGATGGCGACTAGACCCAGGGTATTGATCCTGGATGAACC
>FIZJ01000036.1 GCA_900019385.1 uncultured Clostridia bacterium
GCGTCATAAGTGGACTGGTTGCCGAGCAGATAGCCTTTTGCCTTCATTTCCAGCTGATTGGGCCCGTCATTCTGCATGTGCGGCCAGATGGAAACCATCAGCCGTGCGTTCAGCTGATGCAGCTCCCGCATCATCTGTTCCGGATTGGGAAACCTGGCGGGATCCAGCGATTTCTGCCCCCAGTAATTTCCTTCCCAGGACATCCAGTCCAGCACGATCACATCCAGCGGGATTTGCCGGCGGCGGTACTCCTTGACAACCGCCAACAGCTCTTCCTGGCTGGTATACCGCTCCTTGGACTGGATATAGCCAAAGGCCCACTTAGGAAACATGGGCGCCTGGCCGGTGAGATAACGGTAACCGGATACAATATCATCAAACTCAGGGCCGTATATAAAGTAATACTCCAGCTGATCATTGACCTCGGACCAGACATAAGAACCATGGACATCGTCATGGAAAGTCATGAGTGAGTAGCTGTCAAACAAGATTCCATAACCTTTGGTGGAAACGAGGCAAGGTATCACCGCCCGCATGTTCTGCTGGTACATGTACTGATGATGGCGGCGGTAGTTGAAAACTCCTTCTTCATACGAGCCGAGGCCATATAGGGCTTCATCCTGATCCCATTCGAACTCCAGCTTCCACTGGAACGCAGTACGGTCTTTCACCACCCGGACACTCTCTGCCCTGGCCTTGACTCCATCGGCTGTGTCCTCGGACGTGATGGACGCATGTTCATCAAAAACCGTTTTCACAACCTCGGTGGGAGTCAGGTGCTTGCCGCCCCGGTCCGGTTCCTTCATCAGCAGGTTCCCCTGCCGGTCAAAGCAGCTGATCGCGCCCGTGTCCTTCCTTACTTTGACCAGCAGGCTGCCGGTAGTCAGTTCCACTACCGCTTCCGTTTCGGCGAACTCCCAAGCTGCGGCGGGATAATCCTTCCGGATCACCATCAAGCTCGGCTTGGGGCTGAATTCGCCCATTGTGTAAATGCAGCGAATGATGCTGCCGGTGCACACTTCGATTTTGATCTTTCCCCTGGCTGCCTTAAGCACGATACCGTTGGCTTCCTTGATGACTGCATCTATCTTCAATCAAACCGCTCCTTCTCGCTGCGATTTCTGCCTGCCCCTCCTTGGGTAGTGTGGATCATTCAGCCAAGGAACGGACAAGCTGAAGAAGTCCGTTCCTCGGCCGCCGCAATCATCTACTCGCCAAGATAATAGGCCTTGTTCTCCTCCCAGGACTTGTCGGTGTCGACTATGGCCCAGAAGGCAGGTTTAGGTTCCCTGTTCTTGTCAAACAACAGCGGGTTGTCGTTCGGCCTCCAGGTCGCCGCGTCGGAGATACCCCACAACGTGACCGAGGTGATCACATCGCTGTATTTTTTGAACAGGGCAAAAGCCTGACGGTAGTATTCAGCCTGCCTGGCCAAGCCCTGCGCCGATATGTCCCTGGTACCGATGTCCAGCTCAGTAATGTGAATCTCCAGCCCCAGTTCCGCATACTTCTTGATCGCCTGCTCCACTTCGGCCAGGCTGTCCCCAACTGACCAGTGGCCTTGGATACCTACGCCGTGGATCGGCACGCCTTTGTCCAACAGGCTCTGCAGCATCTGTATGGTGCGGTTGAGCTTGTACGGCCTTTCGATATTGTAGTCGTTGTAGAACAGCTTGGCGTCAGGATCCACCTCATGGGCTTTTCTGAAGGCAATTTCCAGGAACTCTTCGCCTAGAATCCTGAACCAGGGCGAATCCTGCCGCAGAATGTACCGGCCGTCATCGGAAATGGCTTCATTGACTACATCCCAGGCATAAACCTTGCCGGCATAGTACTGCATCACATTCTCTATATGGCTCTCCAGCCGTTCTCGCACCAGCTGGCGGTCCTCCTCGGTGATCACTGCCTTTTGGTCGATGCGGTTGCCGTTTTTGTCCTGGAAGAACCAACCAGGAGTCTGTGCGTGCCACACCAGTGTGTGCCCCCTCATTTTCAACCCCTGGTCGACAGCAAGGTTGACAATCCTGTCAGCGATCTGGAATGAAAAGCGGCCTTCGGTGCGCTGCAGGCCTTCGGGTTTCATTTCATTCTCCGCCGTCAAGCTGCTGAAATGCAAGTCGATCAAACTCCGGTGCGTATTGATGGTCGACAAGTTGACAGCGGCCCCGATTTCAAAGTAGTCTTTGTAGATCTCCTTCAGAGACGGCATCCCGGGCGGCGGGGCAGGCTGATCATCAGCCTCCGCGTTTGATCTGGTGAAACATCCCACACTCAGCGTCAATGCCAGCACGAACACCACAACCATACAGACAAGTTTCCCTTTGTTCTTTGGCAACGATCATACCTCCCCATTATTTTGAATGCTATGTATCACTCTCAGCGTTGAGCCGATACCTTTACAAATCGCCGGCTGTGACATGGAGAGTGCCTTGCGATTCCATCACAATCCGGCCTTGATCATCCACAGCATACAGCTTGTATCGCCCCGCCTCCTGCGGCGCATGGATCACACCGGAAGCCAGATCCGCCTGGGCCATGGCGGCACTCGGCTGGAAGCTTGTGGTTCCCATCGGAGCAAACCAAATGCTGCCCCTGAATTCCTTGGGGAACTTGACAGGGACCTGTGCCCCTGCCGCGGCGCGGGCATCGGCCACAAACATCAGCTCTGACAGGGGTGCCAGGTCCATGTACTCCGGTTCCAAACCTGAGTTTTCAATGATCGCCAATGCTTCCAGCGGCCAAATGGCATCGCTGTGCACCTTAAGGTTGGTGACGGAAACATTGGGCGCTCCCAGGTGGACAGTGCGGCTGGTGGTGTAGGTGTTGTCAAAGTGAACATCGTGCTTGCGGCCCCAATCGTTCAGCTCGAAATTGTTGCCGCTGCCGATGTCAAAGACATTGTCCCTGCCCGTCACCCCCGACGTGCCTTCGTCGGGGTGAACGGCGTTGAGCATGTACTTCGGTGAAGCCACAACGTAATTGCCGTTGACCGTTGAGTTAGGCATGGCAGCCAGCAGATAGATTGCTCCCGTATCAGTCAAGGTCAATCCGTAGTCGATCAGCCGGTTGTTGTGGATGGTGATCCTGGCCTGCGTCCGGGTGGGTATCCCAGGCAGGATGCTGTCAGGATCGCCGTTGAAGTTCCACCAGCTCCAACCTACACTGATCGGCCCGTAAGGGATGTTCATCACCAGGTTGTGGGTGATCCGCAGATCCTCAACAAAGAAGGCCATGATCGCGTTCTGGCCGTGGAACAGCACACCGGCGCCGTCGATGTAATTATTGTTGATCTCAATCCTGCGGGGCACACCCTCAACATCAGGCGGATACTTCTCCTTTTCCGGGCCCACACCCCAAGCATGCTTGATCATAGGCCCATCGCCCTCATACACATGCTGCGGGTGTCCGATGACTATCGCCGAACCGGCCGTGTCCAGGATTCGGCTGCCGATGATCCGGGAATCCAAGACATCGTTTCTCATGGCCAGCCCGATGTTGCCAGTATGCTTGATGGTGTTGCGCTCAAAGACAATCCCTCGGCTGTTTTCCACATCAACAGCCGCACCAGGGACATCAAAGGCCCGGTAAATATCGAAGTGCCAGTTCTGATTGCCCATGGCGATGACTGCGGTGGGGCCCTGCAGGGTGGCCTGGCCGCGGGAATCGCCGATGGCCACCAGGTTCCAGTCGGAATGGGCGAAGGTGAGGCCGATAAAGCTGATGTTTTCCACCCGGCTGTTCCGGGAGGCGCCCTTGA
This sequence comes from uncultured Clostridia bacterium, assembly GCA_900019385.1. Classification (GTDB taxonomy): domain Bacteria; phylum Bacillota; class Limnochordia; order Darwinibacteriales; family DTU012; genus DTU012. The sequence continues at coordinate 3,758 of FIZJ01000036.1, forward strand.
TCTTCACCAACCCTTCGACCATGGGAGCAATGACCTCACTGGAGGCCAAATCTTCATCAGGATGCTTGTAGTAGTACAAGGTATGTGTGGTCTTGTCGTAATAAAATTCTCCAGGCTGATCCAAAAACTCATATGCGTTGTGCAGCACCTGCGGCCCTGACACCTTGAACTCCGTGCCCCAGCCGAAACTCTGGGCAATGGCCCCATATGGCTGCTGCAGCAGCAGTACCTGGTAGACACCGGCTCGAATCTGCTCCCGCACCGTGACCAGGTTTAGGTTCCATGTTGAAGAGGTTGTGATCTCCAAGTCTTCGGGATGGGCAATCTCCGGCAGATCACCAAAGCGATAACGGACTCCGTCGGCAAAAGCGGCGTCGGCCCAGGCCCAATCCGCTTCGCCCTCCCGGATCCGGTAGCTGCCGTAGCCGCCCTGGGCTGTCACTTCCTTGCGGGCCATCACTGCCCGCTGTCCGTTGACATAAAGGGCCCTAAGCTTACCGCCCCGCTCCAGAGAAGCTTTATAAATGCTGCCGTCATGCTGTTCCCAACCGGTGACCGGCACTCCCCCGCTGATGATCGGGCTCTCTCCGGGATAAGCCTGATATATCACCCGATAGCCGTTGGTGCCCGAATCCCGCTCATCAAACTCAAGCGTCCGCTCCAACCGGTAGGTGCCATCCCGCAGGTAGACGATAATATCCCCTGTCATATTGCGGTTGATTTCCCGGACTGCGTCCCGCGCCCTCTCGATGGTGGCGAAAGGCCGATCAATAGTGCCGGGGTTGGCGTCATTGCCCTCAGGTGACACAAAAAACACAGCTTGGATGCTGCCCTCAGCGTTCATGACCCAAGCTGGCATGGCGGCAAGAACTACAGCCAGCACCAGCAGTACTATGGCAACAGGCACATGTCTCATCTGGTCCTCCTCCATTGCAGCTCTATTCCGATGAGCCAACCACGACTTTCATGGTTACAGGCACCAGCTCCGGCCTCAGGTCGCGGTCAGGGGAAAGATCAAACCTGGGCTCGCCGTCGATGTCGAAATGTACTCTTCTGATGGCGGTGCAGCGTTTGCTGCCCCGCATGGTTGGCTCAGCATGGTAAGTGATCATCACATCACCGTTCTCGTTGGTGTAAAAAGCGTTGTGGCCCGGCCCGTACTCCCCCTCCACAGAATAGAAGGACAATACCGCCGTTGGACTTTTGTACCAGTTGGCAGGGTCGAGCAAATCTTGGTGCTTGTCAGTTGACAAAAGGCCTACAGCGTAGGTGTACCCATTGGCGGCGCCGCCGGAATAGGCAAGGTAGACCTTGTCGCCGACCAGGAGAGGATAGGGGCCTTCGTTGTTGATGGTGCCCTCGACATTCTCCCAGCCGAAAAGAGGCCGCGACAGCAGCACTGGATCAGAAGTCAGCCGCCACGGCTGCTTCGGATCAACAGTGGCTATGTACAGCATCGACCCTGAATCAAGGGGGGTGCCGATGTGGTAGCGTTCGGACCAGACCACATATCCTGTCCCGTCGATCTCGAAATAGGTCATGTCCAGCGTGATGCCCCGATCACAGAGATTGGATCCATCCCGGCGCACCACCCTGATGGGATCCTCCCAGCTGTCGGGATCGGTGATCTCGCCGCCTTCCTTCAACCGCATGACATGGCACTGGGGCCCCCACTGACGGCCGCTGACGGCAAAGAACAGGTAAAGCCGCCCGCCGCACAGGTGAAACTCAGGTGCCCAGAATGTCTGCACCAGGCCTCGAGACTCATCCCGATCAAGAATTAGGTATTCCTTGGCATCAGGCACGAAGCATTCAGCCACGGTCCGGCCTTTGCGGACGTAGATGCCGATGTTGTTCACGTTGTCGTTGGTGGCCACATAGTAGTACCAATCATTCCACGGCAGCACCACCGGATCGGCATACCCCTCTGCCAGAGGGAAGCTGTATTTTTCCTGCACCACTGTGCCTTTAACCTGGTAAACTCCTGGACGGGAAAAGTCGATGCCGTCAGTCTGCCACCGCACTGCTTTGCGGGCAGTGGAACCGTCGGAATAGACGGCAGTGGCATTCACTGCCTGCACATCCTGGGCTGATCGGGCATAAACCATTTCCGGAACCGTCACGGCAGTGTTTTCCAGCGGGAGCCATTTGCGTTCCACCCGGCGCAAAACCGAGGCTTCAACATAAACGGCATTGCCCGGGACAGCGCCTTCCGGAAGGACCGAGCCGCTCAAGCAGTCGATTGGGCCGCTTCCGCCCAACTCATCCGGCCAGCCTGAAACTGGCTCGGCTGGGGAAATGCTCCCCAAATCCGCCAAGTCCGCCAGCACATTGCGGTAGCGGCCGCCGGTGGAATCCTGCCACCAGAACTCGTACACTTGAAGTTCATGATTATAGCGGCAGCCCACTTGCTCCACGTCGGCATCGCGCTTCAGGTCCACCAGGGCCTGCGGTTCAAACCTGACCAAATCCTGGGTCAGCCAGAGCAGGACCTTGCCCCTTGCCTCAGGATCAGGACTTCCGTCATGGTTGGTTTTAACAGCCACAATTCCCATCCGGCCATCGGCGGCGGCGAAGATCCACGGCCGCTTCAGCCCTTTGGCATGGATCACGTTTTGCGATTCTACGCTCGCCAAAGCATGGAGAATGCCGTAATTGCGGTGAAGGGCTGTAAAGGCCCGTCCGTCATGGCTGGAAGCCAAGTGGACACTGTGGGCCAAATGGCTGGGATAGCAGCCGGGAACCGGTGTGCGCGTATATACAAGGATCCATCCTGGACTGTGCATAATATCACCCTCGTCAGCAAAACAACAGTTTGCGTTGGTTCGTAAACAGCCGGTTATCTCGCTCCGGCAAAAGCGATTGTGTAGGTCTCACCAGCGGCGGCTGCCAGCTGAACCATATCTTCAGCTAAAACCTGAACCGCGATGCGGTGGCCTTGGGAATCGGTGACAACGGCCTTGCCTATCTGTGAAGCCTTAATCACCAACTCGGCGCTGGCCTGCGGCCGCAGCACTGCTGTCTCAAGCTGGGAGCCAACCCACTGCATGTCGATTTCCACATTACCTCTGGCCTTTAGCCCCCTGGCCGATCCGGTGTGCCACCTGTCCGGCAGGGCCGGCAGAAGCTCGATGGCTCCGCCGTGGCTTTGAATCAGCATCTCGGCCACACCGGCAGTGGCGCCGAAATTGCCGTCGATTTGGAACGGCGGATGGGTGTCGAACAGATTGCTAAGGGTTGATCCTTTGAGCTGTTCCTGCAGCAGCTTGTGGGCGCGGTTGCCGTCCCGGATCCGAGCCCAGAAGTTGATCTTCCAAGCCTTGCTCCAGCCGGTGCCGCCGTCGCCCCGGGTGTTCAATGTCACCTTCATGGCCTCGATATACCGGTCTTCTTCCGCACTGCGGCCGGCCACGAACTGATCACCGGGATGCAGCCCGTAGAGGTGGTTGACATGGCGGTGGCCCCAGTCACCGGTAATATCGATTGTAATCTCATCTTTCCACTCCTGAAACTGCCCGGCCAAACCAATCCGAGGTGGAGACAGCCGCGACTGGGCGGAACGGATTTCCTCTAGCTCCGGCCGGAAAATTCCCAGCTCATTAGCGGCTTTCAATGTGATGTTGAACACATCCCAAACAACAGCCTGATCCTGGGTGCAGCCCAGCGAATAAGGGCCGTGCTCCGGCGACCAGGACGGACTGCTGACCAAAGTGCCGTCTCTTTCGTCCTCCACCAAGGCATCCACCCAAAAAACGGCCGCTTCAAAGATGGTGTCGAAGTTCTCCTGCAGAAACTCTTTGTCCATGCTGAAGAGATAGGCGTCCCAAATGTGCCGGGCAAGCCAGGCTCCGCCCACCGGGAACCAGAATGCTTCGGAAACAGCCGGAGCAGTGTTGCCCCAGATATTGCACTCGTGAAAAGTCGTCCAGCCTCGGGCCGGCCGGCCGCTGGTTGTGACAAAGTAACGCTGGGCGGTAATCCTTCCCCGCGGCACAAGGCTGTTGATGAACTCGATCAGCGGCAGATGGCATTCGCTGAGATTGGTCGGCTCCGCCAGCCAGTAATTCATCTGCACGTTGATGTTGGTGTGATAGTCCGCATACCAGGGTGGGTTCAATCCGTCAGCCCAGATCCCCTGGAGGTTGGCAGGGAGTGAGCCGGGCCGCGACGATGCGATCAAGAGATAGCGGCCAAACTGGTAGTACAGCACTTCGAGATAGAGATCCTCACCGGCCGAGTTGGGCCGGCTGGTCCGGCCGCCGTAAGCAGCCAACAGCTGATCTGTGGGTTTGACTGGGATCTCCATCCCGGCGAAGCTCAGCTGCATCCGGTCAAACAAAGAGCGGTAATCCGCAATGTGATCTGCCTTCAGAAGGGTGTATCCTTTGGCAGCAGCCGCCGCAACCCGCTCCAGGACTGCCGCCAGGGGATCTTCCTCTGTGAAGTATTCAAAGCTGTCGTCCAGGCACAGCCGGTAGTTTGTCCCGGCCGCCATGAGAATCAGGATGGAATCGGCGTTTTCCACCACAATCCCATTGCCGGCGGCATACATGGTGCCGCCCTCAGGAATGACTTTAACCACCTGGGCAAACTTAAGGCCGTCGGCTGTGTGATCACTAGGCCTCCCGGTCATGGTGATGGTGTCGCCTTGAGCTGCGATCACCGCCCGCCGCTGCGGCGTCTCCACCGAAATCCGGTGGGACAGTTTGCCGTTTTGATCAGCTGTAAGGATGATGGCCATGACGTTGTCCGGGTAACTGATGAAGTACTCCCGCCCATACCCCACACCATCCAGCACATACTCCACACTGGCGACAGCCTGGTCGAGATCAAGGCTCCGGCGGTATTCGCTGTAACCGTGCTGGCCGCTGCCGACAGGTTCGCCCGCCAAACCGTACACCAGCTCGGCAATCTGGCAGCCGTCCGTTGTACGGCGGCTGCGGTTTTCCAGAATTTCCAGCTTGTAATACCTGTAGCTCACCGCCTCGGGCAGTTTGAAAGTCTTGGTTTCATGCCTTCTGGAGAAAGTAACATTGGTTTGGCTGTCCAGCAAAGTGAAGTTCTTGTTGTCGTTGGAACCGTACAGCTTCCATGACCGGGGATCCCGGTTCTCCACGTCGTTGGCCGACGTCAGCTGATAATAATCAATCGTGATCTGCTCTCTGTGTTCCAGCAAAAACCAAATCGGAAAAGGATGATTGTACCCCCAGCTCAACCCTGCGGAAGAATACCACTTGGTGTCTGTCCGGCCGTCGATCAGTTTGGCAATCCCCTCATTGGGATCGGCGGTATGGGCGTTGGAGGTGATGACGACAAACGGCTTGTGGTCCAAATCCTCGATGGTGATGTCGCCCAGCGATTGATAAGACCCATAGTTGGTTTTGTCACCCTTCAAAGAATTGATGTGATACCAGAATGCGCCGCTCAACTCGGGATAATCGTGGGATACCACTTTCCCTGTCCAGGGATCGATGTAAGCCGTGAGATGTTTGGAGAAATAATTCATATTTTCTTGCAAAATCGCGCGGGCTGCCGCCAGGTGTTCCTGCAGCTCTTCGGGCGTTTTGCGGCTGTGACCGCCGTCATAGCCGGCATTGGCACCAGGTCCGCCTGACCAAAGTGTTTTCTCGTTGATCTGGATCCGTTCCCGTTCAACACCGCCAAAGACCATGGCGCCAATGAATCCGTTGCCCAAAGGCAGCGCTTCCGACTCCCACACCGTGGCCGGCTGGTCATACCACAGGACCAACGGTGGCTGTTCCGTCGTAACCGCTGGCTGTGCCAAAGCGGGGCACCCCCAAAGCACAGCGACAGTGAGCGCGCAAAGCGCGGCAATGCCTGCTTGCAGCATAGTGAAACCCCCATTCCCATATCCACCAAGGGGCCAGGTGGATTGTGATTGTCACTTCTTGGCCCGCTTGAAGTAATGTTTCACCAAGAACTGCATCAGCTCGCTCGGCTGCTTCTTGGCAAACACGGGCTGATCTCCGAAGACCATGCAGTACGGCTCTTCAGGAGTGTAGGGCGCCCAGTGAGGCATTTCCTCACCAGTGGCATCTATGCCGTTGGGATCACCGGCCTTGATGAAGTTGGCCCAGTAGTTGCACATCTGGCGGGCCAAATCATAATGCTTGCCGACAAAAGGCCGCCAGCATTTGGCCAGTGTCTCAAAGAAGAACCACAGGTCCACGGAATGGAAAGTGCCAGGATTGTCCCAACCGGGGATTTCCGCATCAAAATTGTAATAATAGATGGGTGTGTTGAGGCCAGTGTCAGCGTTGGCCTGGCCGGCAAGGCGGATGGCATACTCGATACCATTGACAGAGGCCCGGTTCCTGACTTCTTCGATGGTACCGCTGTCGAAGCCGATCAGTTTCAGGAACTCGCCCGCATCTTCGCCGAACATCTCTTCAGCCATCTGCCGCAGCTGTTCTTTCGACTCCACCATAGGCCTGGCAAAGAACTCGGACGATGTATGTCCCATCATCACCGGGACATTGAGGCGCTTGCCCTGCAGGAAGAGCTCAAAGGTGTTGCCCACGCAGAACTGGTTGTCGACGACAGTGCCCCAGAAGCCCCGATACTCCAAGGCTTTGCCCATGATGAACTCCGCATCGAGCTTGCGGGCTTCTTCCAGAGACGAGACGCCCAAGAACTCGAAGAACTTGACACCATCCTGCTCCGCATCGGCCAGACTGCGCCCCCGCCTTGGTCCGCGCACATTGGGATATACAGGCGCAAATAAGCCGCTTTGGATAATCGCCTTTTGGATCAGCCCCTCATTTTGGGGAGATGTCAGCTGGGACAGGACACTGCCGCCGCCGGCTGACTGGCCGCCGATGGTGATGTTGTCCGGATCGCCGCCGAACGCGGCAATGTTTCGTTTGACCCACTGGGTGGCGAACTGCTGATCCAAGTGGCCGAAGTTGGCCGGTGCGTGCGGAGCTTCCTTGGTGATTTCCGGATGGCAGAGAAAACCAAAGACATTGAGGCGGTAGTTGATGGTCACCACCACCACACCGCGGCGGGCGATACGCTCGCCGTCGAATTCCATTTCCGATGGATAGCCAACCTGCAAACCGCCGCCAAAGTACCAGACATAAACCGGCAGTTTCTCGTCGGGACTCTTGGCTGGTGTCCACACGTTGAGGTACAAGCAGTCTTCACTCATGGGCACATCGGGATCCACGTGCCACTCGCGGGCATAGATATCTTCTTTGCTCACACCCGGCCTGGCCTGCATGGCGATCGGGGCCCATGTGTAAGCTTCCAGCACGCCGTCCCAATCATGTGCCGGCTGTGGCGCCCGCCAGCGGTTTTCACCGACCGGCGGCGCTGCGAAAGGAATCCCTTTGAAGCTGGTGATCCGGGGATCAGCTGCCGGCAGGCCTCTCACAACACCATTCTCGACTCTAACCTCTCGAAGCATGGTCTCTTCTCCTTTCACATGAATATCCTCGCCTCAGTATTTGTCCAGAGTCATGATAACCCGATCCGACTCAACCTGATCCGCCCTGCCGAAGCAAAGCTTGACGAAGTTGTAGGCGCCGTTGTTCCAGACATTGAAATCATGAGCGCCGCCCTTGATTACCACTTGATAGTACTTCTTGATCTTGTCTCCGGCGGTTTCCAGCAGGCTGACGGTGGAGCCGCGGAACGACCCCATGGCAATACCATCCGCATCACCGCAGGTAATGTACACCAACTCCATCGGGTATTCAGAAGCGGCGATCCCTGCCCCCAGAACCGCCCCGGCACTCGATGTCGGGGCGTTGGAGAATGCCCCCACATAGGCGAACAGGTCCTGCATGCCGGGAGTGGGCACCGTCGGCACCAATCCATTGCCCATCATGCCGACTCCGCCGGTGAAACTCGCGTGATCATGACGGTATCCGCCAAAAGTGAGATTCAAAGCCTGCATGCCGCCCATGGAAAGGCCGGCGATCGCCCGGTGCAGGCGGCTGTAGGCAACTGCTTCCGGAGACGGATCGGCAATGTTCGCCTTGGTGTTGAATGTCGACTCGATGAAGGGAATCAAATCGTAGCGCAGCTCGTAGTCGAAGTAGTAAAAACCGAGGATATTCACGCGCTCCGAGCTGAAATTGGTGTTCTGCCACTCCACGGAACTCCTGCCTTCCGGGAACACCACGATCAAAGGTTCAATCTCGCCGTTGGCGATGAGATTGTCGAAAATGTTGGCGATCACAAACCGGCCGCTGATCTGGCCGCTGCCGTACGGCCATTCATAGCGGCTGCCTCCCACTCCGTGGAGCAGGTACAGCACATCGTACTTGGTGTCTTTGTCGTTCTCATCGTATCCCGGCGGCAGGTAAACATAACAGCGTTTGTATATCGGATTTCCGTCCACAGTTTCTCTGCCTGCTTCTTCACTGCTGATACCCTGATTGGTCACCAACTGCCGGTCCTGGTTGATGTAATTATTGACAGCATAGACATACTCGCGCATAGTGCCTTGTTTCCCCACGGGCACCGCCTGCTTGTAGGCCGCAGGCAAAGATGTGACGCTGATTTCCATTGGTTCCCCTCCTTCGTTTGCTTCAGCGGCTAAAGCTGTGGCGGCAGCTGCCGCCATTATTAAAACCAGCAGCAAGATCCCTCTTCTCAAAACGATCATCCTCCTTCGCCTATTTTCCGGGCAGCTTCCGCGGATCAATGCTGAACTTGTGCTTGCCCTGGCTCAAACCGAAAAACGGCCCGGCCACCGTCAAGCTGCCGTCAACAACCCTGCCGAAGTAGTCAGTCTTTACCTTCTCATCGACCGCCACTTGGGGAAGCTCTTGGTTAACCGTGATCTCCATGGTCAGATCATCGCTGTTGATTTCAATCTCCACATCGCCGACAGCACCCGTCTTGTCAAACCCGCAGAACTCCTGCCAAGTCTCCAGATCCAGGCACATTTCGGGCTCAGGATACATCACCCGCAGATATCCTCCGGGCATGCGGGCATAGACGTTGCCTTCCGCATAGTTGTGCTCGTTCGGAAGGATGATGGCCGCTTCGCCGCATTCATAGAAGAGATTGTTGTAAAACTTGTTTTCCCGGGATGTTCCACCCCGTTTTCTGGTGATTCGGAAGGCGACAACTTTGGCGAAGAACCCGGACTTGTGGCATTTGCCGATCAGGTTGTTGACCATGCGCAGCCGATCTGTGCCTTCCAGGTAGATCCCGTACCCATTCTTGATATCCAGTTCCCTGGTCTTGTACCAGCCGGATGAGCCGGGTTCCTTGGGCAGCAGCTCTTTGTCGTAGCGGCCCTCCACATTCCAGATGATATTGTTGTCGATGAGGTTTTCCGCATCCCGGCTGCACTCTATGAAGATGTGCTCCCGGGACTCGATGCCGTTGAGGAAGAGATTGCATGTGATCCTGTTGTTGACATTGCCCACATCAAGCCACAAGGCGTCACAGCCGTGGGTATCCTTGAAGACATTTCTCCTGATGAGGGAGTTGACGGAGTTGTGCAGCTTGATCCCGCCTGCTTCCCATGACAGCTCCATCCGCTGCCACCCAGTCCCTTCGATCAAATTGTCCTCGATCAGCATGCCGCTGACCCACATGCCGGCGATGCCGCAGACACCCACATTGCGGATCACGTTGCGGCGGATGATGGTATGCCCGATCACCTGGCCTGGTTCAATCGTATGGTGCCAGCATTCGTTGCCGCAGTCGATGCCCACGCCGTTGGCCCAGTCGATGACGCAGTCCTCGATGATCCAATGATGCCCGCGGTAACAGGAAAGGGATCCCCGCTGCGGCACCGGAGCGCCGGTGGCGGCATGGGCCAAAGTCAGGCCTTTGACTTTGATGTAGGCCAGGAAAGGAACCTTGGGGGCAAAACACTGTTCCCGGTTGGTCACTTCGATCACATGATTGTGGGGATCAGCGTCGCCAGGCAGGCGGATGTGCACTTTCTGCCCATTGGCCTCCACCCAGTAGGTATTGTCGCTCTCCCCCAACATGTACGGCAGGGGCACCTGTTTCATGGGCTTGCCGTCCACAAAGACCATGCCTCTGCGGTTCAAGTAAGGTGTCATATCAGTCTTGTCGTACTCAAGGTAAAGGCGGTCGTGGAGCACATTGACCGCGCAGAAGGGATTGTAACCCTTGAAATCCTCAGGATTCAGCTCGATTTCCCAAATCTTCAAATCAGCGGAATCTGGCTCTCTTCTGAATCCCCGCCAAAACCGCCAGCCCACACTAGGCTTGAATTCCTTTACCTCAACAGACGCCTTGATGATCACTTCTTCACCTTGATACGCTTCGTAGCTGATCATCCGGTCCGGCCCGGTGCCGCCCATTGCCGGATGGACAGTTTCCCGGTAGACCCCGCCGTGAATCAGGACCCGGGTACCGGGAGTGGCAATCTGGGCTGCAGCGTTGATAGTCCTCAAAGGCCGGTCAATTGTGCCGTCATTATCGTCCGATGCGTCTGGATGCCTGTTGTTCACATGGATTTCCCGCTCATACTTTGGTTCCACTTCCCAGAATTCAAACATCCTGCCGTCAGGCAGAACCGCGGTCAAATCAGTGGGTGCAGCCATGGTCCTCTCTCCTTCCCAGGTTTTATCCAACAATGCCAGTCCGTTCAATGCTCTCGATGAAATACCTCTGCAAGAAGACGTAGAGAATCAACAGCGGCAGAATGAACAGAAACATGCCGGTGTTGTTCACAATGGTCCTAAACTCGGTGCTGACGCTCCAATGGTACTTGCCGGGCAGGTCGCGCAGGGCGAACGGCAGCAGGTACAGGCCGCCGCGCATGAACGTCGATGTGTAGAAAATATCGTTCCACTGCCAGACAAAAGAGAAAAGGAAGATGACCAGCAAAATGGGGCCGGCTCCCGGCAGCATGATCTGCCAGAAGGTCCTGAACTGACCTGCTCCATCGATGTATGCCGATTCTTCCAAAGCTTTGGGCATGCCCCGGAAGTGCTGCCTGGCGATGAAAATGAACAACCCGTTCTTGCCTCCGGTTCCCGTCAGCGCTGTGAGCAAAAACGGCCAGTAAGTCCCGATCAAGTCAAATCCGCCGTCTTTAAGCAAGCCGAAGAAATCAAAGTAGCGAAAGTTGAGGAACAGGGGAATGGTGATCATCTGCGGCGGCACCACCAAGGTAAACACCACCAGGCCGAACAGCAGCCCTCTGCCCCTGAATTGATACCGGCCCAGGCCGTAACCGATAATCGTGCAGGAAAACAGCTGGCACAGGCTGATTATGGACGAGAACACAAGCGAGTTGAGTGTATTGCGGAAATAACCCATGTTCCTGATCACTTCCGCATAGTGTTTGGCTATCCGCGTCAGGCTCAGATCCCGCGGCACCCACTGGACCGTGGGATCAAAGATATCCTTCTCTGTCATGATCGTTGTTGTCAGCTTGATGAAAACCGGGTTGACAATGAGGAAACAAAGACCGATCAACAAAACACTCCGCACAACGGACCAGGAAAGACCAGCAAGTCTCCTCTTCAGCACCGCACTCATCGTCATCAACCTTTCGTTCGATTTATCGCCTTATTCCATGTAAAACACATTCCGTTCGATAATGAAGCCGACCACCAGAAGAATCAGGGAGATGGCCGCGAAATACATCAGGCTCATGGCCACGCTCACCCCGAAAATACCTCGTCCCCAGGTCAGGTCGGAGATGTATGACACCAGCTGATTGCCGGGGGAAGTAAACGAGTAGACGATGATGAAAATGACATTGGTAAGAAACAACGGCGAGATCAACGGGAAAGTGATCTTCCAGAATGTTTCCCATCCTGTCGCTCCTTCCAGCTTGGCGCACTCATACAGCTGACCCGGAACGGACTGCAGGCCGGCCAGGAAGATCAGAATGGGAATGGCTGAATATTCGATCAGCTGCGGCAGATTGCCAGCCGCCATGATCACGTAAGAAATGATCCAGCGCGGCAGGCTCATCTCCATGAAGAAGTCACGCAGCGACGCTGTGGACAGCATCACATTGGCCCGATCCCTTGTGGTCAGGTACATCAAGTCTTCCACTTCCAGTTGATGCAGCACACCAGCGGTGAGGATCACCGGCAGGAAAAAGATGGCTCTGACCAGAGTCCGGCCGCGGAACTCCTGATTCAGGACGCTGGCGATGAAGAAGCTGAACATGATCACCGAGGGAATGCTCACCAGGATGCTCGAGATCGTTTCGGTAAAATACTGGTTGAAATTGGGATCCACGGTTACAGCATACCTGAAATTCTGGATCCCCACGTATTTGAGATCGTAGCCTTCCGTGGTGAAGATAAGCTCGCTCACACTGAAGCGGAACGACTGCAGCATCGGGGCCAAGAAGAAGAAGATAAACCCGATGATGAAAGGCGATACCCACAGATACCCCGCCCAGTTCCGCTTCTGCGACAGAGTCAGTCTAAACATGCGTCTCCTCATTACCGATCCTCCTCCTGCAGGCAATATCCCTGTGCTGCGATGGCCATGCCCTCATACTCCACCGGATAGCGGTTGTGGTTGATAATGATCGACACACCGTTCGCAAAAGTGCTCCGGGTGACGCCGTCGTCCAGAATCTCATGCTCAATCAGGCTTTGGCCGTAGATTTTTTCGTAGACCGGATAGTACTCGGTGTAGAACTCAGCGATGATATCCTTCCAGTCATTAAAGTTGAAAGACAGAAACTTGTCGTACCGGGTGCCCTTGATGGCCTGCGACTCGACTCCGGCCACGATGAAGTACGGCAAAGCCCCAGCTTCCAAGCTCATCAGCATGTAAGACCTCCGATCCGCTATCTGATTGATTGGATCGCCCGCGTAAGTCAGGTAGCCGCTGACCACCATCTGGAAGAAGGGAATCCTGGTGTCAACAAGATCATAGCTGCTGTCTTCCACAGGCATGCCGATGATTACATCGGCGTACGGCCAGGTATAGAAGTTGCCCTTTTCCACCATTATCTTGTAATCCCGGGAAATATCCCGGAGCAGATCCACTGTAATCTCCTCCGCTTGCTGTCTGTCCACAGACTTTCCGGCGCTGCGGTTGAAGTCCGAGTTCAACTGCGATCCAATTTGAGCCAGGGAAACGCCATTGCTGCCAAACCTTTTGAAATCGCTGAAGAAGCTCTTTACCAGCCCGGGCAGTATCCGCGGCGACACAATGTATGCTGTCACAGTGCTGTCAGCCGCGAAAGTGGCTGGGTTGTACGGATTAATCTGCGCAGGCAAGCGGTTCAACCTCCGGGAAGCATCTCTCGTGGCCACAAAGCCATCGAACAAGCCGTTGCGGTAGAGGTTCAAAAACCCAACATCGGGGTAGACCACATCGCCCATGCTTCGGACATACTGGATGAAATCATTTAACTCCGCTTCTTTGCCCAAATTCTTTTCAACCACCGCTTTTTCCGGATAAATATGCTCAATACCGCCCTTCAGCCAGCCGTTGAGGCGGAGGTGGATGTTCGCGATCCCCATATCCCGCAGGCCGTCGTAGATCTCCTTGGCTTCGGCAAAGGTGGTTGCGGGATAGGCAACGTTGCGGGGGATCCCCCAGTGGACTTCTATCCGGGGGAAGGCCCCGATCACTTCCACCAGGAAAGGCGGTTTCTCTTCAGTCGCTTTCCGCAGCAGGCCCCTGTCCAACAGGTACTCCTGATAGCGCCGGGCCATGCCGGAATAATCGGCGTCTTCACCGGTGAAGAACAGGTAGCGGATCCGGATATCGCCTTTGTATATCTCCGGTTGGTAGACATCAAGGGTTCCGCCGTGCTCCAGGCTGATCGTTCCCGACTTGACAATGTTGAACCGCGGGAAAATGCGGTTGAAGTTGTCACGCTTGCCGGAAATGTCGGCCCGGAAGTGAGCTATGGCATCACCCCGTTCGATGATCCCCAGATATGCCTGGTCTCCTTTTTTCAAGCCAAACACCGGCATATGGATGGACTTGCCGTAAGTCGTCACATAGGCCAGCGGATCCTCGGCATTGTCCCGGCCGTATGTCCCCTGGTTATAAGTGGATGTCCAGATTTTGCCGTTGTTCAGGTAGATCAGTGCGCCTGATCCGTCAGGAATCAGGATATAGCCTTCATCTTCCAACCCGGCGGCGGAGAAATAAGGCAGCACTTCCACGAAGGTGATAGGATAAGTGTGTTTCACCCCGGAAAAATCTTCCACATCAACGGGATACTCAATATCTTCCACCGGAATGGTCACCACAAAGCTGTCCCCATCCAGCCGGTATTCCACCGCCACTTTGAACACTTCCAGGTTGGGCACGGTAGGGTTGATGTTGTTGTCAATATGGTCATCCGTAGCCTGCAAGGGGGTATAGCCGACACTCTCCACTATATCCTTCAGCCTGTTGACGGCAGTCCGGGGAACATTTTTCCGCAGATATGTCGGGTTGTCCACCAGCTGCTCCATGTCTGCAGGTGTGACATCTTCAATGCGCGACATGTCAGCCCGGTTGTTTACGATAGTGTTGACCAAGTGCCAGGTAACATCTTCGAGTTCCCAAAAGATGTCCTGGTTGAGCCTGTCAATACTGGACTGCAGCTTTTTTTTCCTGGAGAGGAGCTCCTCAGTCTCGCCGGACTGGCTGATTTGCCGCTCCAGCTCCGCCATCTCCAACTGCAGCTGTTCTAGCTCGGCCTGCATCTCCAGGAACCTGTCATCCAACACCTCCAGAGTATATTTGCCGAAGATAGCGTCGGAAGGCAGCCCCATGATCTCAGGGTGTTCCTCCCCGTCTTCCAATTTCCGCAGCATGATCAGGTAGTAATATGAGCGCAGGGTGTCTCGATCACTGCTGCTCAGCTTGGTGAAGACCAATTCATCAAAGCGTTCCTGATCAACCATGGCCGGGAGATAATCGTTGGCCGTCCATCTTTCCACAAATTGATAGTCAACCCTGACACCATTCTCAATGGGAGTGACCCAATAACGTTCATATGCATTGCTGTAAGTGGCGTTGTCCTTGGTGACCCGCCCTGGATCGTGCACCAAGTTGATCTGGGACTTCTGCGCCGATTGAGTCACCCCAACCGGATTGCTCAGCCAAACCTTGCCTGTCTGTTTGCATTCAACAGCTATGGAAGTGTCTGTTTCATTGAAGTACAGGACGAGATACTCGTTTTCCGCCACCTTCTGCTTGTCTTCAAGGCCGGTGGCGGCCAAAACAGGAACGGCGCCGCCAATCACTGCGATTATCAGTAATAACAACAAGTGCTTCTTCACTTCGAGACCCCCTTGTCAGCGCGTGGCCTAAACCCTGTAGACGATTTCGTTGTACAAATCGACTACAAACAGGATCAGCCGGTCAATGATCATGAAGAAGAGCAGCCACACAAAGGCGACCAGCTGGATTCCGGCAATGATGATGATGATGGTCAAGACCGCCTTCGACACAGTGTAATCGTGAATCATGATCGTGCCGATGAACAGCAGGCATCCAGACCAAATCACGGCGACAGCCATGAACAGATAGTAGAAATAGCCTTCACCTGATACCATGTAGTTGCTGATGAAAGTGATCGGGATCATGATCAGCACAATCGGCGACAGGGCATAGGCGGAATAAATGAAGATATCCCGGAAGTTGCCCTTGCCGTCCGTCAGCGTGGTGAATCCCCAGTTGACCGTACACCACAGCATGAAGGTCACGAAAACGGTCGCCATTCGCCGTAACAGATTCACTGTCCGAAAGTCGTTCGTGTTGAAAACAAAGCCGGTATAGAAGGTGTTGACCACAACACTGATCAGCACCAGCACCAACAAGATGACGGCACTGGTCACCGAACCTCGCTTTTCGTGTTTGAGATCCCAGAACCCATCGAATGGGTGGAAAAGAACATGCCAAGCGTAAAAGACCTCTCTGCCCCGCTGCCGCAAGACGCGCATGATTCGGTTGTCCGCATCAAGCACAGCGCTGACTTGCGCCTTGGCCTTGGCAAACACCTTCATCCTGTTCAGCAGCGAGAAGATCAAGACGACAATCACAAGCACTGTCAGGATCTTGTTGAGATTTGCCTTGAGCAGTTCCTGCCTGTAATATGTATACGCTTTTGAATAGTTGTCCCGATCCTCGCCCAGGCGGAAATAGTTCATAGCCGAGACAAAATCTTCCTGCAGGAAGTAGTTCCAGCCGATCCCGACGTAAGCCATCTCATAGTTGGCGTCCAAGGTGAGGACATAGCGCCACATTTCAGCGGACGCCTCGAACATTCCGCTTTCATACAAATCTATAGCCTTGTGAATGGCCTGGGCGTATTCCGTGGGTTGAAATACACTGATGGTGTTCTTGCCCCGGTCGCCGACAAGAATCAGATCACCATAGACATCTAAGGAATAGGGGCGGTTGAACATGCCCTGGTGGCTGCCGGGACCGCCGAAGACATATAGCAGGTTGCCGCTGCTGTCGTATGTGAAAACCCGGCCTCGCTTGCTGTCGAGGACGCTGTAGATACCATTGTCCCGAGCGACAATATCCACCAAGGTTGACGGTCCGGAATATGGGTCCAGGTTGAGTGGGGGATCGATGTCACCGATCGGTACGAACTTCCCACTGCGCGTCAGGCTGTCGGTACCAGCCGGGCTTAACCGCTTGATGACATCCGTTTCTTCTTCAGTGCTCGCCACTGTCGTATAAATGAAGCCAATGTCATCAATGTCCAGCTTGCTGAACTCAACGGGTATGAACAGCCTTCTTCTGGCTCTTTGCTCTTCTGTGGCCAGTTTGTACCAGAATATTTCCGTTAAAGTGGGCGTGACCTGCGGCGCGCCTATAAAGCCGAGGAAATCACCATCTGAAGTAAACTCCATAATGCCGTCATAAATACCTGCCGAAATGACATACAGCTTCTTGCCGACGCCTTCGGCGATACTGCGGGGGCGGAAGCGGAATCCTTCCACAAACACTCCCATTTCCTTAATCTGCTGGGGATCGAACATGATCGTCCGGATCCAGGTTTTATCCTTGTCCAGGACCACAATCCGCTGATTGCCTGTGTCCCCTATATAAATGATTCCTTCCTGGCTGACATAGACGGTTTCAGGCGAGCTGATCTTTTCCACGCCCTTGTCAGAGACAAAACTCTCGATAATATCCAGCACTTCTCCGTCCAGGTTCAATACGAGGATCTTGTTCTTGCCCGTGTCAGCCACCCAGATGGTGCCGTCATGGGCGACGTAAAGATCGCGCAAATCGGTGACATAGGCGTTAAGATCGATTACTTTGTCCAAAATGTATGGTTCAGGCGCGGCGGTGACCTCGCCCCAGAAATCATAGTTGTAGCTGCGGTAAGGACTGGCGCAGCCGCTTTCGCCGCCCCATACGCAAAAGGCCAAAACTAGCAAAAAGAACACCAGTAGAACTCGTTTGTTCATGAAGTAACCCACCCCATATTCCTTAGGACCAGAACAACCAGCGTGTCCAGGCATTGATGCCGTGCCCGGCTCAGACACTAGGTAATCTTATGTGCGGAAGTGCTTATATGATGAAACATCAGCGCAAACATGAAAGCGATCCAATCCTCGGAAGCTGCTCGCTGAAAACGAAGCATTCTTGTGGATATCGAACATGCTATGGAAAACTTCCTGACAGCCGCAGCCCCAGGACAGTTTTCCATAGCAGTCGACAAGTCAAGTTCGCAGCCTCAAGGCTTGATTACACAGTTATTTGCCCATCAGCTCGACAATTTCTTCCGCCGTGAGGGCGACATTGCTGATGTACAGCTCATCGATCAAGCCGTTGAACAGAGGATCCGGCCACTGGCTCTTGCCAATGTAGTTCTTCGCCGGCCTGAAGTCCTTCGGCACGATGCTGATGGCTCCGGAGGCCTTCAGTTCACCGTTGACATACAGCTTGCCTTCGCCGTTGCCCAGAGTGACGGCCACATGCACCCATTCGTTCTTCGGCAGAATGTCGGTCTGAAGAATCTGCTCACCGCTGCCGGAGGTGATGGCGAAGCGCAGGGTGTTGGCATTGGACGCAGGTGTGATGAAGAAATACTGGGATGTGCTGTTGCCGAAGTCGAGAATCCTCTGCCAATGCACGCCTTCACGCCACAGCACCCAGCAGGCCACTGTCATCTGTTCGGAAGTGGAAATTGGGTGCTCCGCTGGAACCTGAATGAACACATTGCCGTCCAGGTTCAGAGCCTGCCCCTTGATACCGGGCTCAAATGTGATCTCGCTTTCGGCGAAAGCGGCATAGGCGCCCAGAGAATCATTCAAGTTCCCTTCGAAGGAGTAGAGGGAGGGCTTGGCGATAAAGATCTTCGACTTGTTGAACTTGGCCATGGCTTCGTCCAGCGCTACCAGAGCGGCAATCTGCCCTTCCTCGCCGGGAGCGAAGTATTTATCGGCCAGTTTGGCATTGGCGATAGCCAGCACCAGAGTTTCCACTGCGCTGTCCGGGAAGTCGAAGAGCTTGTCCTCAAGCTCCGCTTCTGTGGGCAGCAGTCTCAGGAGTTCATAAGCTTCACCGACCTTCCTGCTGATGGTCGGCAGATACTCAAAGGCGTTGACACTGACACCGGCGAAGATGGATTCGTCTCTCTTGGTACCTGTGGGGACGATCTTGATGGTATGCGTGCCGGCTTCAACAACCTGTTCGAACACGACAACAGCGCTGGCACCCTCGGTGGCGTACAGGTCGATCTCGGCCACGAACTCGTCATCGAGATAAACATTGGCCTTGCCCCTGTTCGGGCCTACCGAAGCAATCCAGCGGATGGCGGAACCTTCGAAGGTGAAGGCTGCTTCGTGGATATCCCGGTCGGAGTAGATCTCAGAACCGCCGATCGCATCCGCGTTGTTGATCTTGCGCCAGTTGGTCAGGCCACTGCCGTAATACTTCACTTCCGAGGAAGTGACATGCACAGTCACCCAGCCAGGAGCAGCTGACACCAGACCAGTACCCAGAAGCAAGCTGACAATGATCAAGCTTACAATCAGGGTGGCTTTCCTCGTCATTTCTCATCTCTCCTTATGATTGGACATTTTAGAGGGTCCCAGTTCGACTGGGATCATCCTCGGGATAGGCATGGAAAACCTAGGGCTTCCACACCTGTCATCAGCTTTCCATGCCTACCGGCAGCTCAGCCGCTGGATTAGTACCGGAACAGCTCGTCAAAGAAGGCTTGGATCATGGGAGCGATTTCAGCGATACCAGTCTCTGGAGGCTTGGTGCCATTCAGGACGATGTCTTCGATAGTGCGAGTGTATCCGTCAACAGCGAAGTACAGCTCGAACGGACCCATGGCGAACGCGTTCTCGTTCATCCACATCAAGGTCTCGATGGTCTCCAGATCTGGAGCGTTGACGCCGATTACATCGGTCCAGTACATATCCTCGACCCTGTCGGCCGACCTGGCGTTCATAGCGCTGCCGTTGTAGACCGGGCCTTGGACGAAGGGCTCTTGATACTTGGTGAATTCATACAGATCATGATACAGGGCAATCAATGCTTTAGGATTCTTCGCTGTCAGCGGCAGCACACCGAAGCAGGTGAGGCGGTTCACAGCGACGTGGTCAGTTGCTCTTGGGCCTTTCGGCAGCGGCACATAGCCGAAGTCGAAGTTGACTTGGTTGATGAAGTGGTTTTCGTGAGTGCCGTAGAGCTCGCTGGGGATGTTGATGTTCATGGCTACCTGGCCGTTCTGCCACGGACCCCAGATACCGTAGTCCAGATAAACGCCGAGGTCAACCAGTTCACGGGCAAACTCCAGGGCTTCGATAGCCGCCGGCTCGTTCATGGTGAACAGCAATCGGCCGCCTTCAAACCGGATAGGCTCGCCGCCGTTCATGTAGATGAAATACTCGATGGTACCAGGACCGGTCATGGTTCCCCGCGATGTGTAGCCCCATTGATCAATAACACCGTCACCGTCGGTGTCGGCAGTGGCTTTGACAGCGATATCTTTGAATGCTTCCCAGGTCCACTCGCCCGCCGCGTACAGATCATACAGGTTGGGCAGGCCTTCCCGCTCGAAGAGTTCTTTGTTCCAGTAAACGGCCTGGGTCTCTTGGAAGAACTTGTCAGGTCCGCCCATCCAGCCGCACTCGAACCCGTACACTTCGCCGAAGAAGGAGTTGTGCTGAGGCATCACCAGGCCGACGCCGCCGGGGAGAGCATCGTAGTAGCCTT
Source organism: uncultured Clostridia bacterium (assembly GCA_900019385.1). Classification (GTDB taxonomy): domain Bacteria; phylum Bacillota; class Limnochordia; order Darwinibacteriales; family DTU012; genus DTU012. The sequence goes on from FIZJ01000036.1 coordinate 23,894, forward strand.
GATCAAGAATGTCGCCAACGGGCAGCAGCAGGCCTTCAGCCGCGGCGTAGTAGATCCATTGGTTCTGGCCTTCAAAGATGGTGTATGGAGCACCTTCCATAACGGCGGTAGCCACGTTCTGAACGAACGCGTTATGGTCGCCGCCTGGCCAGCCAAACACAATGGTGCAGTTGTATTTCTCTTGGATAGCTTCCAGGTGAGCCTGGCCTCTGCCGCTGCTGAACGCGGATCCAGCCCAGAACTCTACGATGGTGACAGTCTCTCCTCCGAAGTCATACTCGTCTTCCAGCCAGTGAGCCAAGCTGATCGAAGAAACTGTCAGGACAAGAGTCAGCATCAGTACCATACTCAAAACTCTTCTCACTATGGTTTCCTCCCTTTGTGTAGATTCTCAAGACAACAGAAACCTGTTCATGAACACTACCCTGTAGCACCTCACCCCCTTTGTGTTTCATACCACGGCCTTGGCCTGCCTGGCTTAGACTACACCCTACTCCACAGGCAGCCCGTAGAGCTCCAACTCGTATACCACCAGATTCTGGTTTATTTCCACATTGCTGGGGCGTGTCACATACAGCCTGACATAGCGGGCCTGGATCAAGTCCAGATCTCTCGATGTCGTGCTGGCAGTGTTGCCCTCCACGGCATCCACATCTGTCCAATTAACCCCATCATCACTAACCTGCAGTTTGAAATCGGCGGCGTTGAAAGGACTCTCGGGAATCCTCGCCAGCGGCCCAGTGCCGTGCAGCTTGCATACCCAACGATAGAGCAGATACGGCTGCTCCAGGTCAACCATCAACCAGTACGGCGGTGTCTCCCGCGGCGCCCAACTGGTGTCGACACTACCGTCCACTGCCCGGTAGGCCCGCTCCGCCAGATGGTTGGCTTCCACAGGCTTGCCGGCGGCGATGTTTTCCTGCGGAAGGGTGGTGATGGAAATCACCTCGGCCTTTTCCGCCCAGTGCGCTCCATCAAAATCCCCTGAATCGATGAAGTGCCATCGATCCGCCGCGGTGCCACCTGAGGCGAGAGTCATAATATAGCTCGTCGCCATCTCTATTTTGGCAGCCTGGCTCATGGGGAAATCCAGATCAGCGGCCTGATATTCACCAGGCTTGAGAGTGCCCAGCAGTCTGCCTTCGGCATCTTTGAAGATTACAGCGCCGGTATGCTCCGCCTTGTTGACATACCACGGCCTGCTGGTGTCCACAATGGCCCAAAACGCCGGCTTAGGTTCGTGATCGCGCCCGAAGAGCAGCGGATTGTCGTCCCCGCGCCAGGATGCGTCGTCAGCCAGACCCCACAGCGTGACGTTGGTGATTACATCACTGTACTTCTTGAACAGTTCAAAGACCTGACGGTACCGCTCCGCCTGCTCCTCCTCGGTGTAATTCCCTATGCCGATATCCAGCTCGGTGATGTGGATCTCCAAGCCCAACTCGGCGTACATCTTGATCGACTCTTCGATCTCAGTCAAAGTTGGACTGTCAATGCCCCAGTGCCCCTGGATGCCTATGCCGTGAACCGGCACTCCCTCGGCGAGCAGATCCGCCAGAAGTTTGTGTATCCGGCCGCGCTTGTACGGGGCTACGGCGTTATAGTCGTTGTAGAACAGCTTGATGTTCGGATTGACTTCATGAGCCTTGCGGAAGGCAATCCTGATGAACTCTTCACCGATAGTCCTCATCCACGGCGATTCTGGCCGCAGAATGTACGCTGCGTCGTCGCTGACAGCCTCATTGACCACATCCCAGCAGTAGACGTCGTCGCCATAGTGAGTCATGACTGCCTCTATATGTGCTTCCAGACGAGAAATGACCAGCTGCCGGTCCTCTTCGGTGACTGTCTCTTTTTCATAGATCAGCCGGCCGTCCTTGTCCCGGAAAAACCAGTCAGCAGTTTGGGCATGCCAGACCAATGTGTGGCCTCGGACAACCATGCCGTGTTCTTTGGCGAAAGCAACCAGGTTGTCTGGTTCCCGGAAGTTGAACGCTCCTTCCCGCGGCTGGAGATAATCGGGCTTCATGGCATTTTCCGCTGTTACGCTGCTCAGCTGGCCCAAAATGATATCCCGGTGGGAGACCAAGGTTTTCGGCGCCCAGCTGGCGACCGACACCGCGCCGCCGATGTGGAAGTAGTCTTTGTAGATCTCCCGCAGTGAGGGGAGGACATAATCCTCCGCCCAACCAACCGCAGAACCGGCCAAAACGAAAGCAACCACTAATACTGCTGCAGTTATCCTTTTTCCCAGCATCTAATTACTCCCTCCACGCATTTTGTTCCTGATACCCGCTACTGCCGAGGCAAAAGCCTAGCCCCCGCCCAATCGGCGTGATCATACGCGTTGCCGTCTCCGCCGTCGGTAACCACCAGCTTGAGCATTCTCACTCCCGAAATATCGACAGTCAACGGCTGCGGCCCCATGCTGCCGTCCAGCCGCTGGCTCTCCCAAAGCTTGACATTGTCTCCCCACACTTGAAAGACAACACTGCCGCGGCTGCCAACTTCATCGTCAACACCCACATCCGCCGCGAAAGTGGCGAAACTGCCGCCGATATCGTACACGACTTCACTGTGGGCATGGACTCCCAAACCCTTGTTGTACTGGACGCCGCCGATGGTGATCACCCGGCCGTCGTTGGCAGCTGTTTCACCATTGGACTGGTCGAATTCCACCGGGCCCCAGCCATTGCGTGTCGAGAGCGGCTTGAGATCGCTCAGGTACACGCTTCCCTCGGGAGGTAGAACAACCAGCCGGACGTCTTTGCTCCATGACCTTGCGCCGGCGCTGTCACTGTATGTCACCATAACGCCGACAACATTGAAGCCTTCGGCATGAGGCGGCGGCATAATCCGCCAAACAGCGGCCGCCTCTTCACCCACATCCAAGTGGGAGAAACGGTTAGCCGTCAGGGCTTCAGCCTCCCATCCTTCGGGAAGCCGCAGCGTGACGGCGGTGTCCTCGACATCTTTCAAACCAGTGTTGCTCAAGTGAACAGTAAACTTGAAACCCGCCTCGGCACTGACCACAGTGTCGGTCTCGACTGCAAAGGCGACATGACCGGGAAGCTGCTCCACGGGCACCTGGCTCACCCGAAAAACGGCTGTGCCGTGGACAGGAACCACAGCTTCGATCGCGTCGGCGGTGCCAAACTCGCTGTGCTGCCACAAATCCCGGGCAAGATATCCATATCCCGGCCGGGAAGCAAAACCAATCTCCGCGGCAGTAACCCGGATCAATGCTTCCTCTTCTCCCCTGTTGAGCAGGGCCACGGCATAGTCACCGTTGCTCAGGGGCTTGACGTAGACTTCTTCATCGCCGTCGTCCCTGATTTTGGTGCACTGGATGCCCAGTGGATCCTGGTTGACGGCGATCAGCTCCTTATTGGTCAAAATCTGGCGGGTGGTTTCGTCCATATTCCGCAGATCATTGCCGGCAATCAGCGGCGATGCCATCATGCACCACATGCTGAACTGAGTCTTATACTCCTCTACAGTGCAGCCCCCGTTGCCGATCACAAACATGTCGGGATCATTCCAGGCGCCCGGTTTGGCGTACCTGGCGTAGCGCATGTTGAGGTCAATGGCGTTGATAATGCCCACAAACCAATCGCTGCCGTTGTCCCATTTGTCCACGATGTCTCCCGTCGTCCGCCAGAGATTGCCGACTTCCGGCATCCAGGCCTGGAAGCCCCAGGCGCAGATACTGTAGACAATCGGCCGGCCGCAGTCGGCCAGAGCCTCTTGCATCCGCTTGTAGTCACAGCTGATGCAGTTGCCCACCGTATTGCAATTGTCATACTTCAGATAATCAATTCCCCATTCTGCGAAGGTCCTGGCATCTTGTTCCTCGTACCCGTAGCTTCCGCTTTGAGGGATATTCATGCATGTGGCGGTGCCCCGGTCACCATAGATCCCGATCTTCAATCCCAAAGAATGGATGTAGTCGGCCAGCGCCTTGATACCGCTTGGAAAGCGCCTGGGATCGGCAATCAAGTTCCCATCGGCATCCCGGGCCGGATTGGCCATCCAGTTGTCGTCAAGGATTATGTACTCATAACCGGCATCTTTCATACCGGAGCTGACCATGGCTTCGGCAATCTGCCGAATTTTCACTTCGTCGATTTCGCCGCGGAAGGCATTCCAGCTGTTCCACCCCATGGGCGGAGTCAAGGCCAAACCATTGTCAAGCGCCTCGACTGCCGCGGTGGATATCAGGATCAGCGCCAGACTCAGGCACAAACTGATACATACAATGGTTCCCCGAGCTCTGTCTCTGGTTGACACCGAGGCCCACCCCCGCTCTTAACATATTGATAACAAGAAATCATCATAATCATAATCATAATCATAATCATAATCGAAACCGGTTTCAGAAATATGGGAATGCATCCCTGATATTACAATTCAGTTATTCAACAACCATTCTCTTTCTTCCTGCTAGTGTTACCGAAATTTTTTAACGAAACCGTAACAATATTCTCAGGCCAGCTCCTAGGCATCCGATTGCGCCTAGGCTTGCCGCAAGCGGCAGGGGTGTTCAACAAGAACACCGCTGCCCCGGCTGAACCACAAAAGCGCCGCACAAGGTCTTATGCAAGCCACTCATTCTCACCGGCTGTGGTTCACAATCACAGGCCCGG
>FIZJ01000037.1 GCA_900019385.1 uncultured Clostridia bacterium
GGGGCGCTGAGGCCGTTGTCGGTCACGCGAAGACCTCCGATAGTTTCCTCTGATAGTCGAACCGCATAGCCTTGCGAATCTCGTCCTCAAGGATCGTGGTCGGTACCGCAACGCTCTTGGTGACATAGGTGGGGTTTCGAGCGATGATGTTCCGATGATCTCGGATCCACTGTTCCTTGTTGGAGTTCCACGCAATTTTCAGTTGAACGACAGGGTAAATCTTCACCAAATCCGACGGTTGATAGACGATGAAAAGGTAGTCTGCATCACACGTGTAGATCCACCCGGGCGCCTGACACTCGCCGTTGCGCCACACGCTACAATACTCAATGAGAATGTCGTTCGTGTAGGGTCGGAATCGCCACTTCTCTTGGGTCCGTATCACCTCCCCGCTATTCAGGGTCACGAACGTATCGATCCCCTTGCGCTGGAGGCTCATATCATCTGTCCGCTCAATACGGGTGACCCTGGAGACGTTCTGGAAGTAGTTCTGATATATTCGGTCCAGTGCCCCTTCTTTACTGCGAGACAGTGCGAGACACTCGTTGAACGAATGGACCCCCAGATCGTTCATACCTCATTCCCCCACACGGCCCACCCGGGGCGCTCCTCGCGGGCAAACAACTCAACATATCGTTCGCCCGGGAACATCTTCTCGATCATTTCATGGACGATTGCGGGTTTCTTACTGTGTTCTGTCCGTGGCGCCCGGATAACAGAATCGAACCGGTTCGCCGGATCCGGTGTCCGGAAATTGCCCCGCACTCCGACGAGTAAGAGTTCGTGTTGAATCCTGAACCAATACCCCATGCCCTTTCGCTCTTTGTCCCATACGGCACAGGTGCGGTACTTAAACCCCCACGCGTTCAGGACGGCGAGGGATTCTTCGAGCTTCGGGGCAGTCGTCCAGAGGAAAAGGATCGCCTCGTCCTCCGCCGGGATCTTCAAGGCTTTGATCGCCTCAAGATCCATGGTGGGATAGTGGTTCTCGATCTCCCGGTTCCGTGTCTCGGAAAACTCATACCTCCAGGGAGGATCCGCGAGGATCACGCGATACTTCCCGGTCGGAGGAGATACAACGGCCTTCACGCGCTCCGCATACCGTTGGCGGTTCTCCTCGCGTTTGATCTCGTTGTAGACCTTATTGATCGTCAGGTCGCCGCGCCGGAGCTTCTCCTTCACCTCCTCCGGTGCCTTCTGCACGATCTTCTCAA
>FIZJ01000038.1 GCA_900019385.1 uncultured Clostridia bacterium
TCGAATCTGGTAAGCTCACAGGTGGTGAGCAAGCCTGGGCGGTTGACACGGATATTAAGGCGAATGGCATACCGCACCCGTGAGCAAGCCTGGGCGGTTGACACGGATATTAAGGCGGACCGCGTACCGCACCCGGAAAGTAATCCCCTGCTGGGCTACCGGAGTCTGCGGTTCCACCATGATCACCGCCACATAAGTGCCTCCGGCGGAAAAAGGCACCTGCACGGTTCCTTTTACCGAGGTCTCTGCACCCGGTATAACCCGGACCTGGTTTCTTTCCAAAGTAATCCAGTTGGCTGCCGGGAAACCAGCAGGATCGGCCGGTAGGTAGTTCAAACTGCCGTCCAGCAGCTGAATTGGTTGGTAAAGTGTAAGATCAACAATCTCCTCTGTGGTACCGGGAGTCAGGGTTATTTCGAATTCAGTCCGATCACCCGGCGTCAAATCCAAGTCCAAAACCAACGGGCGTACACCCGCGCCAAGGCTTGGCCAACTGACAAGAAACAGTAATACCACTGCCGCTATGATTGCTTTCCGCATTGCATCTCCTCCCTGAATATCTGCGTCATCCCTCAATCAAAGGCGAGACTGTGATTGTGATTGTTCCGTGATAAACACCTGCCGGCTGCGCTTCCACAGAATGGATTGTAACCTGTCCGAAAATTTGGCTCTCGAACAGCTGGGCGTCGTTCAAACGCAGGATCAACGGCTGTATGTTTGTGAATGTGTTTTCTCGGCTGTTGACCCAGAAAACCACATCCAAGGTATGATAGGCGTTTTCGTAAACCACCGGGCTGGCAGTAAACTCAATCTGGACAGAGGTGTTGGTTTCCAACACATAGTAAGCAGGTTCCACCTCACGGTACGCGCCCATGCCTCCCGGCACTACAAATCGCAATGGGCCGCGCACTGAAGACTCCACACAGGGCAGAATCCTGATCGTCACTGGAATGCGGACCTGCCTGCCAATGATGATCCGTCTTTGCGCGCAGGCAAAACCCACTGCTGTCACCAGGAACAAAAAAAACAACAATGCCGCAGCCCACCACTTCGTTCGCACCTTATCTCCCCCCAGGCATGTCTACAAACGAGTATAGATTACCTGGATCAAATAAAGCTGAAAATCTGGTCAAAATAATCTCAAACCCGGATATACAAACAAAAAAAGCCTGCTCTTGTAAGAGCAGGCAGTAACAAGCTTGCTGTCTCGTTAGAATGCGGGGACAACGCCTCCGTCGTATGTGCTCAGGATGAAATCCCGGATCAAGTCGCTTTGGAGAGCGTCAGCCAATTTTTTCAGATCAGGGTTATCCCTATCCTCCGCCCGCACCACCAGGATGTTGACATACGGAGACTCTTTTCCTTCAAGGAAAATGGCGTCCCTGGTCGGCACCAACCCGGCTTCCAGCGCATAGTTGCCGTTGATCACAGCGGCGGTGGTGTCCGCAAGGGCCCGAGGCAGCTGCGCCGCTTCCAGTTCAACAAACCTTAATCCCAGCTTGTTCTCGGTCACATCAAAGACAGTAGGTTCAATTCCGGCTTTGGGATCGACCTTGATCAAACCGGCACTCTGAAGCAGCAAGAGGGCCCGGCCACCGTTGACCGCATCGCCGGGGATGGCGATGGTGGCACCTTGTGGCAGATCATCAAGACTTTTGATCTTGTTCGAGTAAACACCGAGAGGCTCGATATGCACACCTGCCAGCGGCACCAGATTCAGGTTGTGGTCTTTGTTGAACCTGTCCAGGTAGGGAGTATGCTGGAAGAAATTGGCATCGATCTCGCCTTCCGCCAGGGTCAAGTTCGGCAGAACATAATCGGTGAACTCGATTACCACCAAATTGACACCTTGCTCGGCCAGAACAGGCACGAGCAGATTGAGAATGTCCGCATGCGGGACAGGTGTCGCGCCGACTTTGATGGTCTTTTGCGCTGAAACGCCGGCACTGCCTAAGAGCACTACCGCGATGGTTAACAACACTACGATTCTTCTAGTCATGCAGATCTCTCCTTTTTTGCTTTCTATTAGTTTTACTCAATGAGACAGCTTCTTTGCCAGCCAGCTGCCAAACATTTGCAAAAGCTGTACCAGGACAACCAGGATAATCACTGTGTACCAGGTGATGTCAATCCGGTTGCGCTGGAAGCCATAACGGTGGGCCAAGTCGCCCAATCCTCCACCACCGACTACACCTGCCATCGCTGAATAGCCGATCAGGCTCACTGCTGTTAAAATGAACCCCAACACCAGACCTGGGAAGGCTTCGGGAATCAGCACCTTGCAGACGATCTGCAGCGGTGTCGAGCCCATGGCCAAAGCAGCTTCGATTACTCCTGGATCAACCTCCTTCAAAGCGCTCTCCACCACGCGGGCCACAAATGGGATCGCAGCTACCGTCAGCGGCACAATCATCCCTTTTGTGCCGATCGTCGTTCCCACCAGGAAACGGGTGAAGGGCAGCACAGCCACAAGCAGAATGATAAACGGTATCGACCGGCCGATATTGATGATTGTGCCCAGGCTCCTGTTCACCCACCTGTTCGGCAGAATGTGCCCTTCTTCAGTAACCACCAGCAGAATGCCTAAAGGCGTACCCACCGCCTGAGCAACGATCACAGAGATGCCGACCATCGCCAGGGTTTCCAGCACTGCTCTCCCAAGGATGGAAATCAAGCCTGTACTACCCATTAGTGACCACCTCCGTCTCCACACCCTGCTCATTCATGTATGCAATGGCTTTCTCAACCTGATCCGGCAGGCCGCAGATTTCCACCAGAAGCACCCCAAAAGGTATATCCTTGATTTGATCAATCTTGCCGAAAAGGATGTTCGCTTCCACGGAAAACTTGCGGAGCATCCCGGAGATCACCGGCTCGTGCACTCTCGAACCGATAAATTTCAGTTTCAAAAGCACACAGCTCTCTGTAAGAGACTGCTTCGGCCTTTCCAAAAGTTCGGGAGGAATCTGAATGCTGATCAGCCCCTGGACCATCCTCTTGGCGGCGTCGGTCCTAGGCCTGGCGAGTATTTCGATCACCGAGCCGATTTCCTCAATGGTGCCGTTGTCAAGGACAGCCACCTGGTCGCAGATTTCCTGAATCACTGCCATCTCATGGGTGATGAGCACAATGGTCAGGCCCATCTTGTGATTAATATCAGCCAATAAGTGCAGTACCGATTTGGTAGTTTCAGGATCAAGCGCTGATGTGGCCTCGTCGCAAAGCAGCACCTGCGGCCTATTGGCCAGAGCTCTGGCAATACCGACGCGCTGTTTCTGCCCACCGCTCAGCTGCCGCGGATAAGCGTTGGCCTTGTCTTCCAGGCCCACCAAGTGCAGCAGCTCGTCAACCCGCTCCTTGATCGCGGAGCGTTTCACCCCGGCGATCTCTAATGGATAAGCGATGTTTCCAGCCACGGTGCGGGAAGCCAGCAGATTGAAGTGCTGGAAAATCATACCGATCCGCTTGCGGGCCTCTCTAAGATCCACCGGGTTCAGCTTGCACATGTTGACACCGTCGACGATCACCTCACCGGTATCCGGCTTCTCCAACCCATTGACGCAGCGGATCAGTGTGGACTTGCCCGCCCCGCTCTGCCCGATAATACCGAAAATCTCTCCCTTGGGGATGTGCAGGTTCACATCTTTTAGGGCTTGGATCTTATGATCCGTGATAAATGTCTTGCTGACATTCCGCAGCTCGATCAAACACCCACCCCCCATGAACTAAAACAGCCTCTTCAATAAGAAGAGGCTA
>FIZJ01000039.1 GCA_900019385.1 uncultured Clostridia bacterium
CAGACAAGCACCGACGACAAGCGGCGGTACCAGGTGGAACAGATCAAGACGGCAGGTGATTCTTGATGTATTTTGACGATACCCTGGGGATACAGGAGCGGACAGGGCAGGCGGTGGTTGCGCGGGAAGCGGTGAGAGGGATTGTGCTTAGAAACGGGCGGATCCTGATGGTTCAATCTGAGCGCGGCGATTATAAGCTCCCCGGCGGCGGTGTGGAACAAGGCGAAGGCCACCACCAGGCATTGGCCAGAGAGATTGCGGAAGAGACTGGCTATCAGTGCCTGCGGGTTGGAGACCTGATCGGCCGGGTGGTGGAAAGGCGCCCTGACAAGTATGATCCAAGCCTGCTGTTTGAGATGACCTCGTATTACTACCTGTGCGCGGTTGCCGGCGAGGCTGGGGAACAGCGCCTGGATGAGTATGAGCGGGACATGAGGTTCACACCGGCATGGATCAGCATTCCTGATGCTTTGGCTGTCAACCGGGCAGTTCTTGAAAACTTGGGACAGAAAGACTTGTGGACCCGCAGGGAGAACCATGTCCTCTTGGCTTTGCAGCGGCTTGTCGAATCAGGTGTTGATCTGAAAACATGACTGCGCCCCCTGATGTCGGAAGGGGCGCAGCCGTCTACGAGCCGGTGTCAAGCGACAGACCGGATCATGACAAATATGAACAGACAAAACATGACTGCGAGCGTCAATCTGACCTTGTTGGGCAGTTTTACCGGGTACAACATGCACATCAACCTCCTAACCACTTAATCATGCAGCGGTTGGTACAACCGCAGAACAGAAACAAAAAAACGTATGCCCCATCAATTGATGGCCAACATACGCTTGGAGCACTCCTACGAGGTTAGCTGCCGGGTTGGGGCACCCAAGTTGCCCTTCCTGCCGTGAGGCAAGATTCACCCCAAAATGATGGTTCCCCCGCTGAGCATATAGCAATTAGGAGATCTCGCACTTCTATTATCCCAGAGTTGGTATGAAGTGTCAAGCGGAATCGTCAGGGTGGCCGGGCAGTCGCCTAGCGCCTTCCTGCCCCTGGCCACACTCTGAAGTTCATATAAGGGTTCATGCCGTAGCCTGGATAGAACCGCCACAGAGTCCCGATGCCGGTCCTCGGGCGTTGGACACTTCCAGGTGGGAAATAGAACGGCCTACGATTGACGACTGGAGGTTGGATAATAATGGTTTGCCGATCGGGGCGGCGTTCGGGAGTTTGGTCTGGCATCTCTTCCCGCTCTTCCTGGCGGCCGCCTTTCAGCCGTTCCCTGAGGCCCTCTTTGAGCTGCTCAATCCGCTTTGCTGCTGCATTCTTCAGCGCATCCATTAGTTCTTCAGCCTCAATCCCCAGTTCCTCCGCCAAATCGTGCAAGAATGAGCTTGAACTCAGCGGAAGTTCCTGCGGGGCGATCACTGTCCAGCGCCTGGTTGGTTCCGCCCCACTGGCCGCCGCTCCCACCATCAAGCTCATCAGCAGAGTCAGCACACACATCTTCAATGCCAGTCTCATCGTGATTTCCCCCTTTTGTGTATTTATTGGTCCGCGGCTGGAATAATGCTTCGCCGCACGCCCGGGAAAAAATGTCCGTCACACATTCTGTGGCGACAAGGAAGGATGATTGTTCTAGAATCTTGAATAAAAACGTAACCATGGTTTAACCGATTGGGGGAATAGAACGGTGGCTGAGAAAACAGTCGCGACGGCTGGCATACTTGTTATTCTTTTCCTGGTGATGTGGAGTGGAGCCTTTGCTGCCGCAAGTGTGGGTACAGAGCTGATCAGCGCCGAATCCGACTATGTGTCCATTCGTTTGGCCGTACCCAGAATCAGAGGCCTGGACGACTGGCTGTTTGAGGAATACCTCAATGCGTCCTGGCGCCTGGATCAGCTTGAGTTTGCCCATGAGATCCATGAAGCGGCGCTGATGGCGAAATCAGGGCAGCTTGGCGACATTCCCGGCCATTTCTTCCCTTATGTGTGCTGGACAGACTTCGAGGTCAAATACAACCAAGATGGGATGCTGTCTTTGGTCATCTTGTTCTATGAATACACCGGCGGAGCCCATGGACACACCAGGCAGCAAGCGTTGAACTACGACTTTACAACCAAGCGGCAGTTGTCTTTGAATGATGCGGTGGGTCGTCAAGGCGCGGTGGAGATTATTCTTGATGAAATCAACCGCCAGATTGCCGCCGATCCCGAATGGTATTTCCCTGATGTGCTGCCCCTGAGCCACCTTAACGAGGAGGATTTTTACCTGACTGAAGCGGGGCTTGTGGTTTTCTATCAACTGTATGAGATCGCCCCGTACGCGGCGGGGATTCGAGAATTCGTCATTCCGTGGCAGTGTTTTGAAACAGCGGAGTTGGTTGAGCCGTGAAACCTTCGACGCGCTCGATGCTTGATTCCTACAATCCTGATGGACGTTCATTCATCAACCCCTACAACGCTGTGGTCCAACAGCCGCTGCTGATCCTCCCGCCGAGGCGGTGGATTTTCAAACGCTATCGCAGAGTTCTCGCCCTGCTGTTGTTCAGCGCGCTCTTCTCCGTCAATGTTTTTGTTTATCTCAGCATTCCAGTTTACATGATAGCGTTTTGGTTCTTGTATGAGCTGTCGGCGGTTTGGCGGGCGCACCGCTACTCCGTACTCGTCCTTTGGGGTTTGACCTTGGCGTTCCTGCTGCTTTTCTTGACCGCGGGAGGCATATTGAGGACTTGGCTTTGGCAGGCTTTAAGCACTTGGCTTTTCTAAACAGGAGCGGAGGTGGGAGCAGGTGAATAGAGTCAGTCTTTTATACCCGGCGGAGTATGCTGAAGAGCGTGACAAGGCCGGGGTCGACCGATCCTTTTACATGCAGCTTGGGTTGGAACGGCTAATCCGGATCCCGGTCAAGGGGACGCTGCCGTGGATTGACCAGCACGAGCAGTTCGCCCAGCTGTTCACTTCCAACACCGAGGTGATTCAATACCGTCTCGATGTGGTGGAGGATTTGCTTAAGAATCCAGGGTTGGTGGATGTCCTTATCCAGGCGCTGCCCCAGATCGAGACCATTGCGGCGCTGCGGGCGGACAAGAGCCGGGCTTCCGACGTCATATCATGCCTGTACAGTATAGCCGACATCGAGCTGTACACCAACTGTGTGGATTTGCTGCATAAAGCCCTGTCCGAGGCGGAAGTCAGTTCCCAGGGACTGAAGGCGCTGTTTGAGATTCTCGACGAGGTTCAGCACAGCGGCGAATACCAAAACCTGAAAGAAAGCTCCCGCCGGCTGATGGACAAGATGCGCGGCATCAAGAGTGTGACCATCGGTGTCAACCTCAACGCCCAGCTCCATGCTGTCGAAGCAGGAGTGGTATCGGTCAACTCCGAGTACTTCCGCTCGGGGGACATTATTGACCGAATCTTGCGTCTGGACCGCACCGACGACGGTTTCCGCTGCCTGACACCCCTGATCCCTTACGGCGCAAGCCGGGGTGATCACAAGGACACCGCTTTCAACTCGGCCATTCTCAATGCCTTGGACATTATTTTCAGTTCAGCCGTGCGGAACTGGCGCCCGCTGATCCGCCGGTACCTGGCGCAGAACACGGATTACCTGGTCAGCTTGGCTAAGGAAATCAGGCTGCTTTTGGGCGCTGTTGAGCTGGCAAGAAGGATGAGGGCTTTGGGGATGCCTATGTGCAAGCCTGAAGTGTGCCCAATGGAAGAGAAAGCCTTAAGCCTGAGATCCTTCTACAATCCCCATATAGCCGTGAGCCTCGGGGAAAGCAGGGCGGATGAGATGGTCTTCAACAACCTGGATTTCGACAGCGAAGGCATGATTTACGTCCTCACCGGAGCCAACAGGGGAGGAAAAACCGCAGTCACTTATGGGGTAGGGATCATCCAAGCCCTGTTTCAGCTGGGGTTTTACGTTCCTGCCCGCTCCGCGAGGCTCAGTCCGGTGGACAATATTTTCGTGCACTTTCCTTCCACCGGCGAGTCCATCGGCAAAGGGCGCCTTGGGGAAGAGTGCGACAACCTGAGGCAGATCGCAGCCCGCGTTTCCGAATACAGCATGGTGCTCATGGATGAGGCACTGTCCAGCACCAGCGCGGTGGAGGCGGTGTTCATCGCCAGTGAAGTGCTTTTGGGGCTCAGCTCCATTGGTGTCAGAGGCATCTTTTCCACCCATCTTCACGATCTTGCGCAGCGGGTGGATGAACTGAACCGGCATTCCGCCAATAAGGCGAAAATCGACAATCTCGTGGCAGAAGTCGAACCCGACACAACCAACCGGACGTTCAAAATCCTGCGGGCTAAACCCGACGGCCTAAGCTATGCCCGCAGTATCGCCGAGCAGTACGGGATTACCCTTGATCAGATCCTCCAAGCCCGGAGGCAGCAGCGGGCTGGTCGATAGAGCCAGCAAAGCCTCCCGACGGCCGGGAGGCTTTTTTCATGTCACGCTTTGTTGTTTTTCGTGTCGATCATCTCAAGTTCGTCATAGTACGGGACGCCGTCATGGTAGAAATCCCATACAGCCCGGTCGGTCAATGGATGGTAGAGCAGCGACTCGAACAATTCAGGTGTAATAGTGACGGCATGGGCACCGAGCAGGCATACCCTGTGCACCTGCTCCACATTTTTAAAGCTGGCCGCCAGTACTTTGGTGGGCATGCCATAGGCTTTGATGAAGGTCATGATGTCCGCCACCACCCCAATACCATCCGAGGAAATGTTGTCCAGGCGGTTGACGTACGGGGCCACGAAGTCGGCGCCGGCTTTGGCGGCGATCAAAGCCTGCTGTTGGGTAAAGATCGCCGTGGCTGTGACTTTCACACCTCGCTGCTTCAGCAGCTGCATCGCCTTGATGCCCTGGGGTGTGACCGGTATTTTGGCGTAATAATTTCCTTTGCACAGATCGCGGTATTCCATAGCCTCGGCCACAATATCTTCCGCCTTACTGCCGATAGGCTGCACATGAAGCATCGCGTCATCGCCGACGACTCGGCGGATGTCCACCAGCAAACGCCTCAGCGGCTTTTGTTCCTGAGCGATGATCGTGGGATTGGTAGTCACACCGTCGATGGGGTACAAATCGAACAATCTCTCGATTTCCTTTATGTTTGCCGTATCAAGCATATAAATCATCATCACAACCTCCTTCAGCCACTCGTGAACAGTATCACATATTTTTGTGGAAACAACAACGTTGTCCCGGTTACTTTTTAGTTAAATCTTAGGCACTAGGAAAACACCCCTCGATATTGTACAATAAATAGACCAGGGAGGTTGGCCGATGAATAACCGGTTTAAATTAGTAGCCCTCGATCTCGATGGAACGCTCCTCTCACCCCAGGGAGAACTGCAGCCGGAGGTGAGACAAGCCCTGGCTGCTGTTCAAGCCAAAGGAATCCACGTTACTTTGGCCACTGGGCGGCGCGCTTGCCGTACACTGCCGTGGGCCAGGGCCTTACATATTGCAGTGCCTGTTGTTGCCCACAATGGGGCTGTGGTAGTTGATCCCCTGTCGGGGCGGTTCTGCCTGCAGCAAGGAATCTCCTTGCCCGCGGCTAATGAATTAATCAGCGAACTCTGCAGGCTGGATCTGCCTCATTTGGTCTACCGCGGAGAGGATCGAGGGGAAATGGCGGTGCTCGCCGCCGCATTCGCCGGGCACCGGAGTGAGTTCCTGGCTTACATTGACGATCAGTTGGCGGTCGTGGAAAACATTGCTTTGGAGGCGGATCCGATCAAGATTGCTGTCCTGGCCAAAGCAGACAGAATGGAGAAACTGGTGGAGGCATGGCCCCGCCGCTACGGCGGCGCTGTCAGCATGGTCGTCTACCGGTCCGATGGATATGTCGGCGTTGATTTCATCCCACCCAACTGTTCCAAAGCTTCAGGTGTCGGTTTCGTGTTAAACATGCTCAAGCTCGGTTTTGACGATGTGCTGGCTGTAGGTGACGATTACAACGATCTGGACCTGATTGAGGCGGCAGGATTCGGTGTTGCCATGGAGCACGCCCCTGAAGCAGTGAAGCGGCATGCCGACTACATCGCGCCATTCGGAGGCCGGGATGGCTTGGCCTATGTTTTGCACCGGTTTTTGCTGCGAGAAACGGAGTGAAGCGTGTGTCAACATTATGCCTTGTCCCTCATCAACAAGTGGCGTATAAGTGGCGGCAGTCGGCGATCCACGCCCAAAGCGGCCTGCTGCCGTTTTCCATTAAGGAGCTGGTCTCCCAGCTGCTGAAAGAGGCGGGGATGCCGTACCGCGACAGTGTGTTCCTGGAACAAATCGCTCTTTGGGAAGCGGTGGAAGAAGCCGGCAGCAAGCTTGCACACTACAGCCCGATGGTGGAGTTTCCAGGGTTCATCGCCGATCTGCATGATCTGTTTTTCCGGTACGAGTCGGGCGATGTCATCCTTGAGCATCTTTCCCCGGATGAAGCGCGGGAGCTGAACCTGGTCTATGGCCTGTATCTGGAGAAGCTGTCGGCCAGCCATGTGCTCAGTCAAGCCCGGCAAGTCGAAAAGGCTGTGGAATACTGGCCGGAGTCCCGGCTCAACCAAGAAACGGATCGGGTAAAACTGTACTATCTCGGACAGTTGACCCGCCTGGAGCGGCGCCTGGTGGATGCCGTCTGCCGGGACAAACACGTCGAACACTGCCTGTTCAGCCCCCAGGACGCCTCTGTGACAGCGGTCGCGGCCTCTTCACCACAAGACGAAATTGAGCTGGTGGCCCGGGCTATCATCGATCTGCTTAACCAGGGTGTTGAACCCCAGGCAGTTGCCGTCGCGTCTCCAAATCTCGAAAGTTACCTGCCGCTGATAGCGCCCCTGTTCACTCAGTATGGGCTGCCGTGGCAGCCGCCGATGCCGAAGCTTGCAGACACACCTGTGGGGAAGGCGGTGGGTACATTAGTACGCCTGATGCAGCCGGCGTGGGCAAAAGTCGATTTGGAGCAGTTGACCGCTCCCGGCTGGGGCCTGCCTTTCGCCCTGTCCCAGGAGGAACACAAAGCACTGCGGATTGCGCCTCCTACACTCCGCAGCCCGGAGCAGTGGCGGAACCAATTGGACGGGCATCCGGGATGGCGGTGGATATTAGACATGCTGGATTCAATCCAAGCTGAACCTGGACTGAACCCTGTGCGGCATTACACAGAACGGCTGCGGCGGGTTTTGACGGAACTGCCCCTGACCAAGTGGCCGGCTGCCGATCATCATCAGTGGGCGGTTTTGGCCAAGGCCTACGACGGGCTGCAGAACATCCTTGCGGATTTGGCCTTCTGCAAGCGCTCCATCAATATCGCCCAGTTTGAGCAAATCCTGGCTGACGCCATGTCCGGCTATACCCTGCCCCAGCCCCGGAGCTTCCTGCAGCAGATCTTTGTCGGCGCTCCGGCTCAGGCGCTGGGCATGGGCTACCACACACTATTCTTGATCGGTATGGCCGAGGCGCATTTCCCGAGGCCGGCAAAAAGAGATTGGCTGAGCAAACAGCTGCTTCCTAACAGCGACCATGAACTGTACCACCAGCTGCTTCGGTCCGCGGCCTATGTGCAGCTGTCCTACGCGGAACAGGATCAAGGGGACCGGGTGCATATCGCCTCGCAGTTCTTCCCGGCGGAGTATGCCCAGGTTGCACCTTTCAATCGCCTTTCTGGGCCTGCCAAGCCTGTAGCCGTTGGCGACGGCATTCTCGACGAAGCGGGAATCACAGCGGACATCGCCGCCAGGCTCCAAGGCCGTCAGCTGTCCGTATCCAGGCTGAATCTGTACGCAAGCTGCCCGTTCCGCTTTCTATGCAGCGAGATCTACAATCTTGAGGCGGAGGACGTCTTGGTTGACGATATCACACCCCAGACGGAAGGGGCGCTGATCCATGAGACTTTGCGCCTCTATTGGCAGCAGAAGCAGAAGGTCCCTGTGGAAGAGATTCTCGCCGAACAGTATGGGGCAGCGGGTGAAAGGCTGACTAAACGGGTGGTTTCCATGGTCCTCGCTTTTGTGAGAAAAGACCGGGAACTGGTGGAAACCAGCGGATATTATCCCACTTATCTGGAGCATTTTTTCGAGGGCCTTGCCGTGCAGTCTCAAGGGAGGACAATCCGGCTCAGGGGTATCATCGACCGTATTGACGTGGACAAGGATGGCAACTATGTGATCTACGACTACAAGACCGGCGCCAATCCTAGTGTCAAGGATATCAGGCAGGCACACAACCTGCAGCTGCAGGTCTACCTTTTGGCAGCGAGCCGTATGTTACCTGGAAAAGCGCACGGGATTGCGTTTTATAACATCAAGGACGGAAGGCGTACCGGGATTTGGCTTGAATCCGCCCGTCAAAGGCTGCGGATCGGCAAAAGCGATGGTATCCTTAGTGATGCGGAATGGCCGCAGTTGATCGACGAATTCCACCAGTCGCTCAAGGCCTGCTTGGACCAAATATTGAACGGATATTTTCCGGCTGCACCGGTGAGGGAAGATATCTGCAGTTACTGCCCTTACCGGGCTATCTGTCGAAAGGAGTAGCCGCCGTGTCCCATACCCCTACTCTTGATCAGAAACTGGCAATCGAAACCATTGATCGGAATGTGGTTGTCGTGGCCGGCGCCGGGTCGGGAAAGACCAGGGTGCTGGTGGACCGCTACCTCTACCTGCTTAGGCAGGGTGTGAGCTTCAACCGGATCCTGGCCATCACTTTCACCCGGAAAGCGGCCATGGAAATGAAAGACCGCATCCGCAGCGGGATGGCGCAGATCCCCGGTTTACCGGCGGATCTGATCCGTAATTTCAACCAAGCCCAGATCTCCACTATCCACAGCTTTTGTCAGCGCCTGGTCGCGGATCATCCTGACAAAGCCTGTGTCGATCCCCGCTTCCGCACTGCGGAAGAGTGGGAAAGCCGGGGGCTGTTGGCGCAAGTGGTCCGGCAGCAGGTGGACTGGGCGCTCGCCAGGAAAGAGCCGGGAGTTGCGGCTGTCCGTGAAACATACCGGCAAACCCAGGCGCTGGTGGAAGACTTGATCGATGTTTATGAACGGGTTATCCAGAAAGGGATCCGCACTTTTACCGTCCCCGACCGCTCCAATCAGCTGCAGGCTGAAGTCGACGCCCACCGCCGGGAACTGAGGGCCCGGATTTCCCAATGGCTGCAGGCAGTGAGCCAGACTAAACTCACGGAAAGCAAGAAACCGGTTGCGGCCGAGATCGCAGCCCTGTTCCAGGAATACCAGGGCTCTGTGGAAGGCCGGCCCGATGTGGAACAGGAGATTCTTTCGGAACTTGCCCGCCTTTTTGGAGGCAATTGGAGCAAAGAACTTAAGGATGAAGTGCAGGGGCTGAAAGATTTGTGCCTTACCCTCAGGCAGGCGCTGATTGATTTGGACGCCAGTCAAATCGTTGTCGAATTGGGCGAGTTCTTAACCCGGGTGGATCAAGATTACCAAAACCGGAAAAGGAAAGCCGGCATCCTCGATTTCAACGATTTGGAATTGCTGGCGGTTAAACTCCTTTCCAGCGGAGATGTGGATTCGGCTTACAGGTTCCAGCACGTGATGGTGGATGAGGCTCAGGATATCAACCCCGTGCAGCAGCAGCTGATTGCGCTTTTGACACGGGATCCTGAAACCAGGCTGTTTATCGTCGGCGATCCCAAACAATCCATATATCGTTTCCGCGGCGCCCAGGTGGAGGTTTTCATCGATCTGCACAAAGAAATCGTAGATCACGGCGGCAGGCTGGTAATGTTGAAAGACAACTTTAGGTCCCGGCCTCAACTGATCGAATTCGGCAACCAGTTTTTCAGTGACCTGTTCGCCGACGAACCGATCAGCTTTACGCCGGCCATATCCACGAGAGAAAGCACCGGGGTGCCGGCAGTGGATCTGCTCTGCGCGCCCAAAGGTGAAAGCTTAAGCCAGGGACGGGCTGCGGAAGCGCGGCAGATAGCCGCCTGCATCCGCCGGCTGGTGGACGAAGAAGGCTTTGCTTACAAAGACATTACACTTCTGTTCCGCACCATGAGCGCTGTGGGCATCTACGAGCAGGAGCTTCACAACTGTCAAATCCCGTTTGTGAATCTCTCGGGGCGCGGCTTTTACGAAAAGCAGGAAATCCAGGATGTTCTCATGTTCATCCAATGGCTGCAGGATTCGGAAAACGGGATTGCCGAGGCGGCTGTTCTCCGCTCTCCCTTCTTCAGCGTGTCCGATGCGGGGCTTTATTGGTACCGGGCACGAAAATACGATATGATCGACGCTGAAGATCGGGACAAGCTTGAGCTGGCTCGCAGGCTATATCCCCAGCTGCAGCAGGACCTGGCCCTTCTGCCCGCGCCGCGGTTTCTGGAAAAACTGCTGGATGCGACGGATTTTTGCCAGCGCACACTGGCTTTGCCGTTGGGGGCGCAGCGCTTGGCCAATATCAACAAGCTCAAAGAGACCAGCTGGCAGCTGTGGGCCAAGGGCTATGTGTCCATTGCGGAGCAGTTGGCATATATTGGCCAGTTCATCGAACAGCAGGGCCGGGAGGGCGAAGCTTCTCTGGAGCACGATCACAGCAATGTGGTGAAGCTGATGACCGTTCACGGGGCGAAAGGTTTGGAGTTTCCCGTGGTGATTCTCCCGGACTTGTGCGGATCGATTCACAGGGCTGAACGGGGCGGACTGCATTTTCACCCTGATTTTGGGCTAGCCCTAAGAGATACCACCGGGCATCAGCAGATCAAGGAAGCAGTGAGAAAGGAGACTGTCGCGGAAGCAAAACGGCTGTTGTACGTAGCGATCACCAGGGCCAGAGAAAGGTTGATTCTCTCGGGAATCGGGGAGGCGTCGGATTACGAACTGAAACCACCTCTGGATAATTTGCGCACATGGTGGGAATGGATTCTGCTGGGGTTGGGACGGGTTGATTCTAGTCTGATCCAGGTGGTAAGCGGACTCGAACTGCCCGAGCCTGCCCCGGTGGAAACTGCTGCCGCCGTTGAGATTGAGCCGGCGGACAAGCCTAGGCTTGCCGCTGCGCCGCGGTACGCCCCAGCCAGATTTTCCGCCACATCCTTGATGATCTACAGCCTATGCCCGAGGCGCTACTATTACCGTTACATCCTGCGGGTGCCAGAGCTGGTTTCCAGGCCGGGAACCGTTCATGCCTCAGGCATGGATCCACTCCAGCGGGGCAACATTGTCCACCGGGTCTGCGAGCATCTTGACAGCCCAGATAATCTTGACAAGCTTCTGGACTGGGCCATCGCCATGGAAGGCGTCTTCGTCAAGGGCACTGAAAGGCGGGAGTTGAAGGAAACAATTGAAAGATATCTGGAAAGTGAGTATTACCGGCAGAGCTTCAAATTCAGGGTTGACCGGGAAGTGGAGTTTGCCGTACCATTGGATCAGTTTGTGATAACTGGCACCGTTGATCAAGTGATCCACAGTGATCGGGGATTGGTAATAATTGATCTGAAAACCAATCAGATCAGCGCCGCTGAAATAGAAGAGACGGCGGCGGCTTACGGGTGGCAGCTGCGGATTTACGCCTGGGCTCTGCAGGCCATGACCGGCCGGCCGGTGGTTAACACAGGGTTGTACTTTTTGTTTCCCGATTTGATCTATTACGCTCCTGAGAGTCACTTGGACACCAAAGCCACGGAACAGTGGCTCCTGCAGGTTTGCCGGGAGATTCAGGCCGGAGAACAGGTTGGCGCCGACGCCTTCCCCATGAGCCTGGACTGTCGGTACTGTCCCTATGACTGCCGGCAAATCGAGCACAGCCAGGCCAGCCTTGCAGAAATCACTGCCGGAATGGGCAAACTAGAATTCAAGTAACAGCCGGACATGGAGGGATTGCTGTGGATTTTGTCCACTACAAGATAGCTGAAGGGGTCAATCTTTACCTGGGCGAAACGGAGAAGTTCACCACATTGACTGTGAAAGTGTTCATTCAAGACAGCCTGGCGCCGGAAACGGTCGCAGCCAACGCTTTGATCCCCTCGGTTTTGATCCAGGGGACCAAATCTTATCCCACAAGGACGGCTTTGGTGCAAAAAATGGAGAGCCTCTATGGGTGCGCATTCTGGACCGATGTAAGCAAAATCGGCGAAAGGCAGATTCTGGAATTCTATTTCGACGCTGTCTCACCCCGCTTGATCCCCAACGGAAAACAAGTACTCAAGGAAGGGCTGATGGCTTTTGGCGAGCTGATCACCGATCCCTTGGTAGAGGACGGTGCCTTTCGCCGGGACTATTTTCACAAGGAAAAGAGAAATCTGGCGAAAATGGTGGACGGCCTGATCAACGACAAACAGGCTTATGCTGTCTACCAAGCAGTCAAGGCTATGTGCAAAGGCGAGCCGTACAGTCTGTACAAGTACGGGGAGCGGGATCAGATCGAGCGGCTGGAGCCGGAGGAAGCCTTGAGGCATTATCAAGAACTGCTGCGGTCGAACCCTATCGATGTTTTTGCCGTCGGGCCCAACCTGGAGGATCTGCCAGAACTGATCGGGGCCTGGCCTTGGCAGCGGAAGAGCCTGAGAGAACTGCCGCCGGTTTCGGTAAAAGAGGAAGTCCAGGAGCAGGAAGTATTCGAAACGCAGGATGTGCAGCAGGCGATTCTTGTCATGGGCTACCGTACTGCCCAGCGTTATCTCTCGCCCGATTACTACGGGCTGCTGGTGGCCAACGGCATCCTGGGGGTGTTCCCCCATTCGAAACTTTTTGTCAATGTACGCGAGAAGGCAAGCCTGGCTTATTACGTCGATTCCAGCCTGGAAGGCAGCAAAGGCCTTTTGACCGTCACTGCCGGGATTGCGCCTCAGAGCTACGGCCAGGCGGTGGAAATTGTCCGCAGACAAGTGGCGGAACTGCAAGACGGGGTCATCACCGACGAAGAGCTGACCCGCACCAAAATAGGGTTGATCAGCGGGATCAAAAAGATGCTGGACAATCCAGCCGCGGTCATCGACCGCAACTTGATCGGCATCGTCCACCATGAGCTGCGTTCACCGCAGACCGTCTTGGAAAGTATTGCCGCTGTCACCAAGGAGCAGGTGCGAAAAGCCGCCCAAGGGCTGCGGCTGGACACGATCTACTGCCTTTCAGGGCCAAAGGGGGAAGCCTGATGCAGGTTATAGAGACAATCACCAATGAACCGCTGCACTTTACGCAAATGGCCAACGGTTTGCCCGTGTTGATCCTTCCCAAGCAGGGATTTCAGAAGAAATACGCAGTGTTCGCCGTCCACTACGGCTCCTTGGATTCCGAGTTTGAAGTGGCGGGTAAAGGAGTCGTCAAAGTTCCTGACGGCATCGCCCACTTTTTGGAGCACAAACTCTTTGAGGATGCGACTATACCGGTATTCGAACGGTTCGCCAAGTTCGGGGCCAGTGTCAATGCTTACACCAGCTACAATTTGACAGCGTACCTGTTTTCCATCATCGACTTTTTCCCCGAAGCCCTCCGGGAGCTTCTTCACTTTGTCCAGAATCCCTATCTGACTGAAGAAAACGTGGCTAAGGAACGGGGGATCATCGAGCAGGAACTGCGTATGTACGACGATCATCCCGACCGCCGCATTTATCGCAATCTGCTCAACGCCCTGTATCACAGGCATCCTATTCGCATCGATGTGGGGGGTACGTTCGAATCGATCGGGGAAATCACGGTGGACCTCCTCTGGGAATGCTATCGGCTGTTTTACCAACCAGCGAATATGGCCCTGGCGGTGGTCGGAGATGTCAATCCCGCCGAGGTCTTGGATATCGCAGCAAGACAGATGGAAGAGTGGCAGTACCAGGCGCAGGATATCAAACGGTTGCTCCCCGATGAACCAGACACGGTCAACAAGCCGTGGATCGAAGAAAGAATGAGCATTTCGCAGCCCCGCTGTTACCTTGGTTTCAAACATAACCAGCACCTCACCGGCAGGCGGCTGCTCAAACAGCAGTTGGCCATGAACATGATCTGGCACAGCTTGGGAGCGAGAAGCTCGCCGGTGTTTGCCGGCCTTTATGACAGCGGGCTGATCAACGACTCGTTCGAGGCAGGTTTTCACGGCACGCCGCAGTATGCCTTTTCCATGGCCGGCGGCGAGACAGACGATCCACAACAGCTGGACAAGGCACTGCGGGAAGCAATCGCCGATCTCCAAAAAAAGCTGCTCAACACCGAACAGGTGGAAAGAATCAAGCGCCACATCCTGGGCGGCTACCTGGCGGCGTTCAATTCCTTGGATTACTTGGCCAACAGCTTGATTTCCCATTTGTTCCATGGAACGAGCTATCTGGATGTGCCGGAAGTGCTGGAAAGCCTCACTGTCGATGAGGTCAATCAATACATCTGCGAAGCATTTGATCTGGATCGGAGCGCAGTATCGGTCTTATTACCGGAATAGTGGGTGGGGAAGCAATGGAGAAACCGAAGCCAGTGCTGCGGGAACTTCTGAAAAAGATGCGGGATCAGCTGGATCCAGAGCTTGTCAAAAAGTGGAATCACAGCCTGCACCAAAAACTCTGGCGGCTGCCCCAATACCGCAACGCCGAAGTAGTCATGCTCTATTTGTCATTTGGCAGCGAAGTGGATACCTGGCCGCTGTTGGAACAGGCTTGGACAGACGGAAAGAGGACATTGGCCCCGAAAGTGCGCCGCTACCCCAAAGAGCTGCTGGCGGTGGAAATTACAGCTAAAACCGACCTGGAACCGAGCTTTTGGGGGGTATACGAGCCTGTCAGCGACCAAGCTTTCGATCCTGCCGCGATCGATCTGGTGGTCGTCCCCGGTTTGGCATTCAACCACAAAGGATACCGGTTGGGTTACGGCGGCGGCTATTATGATCGGTTCCTGCCTCAAGTGAAAGGATTCAAGGTTGGGCTCTGTTACCCGCCGTTTTTGCAGGAAATCCCTGTGGAACCCTGGGATCAGGCAGTGGACTGCGTGCTGATCCCGTAACCGGGCAAAAGAGGATTATCTTGCCAAAATGCCGAAGCATAACTTAAATGGGCCGTGCGGCAAGCTGTTTCAGGGAGGAATGGCAGATGGACTTACTATGGCTCAACGAGCAAGTCGAAGTGTTGAACAAAGCACTGCAGCCACATCATCTTGTGTTCCCTGAGCTGTATCCGGTTGAGTGCCAGCCCGAAATCCCAACCGATCTGGCTGTGGTGATCGATCACACACTGCTCAGGCCTGAAGCCACCTATGAGCAGATTAAGAAGGAACTGGAACGGGCCGGAGGGTACAGATTCGCCTCTGTCTGCATTCATCCGCGGTACGTTTCTCTAGCTGCGGAAATGCTCTGCGGAACCGGTATCAAAGTCTGCACGGTCATCGGATTTCCCCTGGGAGCAAACACAACCCTGACCAAAGTCAACGAGGCGCGGGACGCAATCGCCGCCGGAGCCGAGGAATTGGACATGGTGCTGCCGATAGGGGCCCTAAAGAGCGAAGACTACCACAGTGTCTACGAAGACATCGCGTCTGTCAAGGCCGCCGCCGGCAGCCGGATTGTGAAAGTGATTCTGGAGACCCCGCTGCTGTCTGATGCTGAAATAGTCAAGGCGTCGCTTTTGGCAAAAGCCGCCGGGGCTGATTTTGTTAAGACAGCAACCGGCTTCGCGGGAGGAGGCGCTACCATCAGAGCGGTGGAATTGATGCGCCAGGCTGTAGGGAAAAGCTGCGGTGTCAAAGCTTCCGGCGGCATCCGGGATCGAAGCCAGGTTATAGCTTTTCTCAAGGCCGGTGCCGACAGGATCGGCACCAGTGCCGGCGTCGCCATTGCCGACATGAGTGCAGGTGAGGAGTAATGGAGTATAAAATCGGGATTGTTCTGGCCCTGATAGCGATAGTGTACGCCGGCTGCGCCGAAACCGGGCAGGCAGCCGTCGCGTCTTTTGTCGATTACCATACCGCCAGCGCCGATGTTACCTGGCGTTATATCAACACTTACAAGGAGCAGACTGTGACAGGCGTGTTCACCGTTTCCCTGCCTGACAGGTTCAGCCTGCGGACCAATGATCACTCGGTCAATTGGCAGAGGATCTACGGATATGGTGAATTGACAGCAGTAGTGGCCAGATCTGGGCAAGTGGAGTACAAGTATGAATCAGTCCAACCGTTCACAGTCTATCAGGCACTGTTTGGCGAGCTGATCGCAGCCGGCTCCAAGGCTGTCACCTATGTGAGCGACGAGGTGGTGGGCGGACGGCCGGTAGCCCGTTATCTGAGTGCCGAACTGACGACATATTGGTTCGACCGGGAAACGAATATCCCCCTGCGCATCACTGATGAGACTGGACGCAATATCTTGTCGCTGCGCCAGTACCAGGTTGACGCCGACCACAAGCAGGGAGTCGAGTTCTTCACGCTCGCCCTGCGGGAGGAGGCCTGGGAAGGCACCATCAGGATCGGCCGCAGCGGCGGGCATTGGTTCCCCTTGGAGCTAAGAGTCAGCGATGCCCAATCAGAGATTGTGATCAGTTTCTCCAATTGGCGGGTTGATGAGCAGCCCCTGGCCTTGAAAGACTTGGAACAGCTGAAGCAGTCATTGGCCGAAGGGAAAGCCGCTGTGGAGCAGGGCGATCATCACCGGGCGATCTACTATTTCCGGCAGCTCTTGAATATTGATCCGTTCTACGTCCCGGCATACCGGGAACTCGCCCACAGTTACTTAAGCATCGGCAGCTATCTTGGCGCTGTGGAAAACTACCAGCAATGGCTGATGCTGGAGCCGGACAACCCCGTGGCCATGAACAACCTGGCTTACACATTCATGCTGGCCCAATCGAACCTTCCGCAGGCGATCAACCTGGCCTACCAGGCGGTGAGCCGAGAGCCTAGAGCCAGCTTTCTGGATACCCTCGGCTACGGCTATTATCTGGTCGGGGATTACGGCAAAGCGCTCCATTACCTGCTCCAGGCTGAAGCAAAAGCCGATGATCACGAGCTGCCTGAAGTGTTCGGCCACCTGATCCTGGTCTACGAAGCCTTGGATGACCAGGTTCAAGCTGGCCTCTATCGGGAAAGATTACTGGCATTGACAGTCGGGGAATGACTATGGAACATTACTTCACCGCCAAACCTCAGTCTCGGCGCGAAACGCTCCAGTTTACGGTGGAGCTTTTTCATCGAGAGTTCATATTCAAGACTGACGCCGGCGTGTTTTCCCGGACGGAAATTGATCCGGGGACACGGCTTTTGATTTCTGCGCTGCCTGTCAAACCCGGCGACCGGGTTCTCGACTTTGGCTGCGGTTATGGGCCGATCGGCATCGCCGCCGCGTATTTGGCGGGGCCCGAGGGCTTAGTGGACATGATCGACATCAATGAAAGAGCGGTGGAACTTGCCAGGGAGAACGCAGCGCTGAACGGGATGGACAATGTCCGTGTCTGGCAGAGCGACGGCTTCGCCGGTGTCGACGCCAGTTATGACTGGATAGTTACCAATCCGCCGATCCGAGCCGGTAAGAAAGTGATCTATCCCATGGTCGACGACGCATTTAGTCACCTCAACCCCGGAGGTGGGCTTATGCTGGTGATCCGGACAAAACAGGGAGCAAAAAGTATGGAGAAAAAGATGGAAGCTGTTTTTGGCAGTGTGGAAACTGTGAGAATCAAGCAAGGGTATCGAGTCCTGAAGAGCGTCAAATATTGATCTTTCTGTCTGGGAGCGGTGGAATTGTGGCCGAAGCTGGTGCTGAACCTGGCAAAACTAAAGCATAATACTGAAGTCATCGCCGGCATGGTTGGACAAGCCGGGGGAACGGTTTTTGGAGTGACCAAAGTAGTGGGAGGCGATCCCCGATGCGCCCGGGCCATGCTCGCTGGCGGCGCGTCCGGCATTGCCGATTCCCGGTTGGAAAACATACGCAGGCTGAGGGGGGCAGGTATAGATGCCCCCATATTATTGCTGCGTTCCCCTGCCTTGTCCGAGGTGGGGGAAGTAGTCCGTCTTGCGGATTTCAGCCTTGTGAGCGATCGGACCGTTCTTAAAGCTCTGGATCGAGAGGCGGCCTTGGCGGGTGTCGTTCATCGGATTATCATAATGACCGACCTGGGAGAAGGGAGAGAAGGAGTGGCGCCGCAGGATTTGCCGGATCTGGCGGCGTTTGCCCGCGGGTTAATAAATCTAAAGCTTGTGGGAATAGGGACGAATTTTGCCTGCCTGAACAAAGCCTGGCCTTCGGTGGCGAAACTCAAAGCTCTGGTTGGCCTTTATCAAAAGGTCGACGACGGCAGCATGGCCTATTTGTCCGGATCCAACAGCAGCAGCCTGCACCTGCTTCTCAACGGCCAGTGGCGTCCGCCGCTGTTGGCGATCAATCACTGGCGTGTCGGCGAAAGCATCTTTCTGGGTTGGGATTTGGTGACAAAATCACCGCTTCCCGGATGCTACCAGGATGTTTGCCGGCTGGAACTGGAAGTGATCGAGGCCAGGCGGGAGGTTGTCAGGATGCGGCCGGCTGCCAGGATTCTGCTTGCGGGCGGAACGGAAGAGATCGGCTGCGGCAGAGTAAGTCCCGTGGATCCAGCCATCAAGATCACCGGTGTCAGCAGCGATCACCTGGTGGCGTTTATTGAGGGCGAGCATACCATTGAAGTAGGCAGCTCACTCGCATTCAGCCTGGACTACCAGGCTCTGCTGGCTGCCGCTAATTCCACCTATGTGAAGGTGGAATACAAGGATCGGTTGTCTTAACTTGGAAACTATGATATCATATTACAAGCTCTAATGTACTATTATGACGGAGTGCGGAGGTAATGTCATGGAAACAGTGTGGCAGCGCCGGGTGGAAAGCGCGGTAAACAAATCTATTCGGTGCAGTGTTTTTGCAGGGTTTAACACCAACGTCGACGCAGTCGTACATTGCAGCGGCGAGAGTATTGCCAGGCTGATTCAGGATCCGGATGTGTCTTTGGACGCGGCCAATGCTCTCGATGTCAGCCAGATTGAAACCATCAAAGAGAAGAACGAGTTCGTCGCAGTCCTCAAAGACGCGCTCGGGAAAGGCAAATCATTCTACATTGTCCTGGAAAACCTGGATTTGCTGGAATGGTTGGACGAGATCTTCGCCAACCGCCAGGAACTCATGGGCGGCCAGGCCGGAATCATTGCCAACCAGATGGCTGCGCTTGAAGCCCAAACGATTGTCTACACTTCACTGCTGTCCAAGAAGCAGGCTTCGCTGTTTTTCCCGGAAGTGCTCTATCCAGTTTTCGATGAGGAAGTGCGGTTGATCCCGGTGCATCAGGCTTACAAACCGGACGATCAGCTGAAGATCAACTGGATTTTCGAGTATGCCAAAGGTATTGAGCTTGATTTCGGCGGTGAGAAGGTAGTCACACCCCGGGCCAACCGGGTTATTCTGGCGACCAGGCCGCCTGGAGTTGTGATGGGTTTCGCCGGCGAGCTTCATGATCACCTGCCGGAGCTGGGCGGCAATATCGATGTCGCTTTCCTGGCGGGGTATCATTACGCGCCCAGCGAAGAGCCAAGCCTGACAGAGTACCTGGATGAAATCACCAACAGCATTCGGATGTTGAAAGCCGGCAACCCCAATCTCCGGCTACATTACGAGTATGTGCCCATGGCTGACCAGGTGGCGGAAAAACGAGTCCTGGCCACAATCAGCAAAGGGTTCGATTCTTTTGGAATCAACGAGAACGAGATCCGGAGGGTGCTGACCGGGTTCGGATATACAGAGGAATGCAAGGATATTGTGGAGAATGAGCGGGCGTTTTCCCTTTACCGCGGAGCATTGAGGCTCATGGAGCAGCTGCATTTTTCCCGCTTTCACGTTCACAACCTCGGCTATTATGTCCTGGTTCTGAAGAAACCCTACCCGGTGGCGCCAGAGGTTGTCCGGGACTGCTGCCTGTTCGGTTCTTCGGTAAACGCCATCAAAGCCAAATACGGCGGTTATGTCACCAAGGCGCAGCTCGCCGAAGCGGCGTCGTTCGGCCTGTCCGACCTTGGGCTGCGACAGCTGCGGCTGTTCTATGAAGAAGCCAAGCAGCTGGGGTTGGACATCCCCGACAGTTTCTGCGAAGAAGGAATCTGGGATCACGGCGGCTGTTATGTGCTGGTCGTCCCGGCGCATGTGATCCCCAATCCGGTCAGTACGGTCGGCATGGGAGACACTATATCCTCATCATGCTATGCCAGTGAGTATGCCAGTGTCTTGGCGAGCCGCTGAGCGAGAACTAGTATATGCAGGGGCCTTGATTACGCAGCAAGGCCCTTTATTGTACTTGCCGGTGTAAAAGCGGAAAACAATGGAGGAAAATGCAGTCGATTCACGAACTTTTAATGTACAGAGCAAGTGAAGAGTGTTGACGGCTTGTGAGAACGATTGGGAGGGTGTGTAACGGAGTGCGCGTATTAATCCTGCATCAGGCCGAGCCAAAAATGACGGAATGGGCGAAAAACCTCCAAGGTGCACTGCAGAACCAAAAGTGCCAAGTGAACTTGATCGATACCAACAACAGTGGGGCGGCGCCAATCAGCACAGCACCCTATGATTTGGTTGTGGTGATGTCAACGTTCAGGGGCTGGTGGCGGCCGATAATTCCCATTGCCGTGGATGAGCTTCTGAAGCGGTGCACGAGGTTGGAAGGGAGAAGAAGCGCGGCCATCGTCGCCAACCGGTTCAATGCCGGCAGGGCTCTCCGTTTCCTGATGCACTTGATGGAAGCCCAGGGGATGATGGTTGAAGACTTTGCCACGGTCAGGACTGCCGCGGAAATCCCGAGGCTGGCAGAACGCCTTGCCCGGCTGGGGAGGCGCGATTGACAGACCGACTGACTGGAAACGGGCTGATCGTTATGATCAGCCCGTTTTGCTTTGGGTGATTGAAAAGCGGTAGCTGCCCGGCTGGAGGTGAAAGACGGTTTTGCCGTCCTTGATTTCCACGAATGTCACTCCCGGCGCCTGCTCTGCCGGCACACCACTTTCGATCACAGCCTCTTTTTGAGCGGCGGGAAGATAAATGGTCGCGGTGGTGTTCGGCGGCACGGTGGCATGGATGATCAACCCGTCGTTCGCATAATGCCAGCAGCTTTCGATTTTGCCGTAGACCGACTTGTACCAGCCTCGGGCGTAGGCCATCTGTCTGTCTGGATCAGGTGTTGGCTTGAGATAAAAATGCTTGAAGCCTGGATGTTCTTCATCGCGCTGAATGCCCAGGGAATGGGCGATCAGCCACTGACCGACCGCTCCGAAGGAATAGTGGTTGAATGAGTTCATGCCGTTGTGCCCGCCGAAGCCATTCTCCGCGGTGAAGCCGTCCAAGCGTTCCCAGATCGTGGTCGCGCCGTGGATCACCGGGTACAGCCACGATGGATAGTCTGTCTGCTGCAGCAGACGGTAAGCTTCCCCATCGGCGCCGGCATTTGACAAAGCGGTGCTGATCCAGGCTGTCCCGATAAACCCGGTCATAAGGCTGTAGGCTGGGCGCAGTATGCCTTGGTCATCCAGGTTTTGCCTGCTTACCGCTTCCACCAAGTACCGCTTGGCGTCGGATACAACCTCATCGGCGAATGCCCCAAGCGCCAGGGCTACAGCGTACGAGGCCTGGGTATCGATGAGCGTTTCGCCGTCAGATCTGACAGTGCGGTGTTCTTGGTTGACGAAGCGGCTGTTGAAGAAGTCTTTACGTTCGTCGTACTTCGCCCGGAAGCGAGCTGCGTCTTTGACGTACCCCAAGATCCGGGCGGTTTCGGCCATGATTCGCAGATCATACACATGATAGGCTGTAACCAGAAAATGAGTCTCGTTCTTGCTGTTTTCCGGCCCCAGCCAGTCGCCCAGCAGGCAGTCGGTGATCAAGCCGTCGGGGCCGGTCACTGTGTCGAGGTAATCCATGTACGCCTTCATCGCTAGATAGTTCTCCTCCAGGAACCTGGGATCACCGTACTGCTGATAGAGTTCCCATGGAATGATAACGCCGGCGCTGCCCCACAGCAGCCCGCCAAAGCCTTCTCCGTACATCGGCGCTGTGTCGCCGAACCTGCCGCCGGCGGACTGGGTGTCCCGCATGTTCAGCATGTGCCTGGAGAGAAAGCCCGCTGCATCGGCTATATACACCGCTGTGCGGGAAAAGACGGAAATGTCGCCGCTCCAGCCCATCCGTTCATTCCGCTGCGGGCAGTCGGTTGGGATCGACAGGAAATTGCCCAGCGTTGACCAGACGATATTCTGCCACAAGCGGTTCACCAAAGGGCTAGATGTCCGGTAATCCGCTGTCAGGCCGGGAACCGAGCTGATCACCAGCCCTTGGACCGCATCAAGGGGGAGAGGCTGAGCAATGCCGGTGATCTCGATGTAGCGGTAACCGTGGAAGGTAAAGTGCGGCTGGATTGTCTCCAGACCGCCCTTGGCGATGTAGACATCGTGAGAATGGGCCGCCCGGTAATTTTCCATCATCACCATGCCCACGTTCGCCCCGGAATCCGGCAGATCTGGATAGAGCATCTCGCCGTAGCGGAGGGTGACCTTTGTCCCAGGGCTGATGTTTTTCAGAGTGATCCTGGGAATCCCCACCATGTTCTGCCCCATGTCATAGACAAAGACGCCCGGCCGCGGTTCGTGCATGCTCTCCGCGGTAAGCACTGTGAAGACTCGCGGGCTTGGCCCGATTTGTCCGACCAGTTTTAAATCCTTGTAAGTGAACGAAAAATCGCCGGAGTATTCGGTGGTGATTGTTCCCAGGAAGGCTGACTCTTCCAGCGGCACTTCCTGTGCCGGCTTCCATCGGGAAGCATCATAGCCGGGCGAAGCCCAACCGGCGACATCCGCCTCTTTGAGTGCGTTGTAGGTCTCTCCCTGGAAAAAGCTGGAGTAGATGATCGGCCCATCGTGGAAATACTGCCAGGTGCGGGGATCGGTAGTGACAACCTGCCGGCGCCCGTCTTGATAATCAATCACCAACTTGGCCAAAAGGGACTGGCGGTCGCCGAAGTAGTTCCAATTGCGGCTGTCATAGCTGATATACCCGCTCCACCAGCCTTCTCCCAGCATCACGCCGACCGCGTTTCCGGCACCGGCTTCGATCAAGGCGGTGACATCGTAGGTTTGATACATGTGCGTGCGGTCGTACTGAGTAAAGTCAGGGGTAAAGAACAGATCGCCCACCTGACTGCCGTTGATGTGCGCCCGGTAAACCCCCCGGGCGGTGATATAGAGCCGGGCTGTAGCGATTTCACCGGCAAGGGCGGTGAATTCAGTCCGAAGCATAGGCATGGCATTGCGGCTAGGATCAGCAGTGATGATCACACCATCGCTGCCGCCGTCCACCAGGTAACACCCATCGGCGATAGTCAGGCCGGCGGCGCCAAACGCATAATCTCTAAAGATACCACTGTACGGTGCCTGGTTCAGGTCCTCCCCGAACAGAACCGCATTGGGGCTGCGGTAGTTCTCAATGGTTAGATCCCTAAACAGCGCTTGCTGGCCGCGCTCAGCGGCAAAGCCGATGTCCGCCGCCATAGGAAAACAGATGAAATCATAGCCTGCGCGGCTCGGATCAACCATTGGGTTGACGATGAAGTCTGGGACGATGCAGTGCCGCTGCCCGCGGCTGTCGAGATAGATTGAGAGGACTCCAGTAAGGCAGTCGATTTCGATTTGATGCTCATCATACTGATTGGCTGCATTGATCAGTTCCAGCGGAACAGCGAACGAGGCCAGGGGGCGCCGGGGATCGTCGTCGGGGTGGTATCCAGCCCGGTAGAGGTTGAGCCGTGCCAGGCCTTCGCCTCCGGTGAGCCCGGATATGTCCAGTTCCAGCTGCAGGTAGCTTTGATTCTTACCGGCACAGAGATTGTGGATGTTCAGGCCGCTGTTCATCAGGCGGCAGTCATTTGCGCCGAAAACAACGCTTGCCTTGGTGCTTCCCGGAAGCAGTCTTTGCTTGTATTTCAGTCGGAAAACCGGAAACACCTGGGAGTGGAAAGGCAGATCCTTCTCAGTGCCGCCGATCCATTTGGCCCCTTCCCATGCCTCAATCGATGGATTCATCAGTCCTGTCTCAAACCAGGATGAGGCTGATGCCGCTGCCCCGGTTTGGTCCCATACGGTCACAGCCCAGGTATAGCGGGTAGCCGCTTCCAGCGGCAGCCCATCATAGCGAATCCCAACCGAAATCCCGCCGGCAGTTTTTCCGGAATCCCAGACTACCTCCTGCTTCGGGTTTAAAACTACAATTCGGTAGGCTGTCTGGCAGTAACCGCGGCTTTCGGGGGGAGCTTCCATCTGCCAGCCGAAACGAGGCTGGGCAGTATCGATCCCCAATGGCTGTTCCAGGTACTCTACAGTAAGGCGGGTAAGTCTGGCCTTTGAGTCCATGCGCAGTCACTCCTTTCAAAAAAAACACTGCCGCAAGGCGGTACGCCTCAGGCAGTGTGATCGATCAACCATTACACTGTGTGTCGGCGGTAAGCCGCCGGCAGGGATCGCTTGTGTCTGGACCGTTCATGCATCCTTTCAATGATTTCCCGGTCGGGATCGGGTATCCGCTGCCCGCTGAGGAAGGCATCGATCATGGCGTAAGTTGTGCCCATCTCGCCTTCGTCTGTTTGTCCTGCCCACAACCCGGCGGAAGGTTTCTTGACGATGATTTGCTCCGGAATCCCCAGAATCTTGGCCATGGCATAGACTTCACCCTTGGTGAATTCCACCAAAGGCAAGAGGTCACATGCGCCGTCGCCGTATTTGGTGAAGTAGCCGGTATAGTATTCCGCTTTGTTGTCAGTGCCGACGACAAGGTAATCAAGAGCGTTGGCGGCCGTATACAGCGCGCACATCCGCAGCCTGGCCCTTAGATTGGCGTCGGCGCTCCGCCGGTTGAGCCCGGATGAAGCATACTGCTGGTTGAGGGCGTCCCAGACCTTGGCCAGCATTTTGGCGTGTTCTTCGGTCAAATCCATCTCAGCATAGGCCAAGCCCAGCTTTTCCACCACCAGCCGAGCGTCGGCCGCATCCTGCGGATCCGAGCTGATGGGAAGAATCAGCCCCAGTGATCTGTCGGGAAATGCCCGCTTGATCAAGGCTGCGGCCACTGCCGAGTCAATCCCGCCGCTCACACCTACAACCAAACCGTTGGCATTGGCGGCATCCACCTGCTCCTGCAGCCAACCTGTGACCTTGTCAATCTCACGCTCCAGCATGTTCACACCTCCAGGTATTTATCGA
This sequence comes from uncultured Clostridia bacterium, assembly GCA_900019385.1. Taxonomy (GTDB): domain Bacteria; phylum Bacillota; class Limnochordia; order Darwinibacteriales; family DTU012; genus DTU012. Next base: position 25,182 of record FIZJ01000039.1, read on the forward strand.
TTTCCCATTGGTGCACTTGACGGGTGTATTCATTCCAATCCTGCATTTTCGCCCTCAGGAAGAAGGTAAGGATATGATCGCCGAGGACGGATTTGATCACCTCGTCTTGCTTGAGGCATTCGATGGCCTCCTGCAGGGAGGCCGGCAGTGAGGCGATATCCAGCCGTTTCCGCTCTTCTTCACTCATTAGGTAGACGTTCTGGCTCAGGGACGGCGGTGGTTCAATGCTGTTGGTGATGCCGTCCAACCCGGCCTTGATGATCGCGGCGAAGGCAAGATACGGATTGCACGAGGGATCAGGCGAACGGAGCTCGATCCTGGTGTTGGCTTTACGGCTGGCAGGAACGCGCACCAAAGCCGAGCGGTTGTGGGCGGACCAGGAAATGTGCACCGGAGCTTCATAGCCGGTGATCAGCCGCTTGTAGGAATTGACCAAAGGATTGGTGATCGCCGTGTACCCGGGGGCATGGCGGAGCAGCCCGCCGATAAAGTACAAGGCTGTTTTGCTCAACTGGTACTGCTCGTTGGGATCGTAGAAGAGATTGCTGCCGTCGTGATCCACCAAGGATAGGTGGGTGTGCATGCCGGAACCGGCCGCATTGAAGATTGGTTTAGGCATAAAGCTCGCCACCAAGCCGTGGCGGCGGGCGATGGTTTTGGCGACGAATTTCGCAGTGGCGACACGATCAGCGCTGCACAGGGCATGATCATACTTGAAGCCGATTTCATGCTGCCCCGGAGCGTTTTCATGGTGGGAAGCCTCCACTTCGAACCCCATTTCCTCCAAGGTGACAACAATGTCCCGGCGCGCCATCTCGCCGCTGTCGACAGGCGCCATGTCGAAATAGCTGGCTTTGTCGGTGAAAGCGGGGGTTGCCCGCCCATATTCGTCCAATGGGAAGAGGAAAAATTCAAACTCTGGGCCGGCCATCACCGAATAACCCAGGCTTTCTGCTTCCTGAAGCACTTTTTTGAGAACATACCGGGGATCGCCCACAAAGGGCTGCCCGTTGGGATAGTAGACATCGCAGATCAGCCGGGCTTCGCGCATTTCCGGATCGCACCATGGGAACACGGCGAAGGTATCCAGGTCGGGGCGGAGATTCATGTCCGATTCTTCAACGCGTGCGTATCCTTCAATAGCCGAGCCGTCGAACATGATCTCGTTGTCAAGGGCCTTGGGAAGCTGTTTGATGGGGATGGCGACGTTTTTCACCACTCCCAGGATATCGGAAAACTGCAGCCGGATAAACTTGATTTTCAGTTCTTTCGCCAGGGCGAGAATGTCTGTCTTTGTCTTGGCCATCGGCGCTCGTTCCTCTTTAATGAAAATTGTAATCTTATGCAATAATACCACTAAGCTGAGGCTATTGTCAATCTAAGATAGAGGAATTGAATCTGCGGCGGCGAAAAAGATGGTAAGATATTCTTGGAGGTGTCCACCATGGCCTTTGACCAAAAACAGATGCGCATACCCGGGCCCACTCCCGTACCGCACGAGGTGGCGGCTGCCTCTGCCAGGCCGATGGTCAATCACCGCGGCCCGGTGTTTAAAAAAGTGATGATGGATGTACTAGAACGGCTGAAACCGATCTTCCAGACCCAGAACACAATCCTGGCCTTGACGGGCTCCGGTACCTCCGCAATGGAGGCCAGCGTCGCCAACTTGGTCAACCCCGATGATGAAGTTTTGGTTTTGGTGGGCGGCACTTTCGGCGAGCGGTGGGCGAAAATCTGCCGCGCTTATCAGGCTAAAGTGCATGTCCTGGATTACACTTGGGGAGAAGGTGCGGATCCGGCACAGATCGCCGACTTTCTCCGGCGCAATCCGCGGACGGTGGCGGTATTTGCCACGCACAACGAATCATCGACTGGTGTTCTCAATGACCTGGAAGGAATCGGGGCGGCAGTCAGGGAATCGGGAGCTCTTCTCGTCGTCGATGCCGTAAGTTCTCTCGGCGGAGTGGAACTGAAGACCGACGCATGGGGGATCGACGTGGTGTGCACAGCCTCCCAAAAGTGTTTGATGGCACCTCCGGGCTTGGCATTCCTCAGCCTTTCCCAACGGGCGGAGCAGCGCGTTTTCGAGGTTTCCAGCCCCCGTTTCTATTTTGATCTCCGGGTTTATCTTGAATGGTTGAAAAAGCACGAGCCGCCGTTTACGCCAAACATTTCCTGCTTTTTCGCGTTGGAAAAGAGCTTGAGCTTGATTGAGTCCGAGGGGTTGGGCAGCGTTTTCGCCCGGCACCTGCTCCTGCGGGACATGGTCCGCGCCGGGCTGCAGGCGCTTGACCTTCCCCTATTGGTCGAGGATAAATGGGCATCCCCGACCGTTACTGCTGTAAAACCGGGCTTCTCTGACATCGGCCGGTTCTTGGCCGCTCTCAGGGAAACCGGAGTGGAACTGGCCGGCGGCCAAGGCCGGCTGGCGGGGCAGATTTTCCGCATCGGCCATATGGGCAGCGCCGCGCCTGTGGATATGCTGGCCACTTTGGCAGCGATCGAGGCGCAGCTTGGTGGCGGCGGCAAAGCGGTCAGTGCGGCAGAACAAGTGTGGAACAGAGCCCGGCAGGGCAAGCATGTGGGAGGGCAAGGCAGTGAAGGCCATTTTATTTGATCTGGACGGCACTTTGTTGGACTCGAGTTTCGACACACTGATCCAAGAGTATTTTCAGGGCATATCGGCGTTTTTTTCCGAATGGCTGCCGCCGGAACAGTTTGTCAAGCATCTTATGGCCTCGACCCATGTGATGCTGGCAGACAATGATCCCAACCGCACCAACATCCAAGTCTTCGCCGACGATTTTTTCCCGCGGACTAACCTCGATCCTGGCTTGATCAATCTCTTTGACCGTTATTACCAGGAAGAGTTTCCCAAATTGAAGTGTCTGGCAAAGGCCAACCCACTGGCGAAAGAAATAGTGGAACTGGCATTTGCCAATAATACCAAAGTAGTGATCGCCACCAATCCAGTGTTCCCTCTTGCGCCGATAGCGGAGCGGCTGCGCTGGGCAGGTGTTCTTGATTACGCCTATAGTTTGATCACCCACGGTGACATTATGCATTACTGCAAGCCGAACCCCAATTACTTCCTGGAGATCAGCGAACTTATTGGTGTCGCTCCAGAGGACTGCCTGATGATCGGAGACGATCCCGAGTTCGACAGCCCGGCGGCAGCGGTGGGGATGGATCTGTTCCTGCTTGAGGAGGGCAGGTCGCTGGCGGACGCTATGGAGTACATCTCGGCGAAAAGGAGATAAAACACGGTGAGTTTCACGGTGCTGGACGCCATAGACATCCTGATTGTGGCTTTTGTGATCTTCAAGCTGCTTAATGCCATTCGCCATACCAGGGCAGTGACTCTAATCAAAGGTTTGGCCGTTGTCGTGCTTGCAGGGGCTGCCGCCCAGGCATTCGGCTTGAAGACCGTCAATTGGCTGCTTGATCAAGCCACCACCACAGTTTTTGTGGCCCTGCCCATCGTGTTTTATCCGGAGCTGAGGCGGGCATTGGAGCAGCTGGGCCAGGGGACCTTGTTCGCCAAAGCGGTTTCCACTGACAAAGCCGATGCCGACATGGTCATCAGCGCAGTGGTTCAAGCCGCTTTTAAACTGAGCTCCCGGAAAGTGGGCGCTTTGATCGCCATCGAAAGAGAGCTTGGTCTTATGGAGTACGCCGATACCGGCGTCCACCTCGACGCAGTACTCTCGGAACAGCTTTTGGCAAACATTTTCGAGCCCAACTCACCGCTCCATGACGGTGCGGTGATCATCCGCAAGAAAAGGATCCAGGCAGCGTCATGCCTCTTGCCCCTGACGGAAACAAGGCTTGAGTCCCAACTTGGCACTAGGCACCGGGCCGCGGTCGGTTTGACAGAGCAGACCGACGCGGTGGTTGTCGTTGTTTCGGAAGAAACAGGCGCTGTTTCCCTGGCGGTGGGGGGCCGTTTGAGCCGCTATCTCACCGAGAGCAGGCTGCGGGAGCAGCTGCAGGCGTATCTTTACAGGCATGAGCATGCCCTCGGTTCCAGGGGGATGTGGAGATGAGGAAGATTGGATGGAGCAGGCTGGCGGGCCATTGGTTTATGCGGCTCAGGGCGTGGTTTAAGGATGAAAACCTTTATTTCCGGTTTTTCGCACTTTTCTTGGCAGTCATCTTGTGGTTTTTCGCCGGCGGCCACAGCCGCCTGATTCCAGCAGAACCGGCTGCCGCCAAGCGCCAGCTGGCTGTGGTTGCAAGATTCGCCGGTGAACTCTCACCTGGGCTGGGGCTTAGATCCTTCGCTGTCGAACCTGAAACCCTTGATGCCAGCATTCCTCCGGAACTGGCCGGGACCGTGGAGGCTTTGGTCACCGAACCAATCTGGTTAACGGGACTGGCCGCTGGTGAATATGATCTGATGATCGGCGTAGTCAAACCTCCCAAGGTTGAGCTTGCCGTCCCTGCGGTGGTCCGGGTGAAGCTGGTTATTGCCTGGATCGGAGCGCCGTTTGTACAAGAACAGATGCCGTCACCTGTTCCGCCGGCACCGTTCCCCGAACCGGAGCCTGAACCTGAGCCGGCACCGGAACCGCAGCAGCCCGAGGAGCCTGCGCCCGGCGAACCGATTCTACCTGTCGAGCCCGAACCGGAGCCGCGGCAGCCCGAGGAGCCTGCGCCCGGCGAACCGATTATACCTGTCGAGCCCGAACCGAATCACAGCAACCGCTGGATTCCTCCGCCGAAGATCCCTGATTCGCAGTAAAGCCGCGGGGTGAAACAGGAATAGAGTCAGATGAGGAGGTTTTGGAAAATGGCAAGATTATTTGGTACTGACGGAGTTCGCGGAGTGGCGAACAAGGAACTTACACCGGAACTGGCGCTTAAGCTGGGGAGAGCGGGGGCAGTTGTCCTGGCTGAAAAAGCGAAGCGGCGTCCGAAAGTCCTGATCGGCAAAGACACCCGCATCTCAGGCGACATGCTCGAAGCCGCGCTCATCGCCGGCACCACCTCGACTGGGGCGGACGTTTACCTTTTAGGAGTGCTGCCCACCCCGGCGGTGGCTTACTTGACCAAGCTGCTCAAGGCAGATGCCGGAATCATGATCTCCGCATCCCACAATCCTGTTGAGGACAACGGCATCAAGTTTTTCGCCGATACTGGATTCAAACTTTCGGATCAGACCGAAGATCAAATCGAAGAGCTGATCAAGACCGGAGTGGGCTCGTGTCCGGTCGGTGCTGACCTGGGCAGGGTGTACCATCAGGAGAACGCTCTGGATTTATATATCGACTATCTATTAAGCACTGTTGATCTGAATCTGGAAGGGCTGCACATCGCAGTTGACTGTGCCAACGGCGCGGCGTCCATTGCCGCCCCGGCCGTACTGAAAAAGCTGGGCGCCCGGGTTTCGGTGATCAATAATCAGCCCAACGGGATCAATATCAACGTCAACTGTGGTTCGACCCACATTGAAGTGCTGCAGGAATATGTAAGGCAGGTCAAGGCCGACTTCGGCTTCAGCTATGATGGTGACGCCGATCGGGTCCTGGCCGTAGATGAACAGGGCAATATAGTGGACGGCGATCAGATCATGGCCGTCTGCGGGATGCATTTACTTACCCAAGGGCGTCTGCCTCACAGAAAGATAGCGGCCACTGTTTATTCCAACGGCGGGTTGAGCCAAGCCTTGGAACAGGCAGGCGGCGAAGTAGTCACCACCGCCGCCGGCGATCGGTATGTCCTGGAGGCTATGCTTGAGCACGGGCTGGCTCTCGGTGGCGAACAGTCGGGGCATATCATTTTCCTTGAACACGGCACCACCGGAGACGGAATTCTCACTACGCTTCAGCTTTTGTCGGTGGTGGAACAGTCAGGCAAAAAACTGTCAGAATTGGCACAAGTCATGCCTATCTATCCCCAACTGTTGAAAAATGTCAGGGTGACGTCGAAAGAGGGTTGGGATCAGAACCCGCGGATCTGCCAGGCCATCGACGATGCCAAGGCCCAGCTTGGGCCGAAAGGCCGGATTTTTGTCAGAGCCAGCGGCACAGAACCGAAAATCCGCGTGATGGGGGAACACCCCGACGCTGAGCTGCTTTCCCAAGCGGTTGACAAAGTAGTGGAGGCAATCCAGGCTGAATTGGGGGCTTGAGCCGGCTGGAGGAGGGCGTGAAGGGATTGCCTCCTCCGATCAAGAATGAGTAAAAAGTGAAAAAAACCGAGATTGCCCATTAGGCCGGATTGGCGGGCAGATGGAGTGAAGGTGGATGGCCGAGGTCATCAAAGGTTGCGGGGTGGACATCATCGAAATTGACCGCATCGCCCGGGCGATGCGGAAACCCAGGTTTATCCAGCGCGTGTTCACAGCTGAAGAACAGCGGCTCCTTAGTTCCCGGCCAGTACAATCATGGGCTGCGCGTTTTGCCGCCAAAGAGGCCGTGATGAAAGCTTTGGGCTGCGGCTGGCGGCACGGCGTGGGCTTTCAGGATATCGCGATCCTGCGGGATCAGAACGGGAAACCGTTAGTCGAGCTGAGGGGACAGGCTCAGGAGATCGCCCGCAGGCAAGGGGTGGCTGTAGTCCACCTCAGTCTGTCCCACAGCCGGAGTGTTGCCGTTGCTTATGCTGTCTGTGTAGGAAGGGGATGAGGCCAGTGGTGCTGGTGACAGCAAAGGAGATGCAGGCAATTGACAGGCGGGCCATTTCTGAACTGGGGATTCCCAGCCTGGTGCTGATGGAGAACGCGGGAGTGGCTGTGGTCAGAGAACTGGAACGTGAATTCGGCGACCTTGAGGGCAAAAGATGCCTGATTCTGGCCGGAAGGGGCAACAATGGCGGCGACGGACTGGTTATTGCCCGCCATCTCCTCAACCGCGACGCGAAGGTCAAGGTGTTTCTGGTTGCGGAAGAACGGGATCTGAGCCAGGACTGCAGGGTCAACCTGGAAATATTCAAGAAACTCCAGGGCGAAATCCATGTGATCAGCCCGCCGGTCCTGTCTAAGCTGAAAATCAACCTGGCTCTGAATGATCTGGTGATCGATGCCATGGTGGGTACAGGATTCTCCGGCCAGTTGAGGGGCGTCCTGCCGGAAGTGGTGGAAATGGTTAACGAGTGCCGCACGCCAGTTGTTTCTGTCGATATCCCCTCAGGTGTCGACCCCACAACCGGCGCAGTGCAGGGGCAGGCTGTGCGCGCGTCGCTCACAGTGGCCCTTGGGTTCATGAAAACCGGCCTGGTGCTGTACCCCGGCCGCGAGTACTGCGGTAAAACCTGTGTTGTGGACATCGGCCTTCCCAAGAACTTGGCCGGGGACATCAAACGCCGGCTGACAAGCGGACAGATCATGAGCGAGCTGCCTAAGCGCCCGGCTTGGGGCCATAAAGGAACTTTCGGGCACTGCCTGGTGGTGGCCGGCTCGAAACCGATGACGGGCGCCGCCTATCTTGCCAGCCAAGCTCTTTTGCGGGCTGGCGCGGGTTTGGTTACCCTCGCGGTCCCAGAATCGATCCGGCATCTGTTCCCGCCGGGCGAGGTGATTACAGTACCAGTGGCCGAAACAGGCGCCGGGTGTTTTGGGATTTCCAGCATCGAGCCGCTGCTTAAAATCATGGAGAGAAAAGATGTACTTGTGGTTGGGCCCGGGCTGGGTTCCAACCCTGAATTGGAAAATGTGATCAGGGCCTTGCTGGAGAGTTGGCAGGGGCCGTTGGTCTTGGATGCCGACGGGTTGAACCATATCGGCGATCGGTCCCGGCTGCAGTCCATACCGGAGAAGGTGCGTCGCAAATGGGTGTTCACACCTCATCCCGGCGAACTGTCGCGCCTTCTGAAGGTACCGGCGGCGGAAATCAATGCCAACCGCATGGACACAGCCTGGTCGGCCCATCAGGAGCTCGGTGTGAACCTTGTTCTTAAAGGAGCACCGACCATCATCGCCGGTGACAACCGAATGTATATAAACAGTACCGGCAATCCGGCCATGGGCACCGCCGGGATGGGCGATGTGCTCACCGGCATCATCGGTGGGCTGCTGGCCCAAGGCATGGATCCGTTCTTGGCCGCCGCCGCGGGAGTATACGCCCACGGCAGGGCAGGCGACCACTTGAGCTCTAGATACGGCAAGCGGGGGATCATCGCATCGGACATGCTCAAAGTGATTCCCCTGATGCTCAGCGCCGAGGAGGGAGAATATGCAGGCCAAAGACATTATGACCACTGAACTGATTGCGGTAGGCAAGGATGCTTCCCTGAAAGAAGTGGCGGATTTGATGGTTAAGCACGGAATCAGCGGCATCCCGGTGGTTGACGGGGACCGGCTGCTGGGCATTGTCACCGAAAGCGATTTGATGGTGCGGGCCAAGAAACTGCGCCTTCCCACCCTTTTGCCGCTGATCGGAGGTGTGATCTATCTGGAAGGGCCCGCCCGGTTGGAAGAAGAAATCCGAAAGATGACCGCGCTCAAAGCGGAAGAGATTATGACAACCAATGTGCATACAATCGGACCGGAAGAATCGCTGGAAGCCATCGCCACCCTGATGGTTGAGCGGAAGGTGAACCGTTTGCCAGTGGTGGAAGATGGGAGAATAATCGGCATGATTACCCGTTCCGATGTGGTCAGAGCAGTAGCGGCTGAATTGGAGTGATCAGTACAATGGAGAAGCCCTCAAGGCCTGTGTGGGCTGAAATAAGTCTGGGCAACGCAGCACACAACGCTGGGGAGTTCAAGCGTTTGATCGGCCCTGACTGTCAACTGATGGCCGTAATCAAAGCCAATGGCTACGGGCATGGTGATTTGCCAATGGCGCAGGCTGTTTTGGCCAGCGGTGCGTCATGGCTGGCTGTGGCTCTGCCTGAAGAAGGCGCGAAACTGCGCCGGGCAGGAATCGCCGCGCCGATTTTGGTGCTGGGCGCGGTATCTCCACCACAGCTTGAGCTTTGCGCCGCCAAGGATTTGGTGGTGACCGTTTTCCAGTGGGATATCGCCCAGGCTTTGTCCAATCTGTCACGCAGGCTGAATAAGACAGTTAAAGTACATGTGAAAGTCGATACTGGCATGACCAGGCTTGGCCTCATGCCAGAGGAGACAGTGGAGTTTGTCAAACGGCTGCGTGGGCTGCCCGGAATCGAAGTGCAGGGAATATATACCCATTTCGCCTGCGCGGATCAACCGCATGATTCCTACACCCAATGGCAGTGGCAGCGGTTTTCCTGGGTCTTGATGGAACTTGAAAAAGAGAAGATCCACATTCCCCTCAAGCACTGCGCCAATACTGCTGCTGCCGTACTCATGCCTGAGACCCGCCTGGATCTTGTCCGAGTGGGCATTGGCCTTTACGGGCTGCACCCCTGCTCCCACACAAAAGCGATCATGAATGATCTACGGCCGGTGATGAGCCTCCACACACAGGTAATGGCAGTGAAACAAGTGGCCAAAGGTACGGGTGTCAGTTACGGGAGAGCTTTTGTCACCTGGAAAGACACAGCCATCGCTGTTTTGCCGATCGGGTATGCCGACGGGCTCCTGCGGCGGCTGGGCGAGCGAGGCGAAGTCTTAATCAACGGACGCAGGTATCCTTTTGCCGGCAGGATCACCATGGACCACTGCATGGTTGACGTCGGCGGCGGGGTTGTGGAGATCGGGGATGTGGTGACCTTGATCGGCCGGCAGGGAGAGGAAACGATCACTGCTGATGACTGGGCGGAATGGATCGGGACGATCAATTACGAGATTCCCTGCATGATCAGTGAACGTGTGGAGCGGATCTACTGCAGGTGAGCCCGGGAGGAATCGGGTGTGATCGTCTGCTTGATGATCGGCTTTTCAAACAGCTGATTCAACTGCTCGCGGATTTTCTTGGCTTCGGCTTCATTTTGCAGATACTTGTCACTGAAGGGCAGGCGCACATAAACTCGGCTCTGGAATTGGTCTGGCTGTTGGATCATCAACGATTCCTCCTCGCTATCAGCATATTCGACATGCTTTCCGGCAGCAACAGGAACCGGAACCTAATTTCAGGAGGATTGAACGCTGTGGAGCATCCTGACATGCATGATGTGATTCAGCTCTACCAGATGCGGATCGGACTTTTATCCGCAAGTCAGAGGGATAAACTGTATCAAGCTTATGATCAAGGAATGTCCCCCTTTGTGATCGGCTGCGCCATTCTGCGCACCAGCCAGGAAAGGCGGCGGAAAAACATTAAGGGGCAGCATAAAAGGATTTCATTCAATTATCTGTGGGGCATCATCCAGGATTGGCTGGCCAAGGGTATTACCGATGAAGCGGCTTTTCGGGCTTATTGGCAGGCGGAGCAGCGGCAGAGAGCGGGGCAGAATGGAGGTAAAAATGCTGAGACTAAGATCAGGAGGCAAGTTTTCGGCCGCGATTACGAATATAAGAAGCGAGAACCGGCAGCGAAAGGTTTTTTCTCGTTCCTGGATGATTAGTCACGGCGTTCGGCGCTATTATGCATCGAGCCGTATGCCCATTTGCTCTGAGTGTCGACAAGCGGTCAACCGGATCTACCGGCTGCACCCGTTCGCGGTGCCCAAAAACCTGGGACGGGGATTGTGGCTGAATGCCGACTGCCAATGCAGGATTGCCGAACGCAGGGCTTTGCGTGAGCGGTTGGAACGGGTCGCTGTCAAACCCGCCCTCAACTTGCCCATGCCGCCGGCGCTGCGCAATCACAGCTTTGAAAATTTTGTCGTCAAAGATTTCAACCGCGAAGCATACACTGTCTGCCTCAAATTTGCCGCCAATTTTGCGAAGATCACCGACGGCAAAGGAGTGCTGATCTGCGGGAAAGCAGGGAGAGGCAAAACCCATTTAGCCTGCGCTGTCCTGAATTCCCTCAAAGACCGGCATACTATCGGGTTTGCCCATGTACCCACTCTTCTGGAGCTGCTGCGCCGGGGAGAAGGAGACATACAGCAGCTGATCGCTGTTGATTTGCTGGCACTGGACGATCTGGGCAGTGAGCGGGAAAGCGATTGGGCGCTGGAAAAACTGCTGGTGATTGTGGACGGCAGGCTGAATCAGTATAAACCGACGATCTACACAACCAATTTCAATATTGATGAGCTTGAACTGCGTTTGGGATCAAGGCTGGCGTCCAGAATACTCTACAACTCCCATGACACAGCTGTGCTGGGCCCGGACTGGCGGGAGATTAAGTACCGGGGCCACGGCGCCTTCGCATAGAAACAACAAAACGTCTATGCCGTTCGCCAGGCATAGACGTTTGTCATTTTCGGCAGGATGTTTTATAGAATCTTGCTTAAAAAGCTCTTGGTGCGGGGATGCTGAGGATCGCCGAAGATTTGGTCAGGCTTGTTTTCCTCGACCAACATGCCGTCGTCAAGAAAGATTACCCGATCGCTCACTTCACGGGCAAAGCCCATCTCATGGGTGACCACCACCATCGTCATGCCGTCGGCGGCAAGACTCTTCATCACATCCAGCACTTCGCCGATCATCTCCGGATCCAGAGCCGACGTTGGCTCGTCGAAAAGCATCACTTTCGGCCGCATGGCAAGCGCCCGAGCGATAGCCACCCGCTGCTGCTGGCCTCCCGAGAGTTGATCGGGAAAGGCGTTGGCCTTGTCGCTGAGGCCCACTCGTTCCAGCAGGGCGTAGGCCTGGCCTTTGGCTTCGTCAGGGTCAAGTTTGCGCACCAACCTTGGCGCCAGAGTGATGTTGTCTATAACCCTCATGTGAGGGAAGAGGTTGAAGCGCTGGAACACCATCCCCATTTCCCTGCGGACCACCTGCAGGTTGTGGTGGGTGATCAGGTTGCCCTCAAATCTGATCTCGCCGCTGGTGGGCAGCTCCAGGAAGTTGAGGCAGCGAAGAAACGTACTTTTGCCGCTTCCGGATGGCCCGATGATCACCACCACTTCGCCCTGTTCTATGTTGGTGGTGATTCCCTTAAGGACGTGCAGGTCCTTGAATTTTTTGTGCAGATCGGTCACTTCGATGATCGCCATTTCACTCACCTACCCTCAACCGGCGTTCCAGGATGCTCACGATCCGGGAGACGGCCACAGTCATGATTAAGTACATGATGGCTACGACAAACCAAACTTCAAAAGGCCTGAATGTCCGCCCGGCAACGATTTGGGCTTTACGGACCAGTTCTTCCAGGGCTATGGCCGACACCAGGGATGAGTCCTTCAAGAGAGCGATGAATTCGTTTCCCAAAGGCGGAATGATGCGTTTAAACGCCTGGGGCAGAATGATATGAATCATAGTGGCCGAACTGCTCAAGCCCAAAGACAAAGCTGCCTCTGTTTGCCCTTTTTCGATCGACTGAATCCCAGCCCGCACAATTTCGGCGACATAAGCGCCGCTGTTGATGCTCAGGGCGATCAAGGCGGCGATGTAAGGCGGGATAGCCGTCCCGATGAAGGGAGGCATACCGTAGTAAATGATAAAAATCTGGACCAAGAGCGGTGTCCCCCGGATAAAATCTATGTACCCTACTGCCAGGTAGCGCAGGGGAGTGCGGCTCAAGCGCATGATACCAAAGACAGTGCCCAGCACAACTCCAATGGAGACGGCTATGGTTGTCAGCTTCAGTGTGAGAATCGCGCCGTCCAGCAGCGTGGGGACCGAATCCCAGACCAGATTCCACTGAAAGTCCATCTTTGCCCTCCTTCAACGCATCAAAAAAGGTGCGCTGTTCGGGAAACGCACCTTTTTAGCGTTATTCTGACGGTTTATTACATTCCCGAAAACCATTTGTTGTATATTTTATCATAAGTGCCGTCTTCTTTCAACTGCTTCAAAGCGGCGTTGACCTTGGCCAAAAGCTCTGTGTCTTCCTTGCGGATAGCCAGCCCGAAGTAGTCGTCCTCCGATACTTTGCCCACATGCTTAAGAGGGGCGTTGGGGTTGGCGGCAAAGAAGGCGTCGGCTACCGGCATGTCGATTACGGCAGCGTCGATAATGCCGAGGACAATATTTTGCAGTGTTTCGGGAACAGTGTTGTAGCGGCTGACTTTCGCACCATCTATTTCGGATGCTGCAAAATCGCCTGTAGTGTTGATCTGGACCCCCACTTTCTTGCCAGCCAGATCATCAAGTGTTTTGATGTCATTGTTGTTTTTATGTACAACAATGGTCAATACCGAGGTAAAATAGGGATCGGAGAAATTGACTTGCTTGGCCCTCTCTTCGGTGATGGACATTCCGGAAGCGATCATGTCGATGTTCTTGTTCAGCAGGCTGGGGATCAAACCTTCCCAAGCCAGGTTGAGGAACTGGACTTCGTAGCCGATCGCTTCACCGATGGCCATGGCCAGATCCACGTCGAAACCGACAATCTTGTTGTTCTCATCGACGAACTCAAAAGGAACGAAAGCGCAGTCGGCGGCCACTTTCAAGACAGGTTTTTGGGCCAGGACCGGCGAAACTGTCCCTAGGAACACCACGAGCATCAGTCCGACTAAAGCAAGCTTTTTCATAATTTTCCACCTTTCGTTTCTTAATGTTGGTTTTAACATCAATTTGTCAAATACCGCATGAATATATATGCATTATAGCGGTAAATTGATACATTGATTATAGCAAGGGAACGGGATTTGGGCAATACCCAGTTTGTTAAATTAATGTAATGTTTGCGTTTGGTTATATTAGACAGGGTGATCAAACATGGAACTGTTCGCAGACTACCACACGCACACCAGGCACAGCCACGGCAAAGGCACCGTACTGGACAATGTGGCCAGAGCGGCCCAGATTGGATTGGAGGAGATCGCCATCACCGATCACGGCCCAAGGCACATGCTCGGCATCGGTATTAGAAGCCTGGCGGTCCTCGACAAGACACGCTCTGAGATAGAAGCAGCCGCGGCGGTATATCCCCATGTGAAGGTTAAACTGGGGGTTGAGGCCAATGTCACCAGCATCCGCGGCGACATCGATGTCGCGCCGGAATACATCGAAAAGCTTGACCTGCTGCTGGTCGGGCTCCACCTGATGGTAAAGCCGGAACAGTGGCTGGACGGCCTCAACCGGGCCGCGGCACATTTCCTGCGGGGCTTGACGCCGGGTTTGAAGCGCAAAGCGCGGCTTTTGAACACCGAGGCGCTTGTAAACGCGGTGAACCGCCACCCAATTCAGATAGTCACGCACCCAGGCCATCGGTTTGACATCGACACCAGAGCTTTGGCCAGAGCTTGTGCCGCCAGGGGCGCCGCTTTCGAGATCAACACCAGTCATCAACATATGACAGTCTCGTTGATTAAGACGGCGGCCAACGAAGGAGTGAAGTTTGCGATCAGCAGTGATGCCCATCAGCCCAGCCGGGTAGGTGACTTTGCATACGGCGTTTGGCTTGCGGGGCAGGCAGGGCTGACCCCTGAAATGATCGTGAACGCCAGGTGACAAGGGCGGTTTTAGAGGAAGATCGTTTGATGGAGGGGATTGCACATGAAGGGCAGATATCGGTGGTTGATTCCGGGAATGGGGGTCAAACGCTGGATTGCTTTGATGATCCTGGGCGTGCTGCTGTTTACCTTGGGCATAATAATATGGGATTACCGGGTGTCATCGCCGGCCGAAGCCAGACTGCTGCGGCTCTTGAACCAGTACGTAAGCAGCGTGCCCGCTGCCGCCGCAGTCTTGATTGTTGTCGGCGTCGGCCTCGGCTGCTTGGGTGTGCGCAATCTGATCCGCTCCATCATAGAAGTGGTCTCGCCGGATGAAGTCGACGACCTTGCGGAAGTTGTCTACCGCAGGCGGAGCCTGGGGCGGGGGCCGCGGATCGTGGTCATCGGCGGAGGCACAGGCCTAAGCACACTGCTGCGGGGCTTGAAAGACTACTCCAGCAACATTACAGCAGTAGTGACTGTGGCCGATGACGGAGGCAGTTCGGGCCGGATTCGGGAAGAATTGGGGATTCTTCCGCCCGGTGATATCCGCAACACCCTTGTGGCTTTGGCCGATACTGAGCCGTTGATGGAGCGTTTGTTCCAGTACCGGTTTTCCTGGGGAGAGGGCTTGACCGGCCACAGTTTTGGAAACCTGTTTATTGCGGCCATGACCGACATTACCGGGGATTTCGAAACGGCAATCAGGCAGTTCAGCAAAGTTTTGGCGGTGCGGGGCGTTGTCCTGCCGTCTACGCTGGCCAAAGTAAAACTTAAGGCTACCTACACCGACGGCTCGGAAGTGATCGGCGAAAGTAAGATTCCAGAGGCCGGAAAAAGAATCGCGAGCGTAAGTTTGGTGCCGAGGAACGCCGAAGCGCACCCAGAGGCCTTGGAAGCCATCGAAAACGCTGACATGATTGTGCTTGGGCCGGGAAGCTTGTACACCAGTGTGATTCCCAACCTTTTGGTGGGCAGAGTCTGCGAGGTCTTGGAAAGAAGCAAGGCTGTGAAAGTCTATGTCTGCAATGTCATGACCCAGCCCGGCGAAACAGACCAGATGTCGGCGGCTGATCATGTACGGGCTGTGCTGCAGCACGCCGGGCAGCGGAAGATCATTGATTATGTCTTGATCAACAATCAAAGCTTGACACCGGATCAAGCCCGCAAATACGGTAGTGAAGACTCGTATCCGGTCAAGGCTGATGTCAGCCAGGTCAAGAAGCATGGCGTGATCCCGATCGTCGCGCCGATGCTGGACCAAGGAGAGTTTGTGCGGCATGACTCGCAAGCCCTGGCCAAAGCCTTGATCAATCTTGTGATCGAGTCGAAATATTTGCGCTAAATCCCAATACCGCCTCATATGATTTCTTGGGGAGGCGGTGGGGTTGAAACGCTGGATCTCAGTCTTCGTGCTCATCGGTTTCGTGGGAGTGTTGGCGCCATTTCTGCGCCAGGTGGAACGGCGGCTCGTCGGTGTCGAGCCCGGTGTCCGCCTGGGCAACCGGAAGATGGAGTACTACTTCGAAGATGAGGTCAGGACGATCGTCCGGCAGCTCGCTAGAGAGATCGACCAGCCGGAAGTGAATGCCAGCATCCACAAGCAAACAGGGGCGGTCATACCAGAGCAAAACGGCATTCATGTCGACATTGAAGCGACGGTGGAGGCGGTGATCAACGCTCCGGCCAACGCCCAGTTGGAGCCGGTGCTGATTGAGACAGTGCCTTTGGTCCGGGCGGAACACCTGGAACCTCTCCAGGTTGTGATTGGGGACTTCAGCACATCGGTGATGGGCTCTCCCGGAAGAGTCTCGAACCTGCGGCTGGCCTTGGCCGCGATTAATAACACTTTGGTGCTTCCGGGGGAAGTGTTCTCTTTCAACGAGGTGGTAGGGGAACGGACACCGGAGAAAGGATATAAGCCGGCTCCAGTCATATACGGTGAAGCAGTGGCCGACGCGGTTGGCGGGGGAGTGTGCCAGGTTTCTACCACTCTGTACAATGCGGTAAGAAGGGCTGGATTGGAGGTTGTGGAGCGGCGGATGCATTCCATCGCCCCAAGCTACATCCGCCATGGGATGGATGCGACGGTTGCCTGGCCGCATACGGACTTTAAATTCCGCAACAACAGCGAATATCCTATTATAGTAAAGGGTGAAATTCAAGGCTGGCGCGTGCGCGTATGGATCGTTGGGAGGGAATAGGGTGGCATTCTCAGAGGACACCAAACGGGAACTGGCTCGAGTTATTCCAGAGGAACGCTGCTGCCGTGTCGCTGAGCTGAGCGCATACTACGACTTTGACGGATTTCTCTTTGGCGATGGCAAGTACCTGGATTTTTACCATTTCACGCCGTTGATCGCCCGGAAGATTCTCACCCTGGTCAAATCAGTGTTCCCTACGGCTCAGACCCACGTCCTGGCCCACAGGGCCAGGGCCCGGAAAAATCAAGTCTATACCGTCAGGGTGTCGGGGCCGGAAGAAGCCCGCATGATCCACGCAGCCTTCCGCAATCAGAGTTTCGCGGACGCAGAGCGGAGAATCCTGGCTTCCGTCTGCTGCCGGAGGGCTTATATCCGGGGCGCGTTTTTGGGCCGCGGATCGGTGACCAATCCGAAAAAAGCCTACCATTTGGAGATTTTCACAGAAAAATACGAGGTTGCCGAGAAAGTCCTCCACAATATCAACGCTTTTGGACTTGAGGCCAGAATGACCACCCGCAAAGGTGATCTCCTGGTCTATCTAAAAGACGGGGATGACATCGTCACCCTCCTCAACCTGATGGGCGCCCATAATGCGCTGATGCACCTGGAGAATGTCCGCGTCGAAAAAGACATGCGCAACCGCATCAACCGCCTTGTCAACTGTGAGACAGCCAACGTGGAGAAAACGATTCAGGCGGCGGTGGAGCAGATCGATGCGGTGGAGAGGATCCGAAAACACATGAACTTGTCGGATTTGCCGCCGAAGTTGGCGGAGATCGCCGCCCTCAGGATAGAGAACCCGTACGCCACACTCAAAGAACTCGGTGAGATGGCGAATCCCCCCATCAGCAAATCCGGTGTCAATTACCGCCTGCAGCAGCTGATCAAGTTGAGCAAGAGCCTCGGATAATATTACCAATTTTTTACATCTGGCGGCAGGAAGCAGTTGGCGGATTCACGAATATACTAACTGTAGTATGAAACGTTTTCTTTGGGCCATGCGGGACAAAAACGATGTTGTCGGGACAAAAACGATCCCTCGGGGGAGTCTAACCTGTGAACCCAATCCTAATTTTACATCAAATAGCGCCGGAGATCACAGCCATCGTCGAACAGCGCTACGCTGTGCTCAGGGCAATCGGATACAAAGGACCTGTCGGGCGCAGAGCGCTAGCCCAGGAACTTCACTGCCCGGAACGGCTGATTAGGAACGAACTCGAACTCCTGTCGGAGTTGGGGTTTGTGGTCAAAAGCAGTTCCGGTGTTGCCTTGAGTGCTGCCGGTGAGCGGATCCTGCAGCAGCTTGCGGAGTACATCCACCAGATGCGGGGCTTAAGTGATCTGGAGCAGGAACTGGCATGCCGGTTGAACCTGAATGCGGCAATCGTCGTTCCCGGAAATTCGGACGAGGATCCTATCGTCAAACAGGATCTGGCCAAAGCGGCTGTCCGCTTTCTGCGCCGCTGTCTCAAAAACGGCGACACGCTGGCAGTCAGCGGAGGAACTACCCTGGCTGAGGTGGCGAAATGGGTAAGCCAAGACGGGCCCAGACGCAGTGTGACAGTAGTCCCGGCCCGAGGCGGGTTGGGCGAGGACGTGGAGCTGCAGGCCAACACCATAGCTGCCAAACTGGCCCAAGGCTTGGGGGGATCATACCGCCTGCTTCACGCACCCGACAATGTCGAGCCGCAGCTGGTGAACACCATTCTGCAGGAGCCAAGCATCCGGGAGGTGGTTTCACTGTGCCGGCGGGCCAACGTGCTGCTGCACGGTATCGGCACTGCCGAGGAAATGGCCAAGCGCCGCGGCCTGGACGACGACCAGGTCATGCAGCTGATTGCCGGTGGCGCAGTGGGCGAAGCCTTTGGGTATTATTTCAACACCCAGGGAGAAGTGGTGTACTCAACCGCCTCGGTCGGGATACGAATGGAGGATTTGGCTACAATACCATTGATCATCGGAGTCGGTGGAGGCAAAAGCAAAGCTTGGGCCCTGCTGTCAGTCATCCGGCTGGGGTATTGCGATGTCTGTATCACTGATGAAGGGGCAGCCCGGAGGGTGATCCAAATACTAAAAAGCAAGGAGGAAATGTAAATGGCAATCAGAGTAGGTATCAATGGTTTTGGCCGTATCGGCCGGTTGGTCTTCAGAGGAGGGATCGACAACCCCAATTTCGAATTTGTGGCCATCAACGACCTGACTGACGCTGCGACACTGGCCCATTTGCTGAAGTATGATTCGGTGCACGGCCAGTTCCAGGGCGAAGTGGGCGTCGACGGCGACAGTATTGTTGTCAACGGCAAGAAGATCAGGGTATTTGCTGAGAAGGATCCGAAGAATCTGCCCTGGGGAGAGCTGGGTGTCGAGTATGTCGTGGAAGCGACCGGCATTTTCCGGAACCGGGATCAGGCGCAGTGGCATATCGATGCCGGCGCGAAAAAGGTGATCATCACCGCCCCCGCCAAGAAAGAGGATATTACAATCGTCATGGGAGTCAACGAGGACAAGTATGATCCGGCTCAGCATCATGTGGTCTCCAACGCTTCCTGCACCACAAACTGCTTGGCGCCGGTGGCAAAGGTCCTGCATGAGGAGTTCGGCATAGTCAAGGGCCTGATGACCACAGTCCACTCCTATACCAACGATCAGAGGATTCTCGACCTGCCCCACAAGGATCTGCGCCGGGCTAGAGCCGCTGCGCTGAGCATCATCCCGACAACCACCGGCGCCGCTGCCGCTGTTGGCTTGGTGCTGCCGGAACTGAAGGGCAAACTTGACGGGTATGCACTGCGGGTTCCCACTCCCACCGTGTCGGTGGTCGACTTGGTGGCGGAACTTGCAAAACCCGCCACAGCAGAAGAGATCAATGCTGCCCTCAAGTCAGCCGCCGAAGGCAAGCTGAAGGGTATCCTCGGCTATGAAGAGACACCACTGGTGTCGATGGATTTCCGCGGCGATTCCCGCTCCTCGATTGTGGATGCTGAGCTCACCAGTGTGATCGAGGGCAACATGGCCAAAGTTGTGGCCTGGTACGACAATGAATGGGGCTACTCTTTGCGGGTTGTTGACCTGATTGCTTACATGGATTCTCGGAAGTAACGCGGTGAGGGGGGCTTTCCCCCCTCATTATTGAGTAAGGGGGTTGCGAAGATGAATAAGAAGATGATTCAGGACGTGGATGTCAAGGGTAAACGTGTTTTGATGCGGGTGGATTTCAACGTTCCCATGAATGAGCAGGGGGAAATCACTGACGATACGCGCATCAAAGCCGCCCTGCCCAGCATTCGGTACCTATTGGAGCATGGGGCGAAGCTGATCCTCATGTCCCATCTGGGGCGCCCCGACGGCAAGGTTGTGGAGTCGATGCGAATGAATCCAGTGGCCAAGCGTCTAGGCGAACTCCTGAACAAATCTGTGGCCAAGGTGGACGACTGCGTCGGCCCAGAAGTGGAAGCAGCCGCCGCAAAGCTGCAGGATGGCGAAGTGCTGCTGCTGGAGAATGTCCGCTTCCATGCTGAAGAGGAAAAGAATGATCAGGAGTTTGCCAAGAAGCTTGCGTCGTTGGGAGACATCTACGTCAACGACGCCTTTGGCACGGCACACCGCGCCCATGCTTCCACCGAGGGAGTGGCCCGGTATTTGCCGGCTGTGGCGGGCTTCTTGATGGAAAAGGAACTGCAGTTCCTCGGCAACGCGGTAAATGATCCGAAACGCCCGTTCGTCGCTATACTGGGCGGCGCCAAAGTCAAGGACAAGATCAAAGTGATTGAGTCACTGCTGAATAAAGTCGACACGCTGATTATCGGCGGCGGCATGGCCTACACTTTCCTTAAGGCCAAAGGTTTGGAAGTGGGCAATTCCCTTCTGGATGCTGAGCGCATCGATTTCTGCCGTAAGGTGATGGAGCAGGCCGAGGCTAAAGGTGTCAAGCTGCTTCTGCCCGTGGATGTTGTGGCCGCCAGGAATTATGCCGCCGATGCCGAACACAAAGTGGTTCCGGCGGATCAGATCCCGGCGGATTGGGAAGGTTTGGATATCGGCCCGAAGACAGTCGAGCTGTTCTCCGCGGCAATCAAGTCTGCTGCCACAGTGGTGTGGAACGGGCCGATGGGTGTCTTCGAATGGGAAGCCTTCGCCAATGGTACACGGCAGATTGCCCAAGCGCTTGCTGACAGCAGCGCTGTCACCATCATCGGCGGCGGTGATTCGGCTTCGGCAGTGGAGCAGTTCGGGCTGGCCGACCGGATGTCCCACGTCTCAACGGGAGGCGGCGCGTCCCTGGAATTCCTGGAAGGGAAAGAACTTCCCGGCGTGGCTGCCCTGAACGACAAATAGGAGGATGTAGGAGTGCGCAAACCGATTATTGCCGGTAACTGGAAAATGCACAAAACAGTCTCAGAATCCGTCGGACTTTGCGAGGCACTGGACCGGGCGGTGCAGGATGTGGACATAGAGGTAGTGGTATGCCCACCGTTTACAGCACTGTCGGCAGTATGCGCCCTGGCCATGCGCAAAGTCAAGATCGGCGCCCAAAATGTCAGCATCGCCGAAAGCGGGGCGTTCACCGGCGAGATTTCCCCGCTGATGCTGGTTGATGTCTGCTGCTCATACGTAATCATCGGCCATTCGGAGCGGCGGCAGCATTTTGGCGAGACAGACGCCATGGTGAATAAGAAGGTGCACCTGGCCCTGCAACATGGTCTTAGGCCGATTGTCTGTGTCGGTGAAAGTCTGATGCAGCGCCGGGCCGGAGAAACAGAAGCCGTGGTTGTCAGCCAGACCAAGGCGGCTCTGGCCGGTATTGCCCAGGAGCAGGTGCCGGATATTGTAATCGCCTACGAACCAATCTGGGCCATAGGTACCGGTGAGACAGCCAGCGCCGATGACGCCAATGAAGTGATCGGCACCATCAGAAAGACCATTGCTGAAATCTACGGCCAGGAAACCGCCGGCCGGATCCGCATTCAATATGGAGGCAGCGTGAAGCCTGACAACATCCGGGAATTGATGGCGCAACCTGAGATAGACGGAGCGTTGGTTGGCGGTGCCAGTCTGGATCTGAAGGGCTTTACCGCAATTGTCCGCTATCACGAACAGCAGCAGAGTTGATAGGAGGCTATTCCATGAAAAACAGACGACCTGTCGCTCTAATCATTCTCGATGGAATCGGCTTGAGCGGCTTTCCAGAGGGTGATGCCACCAAAATGGCCCGCACACCCACGATCGACTGGCTGTGGGCGAACTGCCCCCATGCCAGGCTTCAGGCCAGCGGAGAAGCTGTCGGCCTGATGGAAGGGCAGATGGGCGATTCCAATGTCGGCCACCTGAACCTGGGCGCCGGCAGAATTGTCTATCAGTATGTGGCCCTGATTTCCAAATCCATCAGGGAAGGGGATTTCTTTCAAAACGAGCAGCTGCTCCAAGCTGTCAATCATGCCAAAAAACACGGCACCAAGCTGCACCTGATGGGTTTGGTCTCGCCAGGGGGTGTGCACAGCCATTCCACTCATCTGTACGCGCTGCTGAAGATGGCCAAGGACCACGGGCTGGAAAAAGTCTATGTCCATGCCTTCCTTGACGGCCGGGATGTGCCGCCCTCCAGCGCCAAGGAATACTTGGAAGAACTGGAAGCGGAAATGGCAAATATCGGTGTCGGCCGAACCGCCACCATTTCCGGCCGCTATTACGCCATGGACCGGGACAACCGCTGGGATCGGGTGGAGAAAGCATACCTTGCCCTGACAGAAGGGAAAGGGCGCACCGCTGTATCGAGCGCAGACGCCATCACCTATGCTTATGAGCATGGGGAGACGGACGAGTTTGTGATCCCGACTGTGATTGTCGGTGAAGATCGACGGCCGGCAGCCACCATCGGCAGCGGCGACGCTGTGATCTTTTTCAACTTCCGGGCCGACCGGGCCAGAGAGCTGACTTGGGCCTTCACAAACGACGAGTTCGACGGTTTTGAGCGGCCTGGCGGCAAGCTGGATCTGTGCTTTGTGACTATGGCTCAATATGATGTCAAGGTGCAGGCGCCGTTTGCCTACCCGCCGCAGAACCTCGACAACACACTCGGGGAATACCTGTCCAAGCTGGGATATAGGCAGCTGCGCATCGCGGAAACAGAGAAGTACGCCCACGTGACGTACTTCTTCAACGGCGGGATTGAGAAGCCCTATCCGGGTGAAGACCGGAAACTGATCCCCTCGCCCAAGGTGGCGACATACGATCTTAAGCCGGAAATGAGCGCGCCGGAAGTCACCGCAGAGGTAGTGGAGCGGATCAATAGTGATCAATATGATCTGATTGTCCTCAACTACGCCAATGGCGACATGGTGGGCCATACCGGGGTGCTGGAGGCCGCTGTCAAGGCGGTGGAGGCAGTGGATACCGGATTGGGCAGGGTGCTGGCGGCTATCAAGGAGAAGAATGGGACCGCTATTGTCACCGCCGATCACGGCAATGCGGAGCAGATGGTCGATCCGGTCACCAAGGAGCCTTATACGGCTCACACTACCAATCTGGTCCCGATTTGGCTTTTCAACGCCGAACCCAATTACAAGCTGAAAGACGGAATCCTGGCAGACATCGCCCCTACTCTGCTGGAGCTGATGGGTATTGAGAAACCGGCGGAGATGACCGGGACTAGTCTGCTTGTCAAATAAACACTAGGATATAAAGGAGGAATATCCATGATTATTGATGATGTACGGGCGCGGGAAGTGCTCGATTCCCGGGGCAACCCCACCGTGGAAGTGGAAGTCAGTCTGGCGGACGGCAGTTATGGCCGGGCGATTGTTCCTTCCGGCGCATCCACAGGCCAATTTGAGGCGGTAGAACTGCGGGACGGCGATCAAGGGCGTTATCTGGGCAAAGGTGTGCAGAAAGCTGTCAATAACGTCAATGAAGTGATTGCCCCTGAGATCATCGGCATGGATGCCACCAGGCAGATAGAAATCGATGAACTCTTGATCAAGCTTGACGGCACACCGAACAAAGGCAAGCTGGGTGCCAACGCCATCCTCGGCGTGTCTCTGGCTGTGGCCCGGGCTGCGGCTGATTCAGTCGGGCTGCCGCTGTACCAATATATCGGCGGCACAAACGCTCAGGAACTGCCGGTGCCGATGATGAACATACTCAACGGCGGCGCTCATGCCGACAACAATGTGGACATTCAGGAGTTCATGATCATGCCTGTGGGCGCTCAATCCTTCAGGGAAGGCCTGCGGATGGGCGCCGAAGTGTTCCACAGCCTGAAAAAAGTCCTGGCCAAAAGAGGCCTGAACACCGCAGTCGGCGACGAGGGCGGCTTTGCCCCTAATCTGCAGTCCAACGAAGAAGCGATTCAAGTGATCATGGAAGCTATTGTCAATGCAGGCTACAAACCCGGCGAGGACATCTGCCTGGCCATGGATGTGGCTGCGACCGAGCTTTTCAAGGACGGGCGCTATGAACTGGCCGGCGAGGGCAAGTCGCTGACCACCGACGAGATGATCGCTTTTTACGAAAACCTGGTTACCAAGTATCCCATCATTTCCATCGAAGATCCCTTGAGTGAGGACGAATGGGACGGGTGGCTGAAGCTGACCAAGGCTCTCGGCAGCAAAGTGCAGTTGGTGGGTGACGACCTGTTTGTCACCAACACCAAGCGGCTGGCGAAGGGTATCGAAATGGGTGTGGCAAACTCTATTCTGATTAAAGTGAACCAGATTGGCACACTGACCGAAACCCTCAACGCCATTGAAATGGCCAAGAAAGCTGGTTATACCGCTATCGTTTCTCACCGCTCCGGAGAAACCGAAGACACCACCATTGCGGATCTGGCGGTCGCCACCAATGCTGGGCAGATTAAAACCGGCGCTCCCAGCCGCACCGATCGGGTGGCCAAGTACAACCAACTGCTGCGGATCGAGGAAGATTTGGATCAAGTGGCCCGCTACCGGGGGATTAAGACTTTCTACAACCTGCGCAAATAATCTGCGGCCAAAAATGGCCTATTAAGGCTTAAACAGCTGTTACAACCCATAAGTTGAGGCTGTCGCCAATACGGCGACGGCCTTTTTTTCTAATTATGGAAAATTTATGCAGGATATTTGTTAAGAAAGGAGAAAACTTCAATTGACCGGAAACGTTTACGTGTTAAGTTTACTGCAAAAAGTCACTGCTTTGGCTAGAACTATGGAAATGTGCAAGTGAAAAGGAGAATTAGGATGGCACCTGCTACTCTTAAAGATGTGGCCAAACGGTGTGGTGTATCGGTGGCTACTGCATCAAGGGCGCTCAACAACCGCAATGAGGTCAGCCCGGCCACACGGGCAAAAGTGCTGAAAGCAGCAGATGAAATTGGTTATGTGCCCAGTTCCCTTGCGAAAGGGCTTTGGTCCGGGGAAACTAAAGTGATCGGTGTCTTGATCACCACCATCGAAAACCCATTTTACGCCAATGTGGTGTCGGGTATCGAAAAAGTGGTTAAAGACCATGGTTACAATATTCTGCTCTGCAGTTCGTATGAGGAAGTGCAACAAGAATTTGCGGCCTTAACGGTTTTATTGGAACAGCGGGTTGACGGCTTGATACTTGCACCTGTCCAGAGCAAACCAGAAGTACTTGAGCGGCTGCAAAAAAACAACGTTCCTTTTGTCTTGGTAGGCCGCAATATTCCCAGTATTGAGTCCAGCTATGTTGTGAGCGATGATTTCAAGGTGGGGGCTATGGCTGCGGAGCATCTTTTGCAGCAGGGCCACAACAGGGTTTTGTTTATCAACTCATCCCGCAACTACAGTGCAGAGCTTAGGCTTAAGGGCTTTCTGCAGACAATGCGGCAGCACGGAGTGGAACTAGGCCCTGAATGGGTGAAAACAGTGCCTGTCCACCAGGATGCCAAGTACAGCCTGTTTGAAGCATTGGATCAAGGGCTTAAGCCCAGTGCCGTCTTTTGTTTTTGTGACTGCATGGCCTTGGAGATACTAGGCGGGCTTAAAGAACGGAGTTTCAAGGTTCCAGAAGACGTTGCGGTGATGGGCGTGGACAACCTTAATGTCACCGCACTTACTGATCCACCCTTGACCACAATTGATATTCAAAACTACGAAATGGGAATCCGCAGCGCCGAAATACTCCTTAAGAAACTGCAAGAACCTGAGACGCAGCATATGCAAATCATCCTGCCGCCGAAGTTGGTCAAGAGAAACTCAACATAAATGGAGGTGGTTAACTTAAGGTAAAGCAGTTTCTTGAGCCGACAGTTACCTTGGTGAATTTCAGTTTCAGAAAGGAGATTCCTATGACAAGGAAAACAGTGTGGCTGGTACTGGTTCTAGGGTTAGTGCTGGGCATTGCCGGTATCGTCAATGCCCAGGGTGATGTTGTGGAGTTGTGGTACATGGGCTGGGCTTGGCCGGGCGATCAACCGCAGGAGCCGCGGCTTGAAGCATTTATGCAGCAATATCAGAATATTATTGTCACGTATGAGTATGTGGATGCTGGCCAGTTCAACGACCGGATCACCGCATTGGCGGCTGCCGGGACCCTTCCTGATGTACTGTGGGTCATGGACAACAATATGTATGTCTACAATCAATGGGTAGCAGATATTACTGAATTTCTGAACAACGATCCAACTTTTGATGAATCCAAATTCTGGGGCAACTCCCTCGATCCGATGCGGATCCAGGGGCGCTTCTTTGGTTTGCCGTTCCAGCTCCAAGCCAGCTTCCTCGTGGCCAACTTGGATGTTTTGAACTACTTCGGCCTGCGCATGCCGCAGCCTCCTTGGACGTGGGACGATCTGTGGGCCTTGTGCCAGCGGATGAATAGGCCGGCACAAAACTATTACGGTATGGAAGATCCCTGGATGTTCTGGGCGTTTATGCCTGCTGCTTACCTTGAGGGTATCACCTGGGATGCTTTAACCTATGACGGCAGGCGGTTGATGATGGATGATCCAGTTATAGCTGAGGTATTGAAAACAGCAATTCGTTGGGAAAGGGAAAACTCTGCCGTCAGTATCGGTTTGGCTGATGGCACTTCCCCCAACCCTTGGGAGAATCCGGCCTTTAATGATGCTTACGGCAACACCTCGCCGTGGATGCAGAACAAGGCTGCTTTCCACGTAGGCTGGAGCTGGTCATTATCCTGGTGGACTGAAAACTACGAGTCGAAGTGGGATATCGTTCCCTACCCAAGCGGGCCGGTGCGCCAAGCTACACCGTTGATCGTAGACCACATGGGGATTTCACCGACGACGAAGCATCCTGAAGAAGCATTCGCTTTCCTGCGCTGGATGAGTTATGATCCTGACGGCTGGATTGCCAGGATGCAGGTGGAGGCCCCATGCCCTTACAGTATGCCCACAGTGGATGTACCAGAAGCTTGGGAACTGTATTTCAACAACGAGAATGTGCCGCCGGGCATGCGGTTGGTGTATGAGACCTTGGAAGGCGGGATCGTCGATCCTAACCGCTATACACCTGAGCTGGGGTATGTCTGGGACAACTTCATCACACCAGCCCGGCACCAAGTACGCCTTGGCGCTGCTGCCTTTGATGATGTCATGCCTATTGCCGTTGAACAGGCCAACAAGTATCTGCAGGAAGCCAGGGCTCGTGCTGATGAAAAACTCGATGCTGTACTCGGAAAATAACGGCCTTGCGTTCGCTCTCCCTTATGGAGAGCGAACGCTTACCAGCTGCGGTTCTGGTAAGGAGGATGCACAATGCGGAGGTTCTGGCAGATCATTTGGGCACTGATTCTAGCGGGGTTCCTAGCCTTAAGTGCTCAAGCGGGAGTAGGGGCAGCCGTTTATCAAGAGCCAAAATATGGGGAATATCTCCAGCATTGGCTGGATCAAGGTATTGATGCTGCCAAGCCTGAGACAGAAATACGGGTATTGGCTGTTAATTACCATGCCTTATCTGATCCGCTTAAGTTTTCTGCCGAAGACGGGCTTTTATACTGGCACGCAGATGATGGCTGGGTTGAGTATCAATTCGAAGTGAACCAACCGGGCTTATATAATATTGTTGTTGAATACATGCCGCTGGAAACCCAGATGTTTAACATTGAGCGGGGAATCATGATCGATGGCGAATACCCTTTTAAAGAAGCCCGCAGGCTGGCCTTGGACCGGCAGTGGCGCAACAGCACTTATCCCTTTGCAAGGGATGATTTTAACAACGAGCGGCGGGCATTTCAGGAACAGGTTATTACCCTGCAAACAATGACCTTATCCGATATTGACGGCAGGTATGAACTGCCGTTTCAATGGTATTTTTCTGGGGGCACCCATACAATCACCATTACCGGTCTGCGTTCCCAAGTGATCCTCAAGGGCATTGCCCTAACCGCCCCGCAGGTGATTCCGGAGTATCAACGGCCCACTTTAGATTTGGGTGAGGTTGAGCGGTGGAAGCTTGAGATCGAGGCGGAGAACCCTGCCAGCAAGTCCCATTCTTCTGTAATGGTCAATGCCAGCGGAGATCCGGGAGTCACTCCCCGCGAAGACGGAGTAACCATTTACAATACACTCTATTGGCATGCTGGCGGCGAGTGGGCTGAATGGGAATTTACTGTGCCTGAAGATGGGTACTACCAGATCGGCTTGAAGTTTTTGCAGAGCTTTAAGCACAACATGCCTACCTATCGCAGAGTGGAGATCGATGGGCAGATTATTTGCAAGGAACTGCTGCTGTACCCGTTTGATTACGATCACCAGTGGCAGTCCACATACTTTGAGGATGCAGCAGGAGAGCCGATTCTGTTTTATTTAACCAAGGGTACTCACCGGCTGCGCTTAACCGCCATTAATTCGGTGGTCCAGCCAACAGTGAATACCATCTTGGAAGTTATTGCTGATTTAAGGGATTTATCCATCAGTATTTCTATGGCAACCGGCAATAATCAGGACCGGTTCCGCGATTGGGATCTGGATCAGCAGATACCCGATGCGCTGGACCGGATTGCCGGTAGCGCCGCTAAACTAAGGCGGGAGTACCAACGGCTCAAAGATCTGACCGGGAAGGCCCCTGATGCGGCCGCAAATTTGCTGGTGAGCGCGGATCAGCTTGATGCCTTGGCCAAAAAGCCAGAGCTTCTGCCTTTGCGCTATACCCAATTGTCCATTGATGCCGGCTCCATTAGTGAAGTGATCGGTAATGTGATTCTTTCACTGCAGTATGAACCGCTGCAGATCGACAGGATCTTTATCACATCTCCCGGCCACCCCCTGCCTCAGGGCCGTTCGCCGTTTGCGGCCCGGGTTTGGGTGACCATTAAGAACTTTGTCCAATCGTTCTTTAAAAATTATAATGCCGTGGGCAAAGGCGATGATGATACCCTGCAGATTTGGGTCGGGCGGGGCCGCGATTTCGTTTCCATCATGCAGCAGCTTACTGACGAGCATTTCACCCCCAAAACCGGGATTAAGGTGGCCTTCAGCCTGATGCCCAGGGAAGATCAGCTGATTCTTGCCAACTCAAATGGTACACCTCCAGATTTGGCTACTAGTGTCTGGTATACCACACCCTTTAACCTCGCCAGCCGTGGTGCCTTGGTGGATTTGACCCAGTTTCCGGATTTTGATGAAGTGGCATCCCGCTTCCATCCAGGGGCATTTCTATCTTACCACTATCTTGACGGGATTTATGCAATCCCTGAGACACAGAATTTTTGGGTGCTGTTCTACCGCAAAGATATCATTGCTGAACTAGGCATTGAGCTGCCCTCTACCTGGGATGAAGTCGTGGAACTGCTGCCGCTTCTGCAGCAGCGGGGCATGAACTTCTATATTCCCGTATCTGCCGGGACTGGGATTAAGGCTTTGAATGTCATGGCGCCGTTTTTCTATCAGGAGGGAGCGGAGCTCTATTCTCCTGATGGATTGCGGACCAGCCTGATGACACCGGCAGCCCTGGCTGGGTTCAAACGTCTGACAGATCTATATACCGTGTATGCCCTTGACAACTTTGTTGCCTGGTTTTTCCAAAACTTCCGTTCAGGGGACATCCCCTTGGGCGTTTCGGATTACAACACCTATGTACAGCTGAAGTCTGCTGCTCCGGAGCTTAGGGAACTATGGGGGATTGCACCTATGCCAGGAGTGATCGATGGGAATGGAGAGATTGTCCGCTGGGCTCCCGGCGCTATGCAGGCGGTCATCATGTTTGAACTCAGCGACAAGAAAGAAGAAGCATGGGAATGGGTTAAATGGTGGACCTCGGCCGAAATCCAAGCTCGCTTCGGCAATGAAGTTGAGGCCATGTTCAGTGTGGCCTACCGCTGGAATACGGCAAACCTTGAAGCTATCTCCCAGATTCCGTGGACGCTGGAGGAGCTAAACACCATCAAAGAGCAGTGGCGGTGGCTGAAAGATATACCGCAAGTCCCCGGCGGCTATATTCTCGAAAGAGAACTGTCCTTTGCCTGGAACCGGGTGGTGATCGGGACTGCGTCCGGAACCCAAAACCCAAGATTGGCGCTGCAGGAAGCGGACCGCAATACCAGGCGGGAACTGCTCCGCAAGCAGCTTGAGTTCGGCCTGATTGATGAGGATGCCACACGCTTGATTGAGTTTACCATCCCCACCGTCAATCAGCCTTGGGATTGGGAAAAGGGGGTTAGAGCCAGATGAAAATGGAAACACCACTGCAGCGGGCCTGGCGTGTGCGCATCAAGCCCCATTCTGTGTGGGCGAAGCTGAATCTGGTGGCAAAACGCATATGGCAGGATCGCGTGTCTTACCTAATGGCAGCGCCTTATGTGCTTGCTTTTGTGACGTTTATCCTTTTGCCTGTGTTGGGAGCAATTGGCCTTTCGTTTACTTTCTACAACATGATTGAAACACCCCGCTATGTTGGGCTTATGAATTATATTTACTTGTTCACTGAAGATGATGTCTTCATGACCCATGTGCTGCCCAATACGTTCACCTTTGCGGTAATTGTTGGGCCCGGCGGTTACCTGCTGGCCTTCTTGCTGGCATGGGTCATTGCCCAGCTGCCCCGCCGCATACGGACGGTGTTCAGTTTGGCATTGTACACGCCATCCATGGCAGCGGCGGTGGCCATGTCCACTATTTGGCTGGTATTGTTCAGCGGCGATCGGGTGGGCTATTTGAACAGTTTTCTCCTTGGCCTGGGAGTTATTACTGAGCCGATCAACTGGCTTCACAGCACCCAGTGGTTGATGCCGGTAATGATTATTGTCACCTTGTGGAGCAGTATGGGCGTAGGGTTTTTAGCAATGCTGGCGGGGATTTTGAACGTGGATCCGCAGCTCTATGAAGCAGGCAAGATTGATGGGGTCAAAAACCGTATGCAGGAGATTTACTACATCACGATCCCTTCGGTCAAGCCGCAGATGCTGTTTGGTGCCGTTATGGCTATTGTCAACACTCTCCAGGCAGGTGCCATCGGCGTGACCTTATCAGGCCAGAATCCGACACCGAACTATGCCGGGCAGCTGATCCTGAACCATATCGATGATTTTGCCTTCCAGCGGTTTGAAATGGGGTATGCAGCCGCCATTTCTGTGGTGCTGTTGATTATTGTCTACATTTCCAGCAAACTGGCCTGGGCACTGTTCGGGCCGAAGGAGGGTGAATGATGCGCCGCTTGTTGCGAATGGATCTGACGCAGCTCGTGTTCACTGCCGTTTTAAGCTTTTTGGCCGCCTTTATGCTGCTGCCTATCGTGTTCATCTTTATGCAGGCCTTTAAGCCTTTAAGTGAACTGTTCTTGTACCCTCCCAGGTTCTATGTGATGAACCCCACTTTGGACAATTTCTCGCAGCTCTTGATGTCTGTGGATGCGTCGGTGGTCCCGGCTGTCCGGTATTTGTTCAACAGTGTGTTTACCTCGGTGGTAACAGTCGCCGTGGTGGTTGTGGTGAGCACCATGGTTGCTTATGCCCTGTCCAAACACAATTTCATCGGCAAGAGTACAATTCTGAACATGACAATCATGGCCTTGATGTTTGCACCGCAGGCAGTGATTATTCCCAGGTACATCATCGTGCAGCGGTTAGGGATTATTGATACCTATTTTGCCCATGTCCTGCCGTTGGTTGCTGCTCCTGTCAGCGTATTTTTATTCAAGCAATTCGTGGATCAAGTCCCAGATGATCTATTGGCAGCGGCCCGGATTGACGGGGCCTCCGAGTGGCACATCCTGTTTCGCTTGATTTACCCTATCTGCCGCCCAGCCTTAAGTACCATCGCTCTGCTCACATTCCAATCGGCATGGAATACCATGGAGCCGTCCATCTATTACATTGAAAACGAGGCAATGCGTACACTGCCTTTCTTCCTCGGCACTTTGACATCGGGATTGGCCAATAATGTTGCCGGCCAGGGGGCCGCAGCTGCCGCCGGCCTTTTGATGTTCCTGCCGAACTTAATCTTTTTCCTGGTAATGCAGAACCGTGTTATTCAAACCATGGCATATTCAGGCATTAAGTGAGGTGGATTGGATGCGGCGCTTGTTCAACCTGCCAACCGGTGTAGTGATTATGTGCATGATTCTTGCCCTCTATTGCATACCAGTATCTGGAGCAGTCCCTTACCCCAGCTACAGCTTTGATGCTTGGGGCCAGCCGGTGGTCTGCCCGGCTCCCTATGCTCCAATAATGATGCTCGATGGCTTTGACATCCTTCAAGAGGACCGCTGGTCGCTGACGGGCTATTCTGTAGTCCCGTTCAGCCAGCCCAGCGGTTTGGCAGTGGATTTAAAGGATCATCTTTACATCGCTGATGCCGGCAATAACCGGGTGGTGGAATATGACAGCCAGTTTAACTATGTCCGTTCCATCGGTGACAGTTCCGGCCCGGGCAGGCTTTCCCGCCCCCAAGGAGTGTTTGTCCATGAAGACGGGCGGATCTTTGTGGCAGATACCGGCAACAACCGGGTGGCCGTCTTCAGCCATGAGGGTGAGTTCATTCAGGCCTACGGGAAACCGGCATCGCAGATCTTTGGCACTGATTACCGCTTTGCGCCGGTGGCTGTTGCGGTGGACCACCGAGGTACTTTGTTTGTGGCTACCGAGGGAGGGTACCGCGGTTTGGTACAGCTGGCTGCCTCGGGCGAATTCCTAGGCTTCATCGGCGGCAACCAGGCGGGGTTTGATCTTTTGTGGGTGCTCAAGCAAATCTTCTTCACGGAAGAGCAGTTAAGCCGGGAAGCCAGGCGTGTGC
The DNA here is from genome assembly GCA_900019385.1 of uncultured Clostridia bacterium. Classification (GTDB taxonomy): domain Bacteria; phylum Bacillota; class Limnochordia; order Darwinibacteriales; family DTU012; genus DTU012. The sequence goes on from FIZJ01000039.1 coordinate 57,930, forward strand.
CCCGTTCGCCAAGTTCAGTTACAATCGATCGGCAAGGGTTAATCTATACCACCACCATCTCAACCAACAACGGCCAGATAAAGCGTTTTAACATTGGAGGCGTCAATACCCTGCCGGAAAAGGATTATGGTGCCTGGTACTTCAGGACAGGTGTATCCATGTTTTCTGGTGTGGTGGTTAACGATCAAGGCTTGATTACTGCGGTGGATACCGCATCCGGGCAAGTGTACCAGTACACTCCCGGCGGCGATCTACTGTTTGTTTTTGGCGGCCGGGGTATTGCCGCAGTTGAGCGCATGGGCGTGATTCACCAGGCCGCAGGTATTGCCATGCGTTCCGACGGCACACTCATTGTTTCCGACTCCCGCAGCAACACGCTCCATGTCTTCCAGCCAACAGAATTTGCCAATCTGGTGCATCAAGCAGTGTACTTGTTTGAAGAAGGCAAATATGACGAGAGCGCCGAGTACTGGCGGGAAGTACTGCGGCGCAATTCCAATTTCGACTTTGCCCACCGGGGCCTTGGTATGGCCGCCTACCAGAATGAGGAGTATCACGAAGCAATGAAACACTTTTATCTGGCTCAATACGCCGATGGCTATTCCGATGCCTTTTGGTGGGCAAGAAGGGCATGGCTGTTGGAGCACTTTGATACGGTGATCATGATCCTGTTCTGTTTGTGGATCGGTTATCAGGTGATCAATAGGCTGTTTTTGCGGCATCGGCCAAAAAAGAAACGAGATTGGTACCAGGCCAACCGGCTTTTGGGAGATCTGATGCACGCAAAGGCAGTGATTACCAGCCCCTCTAATGGCTTCTATGATGTCCGCTGGTCAGGCAAAGGATCGTGGCTTGCAGCGGTGGTTATTGTGTTATTAGCCTTTGCCACAAAGCTTTTCACCCTTTACTATACCAACTTGGTTTTTATGAGTGTGGACCGGAACCGGATTAATTTAACTTATGAAGCCTTAACGTTTATTCTCCCCTGGCTGATCTGGGTGATCGCCAACTACCTGGTCAGCGCCCTTAAAGAAGGTGAAGGGCACTTCAGGGATGTGTTCATTGCCAGTTCGTATGCTCTGGTGCCGTACATCCTGATCATGATTCCCCTGACCATTATCTCTAATGTGATGACAAACTACGAAGCAACAGTCTATCACTTTTTCCATAATGTCGCTTTGCTTTGGTGCGGGCTGCTGTTCTTTATCATGGTCTACACAGTCCACAACTATGAAGTCTTGGAAGCAATCCCCAACTGTGTGCTCTCCGTAATTATGATGGTGGTTCTTGGGGCAATCGGTGGGTTAGTAATCGGAATGACCTTCAATGTCGCTGATTTTGCTTTGGGGCTGTATAAAGAGGTGATCTTCCGTGTGTTCTAGAAAAAGCTTGAGTACATGGCTGCTTTTGTTGCTGCTGTTATTTATGGCTGCTGCCGAAACCCTGGCCCAGGCAATACCGGATGATTTTCAACCTGTTGCCAAGAATGAGTGGTTGCAGCTTTATGCCCGGCCCAGCGATGGGCAGCTGATTCTTCATGATTTAGTTCACGATCAGTATTGGCGTTCAAATCCCGATACCACAAAGATCAGCGGCTTTATGATGCTTTCAGATATTTGGCAGGGAAACCTCCAGTCCCCGGTTTATGTGGACTACTTTGACAAAAGGCGCAATGTGAGAGCGGCCAATGCCTATTACGGCAGCCCTGAGATCGAATTTCGTTTGATTCCCCATGGGTTTGCCTGCAGTTATTATTTTGAGACAACAGGCATCGGCTTTACTGTCGAATACACATTGGATCAAAACACTCTGCTGGCGGTGGTGCCGTGGGATTCTGTCAAGATCGGCAACGGTGAGCTGCAGCTGTTAGCCCTTAGGATTCTGCCGTTTCTTGGGGCAGTACCAAGCGAGGCCGATCCCCATGGGTATATGATTGTCCCCGATGGTTCGGGAGGGTTGGTGAGATTTAAAGAGCAGGTGGCCTTATCGCAAACAGGGTTTAACCAGTGGATTTATGGTTTGGATCCTGCCGCGGCGGAGCCTGTTTATGATCCTTACCGAGAGCCGGTCGTCATGCCCATCTTTGGGATCAAAGCCGGCAGCCAGGCTCTGCTGGGGGTGGTGGAGCAGGGGCAGGAGGCGGCGAAGATAATTGCGACGCCAGCCGGGGTGATTACCAGCCTTAATTGGATAACCGCGGAGTTTTGGTACAGCCAATGGATTATTATGCGCACATCCCGGCAGGGCAGCGGGATTCGGATATTTGATGAAAACCCGATCCCGGGAGATCGCTCCGTGAGGTTCTATTTTCTCGCAGGTGAGGATGCCAATTACGTGGGGATGGCCAAGGCATACCGCAGCTATTTAATGGAAAAACAAGGCGCCCGCAGAATATCACAGGAGTTTGGTGCCCCAATGCTGATTGAGGTCTTGGGAGCGGATTATGAGACCAATATCTTTGGCCCGGTGATCAAGGCGGTGACCACTTTTGACCAAGCCGGCCAGATTGCCGCTGAACTGCTGGATCACGGCGTGGATCAGCTGATCCTGAGCTATAAAGGTTGGAACCGGATGGGGATCCACGGCAATTTGCCCCGCCGCCTGCCGCCGGAAGCGGCTTTAGGGGGAAGTGAAGGCCTGAGGGGTTTGGTGGATTATCTGCACCAGCGGGGAGTTAGGGTTCTGCTGCAGGATGATTACACCATTGCCCGCGGTGCCAATAACGGCTTTCAGCCTTCCACGCAGGCCAGCCGCACTACCTTTAACGATTTGGTGAAAATACGGTCATTAGGCTTTGCCGTAGGAGCGCCTGATGTGACAACCTATTTAATTTCTCCGAAGATCAGCCTCGATTACGCCCGGCGGGACATCCCGCAGCTTGCTGGTTTTGGTGTGGATGGGCTGGTGCATTTATCCATAGGATCTAATTTGAACAGTGATCACAACCCGTACCTGCCGGAGCAGACGCACCGCCGCGATACCAGAGCGATTTACAGCCAACTCATTGAGCTGACGCGGGAGCACTTTGATCTTGTTGGCGTTAACACCGGCAACGCCTATCTTGTGGGCTTGGTTGACTTGATTGCCGGTGTGCCGATGCAGGCTACACTTGATTCTTTTATTGACCAATCGGTACCATTCTATCAGATTGCAGTCCATGGTTTGGTTGCTTACTATGCTGAACCGTTCAATTTAAGCATCAATCCAGCCAAGGATCTCTTGAGGGCTGTGGAGTACGGCGCTTTGCCCAGCTTTACCGTCTCAGCGGAACCATCATGGAATTTGCGGTATACACTGTCTAGTTATCTGTACAGCACTTATTTTGCTGATTGGTTTGAGGAGATAGTGGAGCAGTACCAGAACATCAACCGCAAAATGCAGCTAGTCAGCGGGAAGTTCATTGTCGATCACAAACAGCTGGGGGCAAACGTCTACTTGACCAAATATGAGAACGGCATTCATTTTGTGGTCAACTATGGGCCTGATGCCTATGAATACCGAGGGGTGATGGTGGCGGGCAATTCATTTGCCGTATTCGATGAGGAGGGGTTAGTCCAATGAAACTGAAGTTGTCTTTGGCTGCCAAGCGGTCGCTGGAAGGGTTAGGCTTCGTAACACCTTGGTTAATCGGGTTTCTCATCTTCATGGCCTTCCCCTTAGGCTACTCCTTATATATGAGCTTTACCGAAGTTCAGGTAACGGCAACATCCATAAATTTCACCTTTGTTAGCTGGGACAACTATGTTCACGCCTTCCTCGGCGATAATGTATTCCCGGTTCAATTGGCCAATTTTGTGAAAGAGTCGCTGATCAGTGTGCCGATCATTGTAATCTTTTCGCTCTTGGTTGGCCTCTTAATCAACGAAGATGTTTGGGGCAGAGGTGTTTTCCGGGCAATCTTCTTTCTACCCGTGATTTTCTCAACCAGCCAGGTCATTACCACCCTGTTTGATTTGGGAGCAGGAGGGGGCAGTTTTATCCAGCGGTTTAATGTCTTCAGCATGCTGATCAATGCTCTGCCGCCTTCCTTAAATGAGCCCATATCAGCGGTGTTATCCCGGTTTACCTTGGTGCTGTGGAGCTCAGGGGTGCAGATTCTTTTGGTATTGGCTGCACTAAAGACCATCGGCAGCAATGTCTATGAGGCAGCGGCCATTGACGGAGCCGGCCGTTGGGAAGCTTTTTGGAAGATCACGCTTCCAGCATTACGGCCGTTTATCGTCTTGATCACCGTCTACACCATCGTGGAGCTCTCGGTTTCACCTTTTAACCAAATGCTGGGCTTGATCAACAGCCACATGTTCAGTGTTAGGACCGGTATGGGTTATGCCGCCGCTTTAGGCTGGATCTACTTTGCATTGATCCTAGTGGCGTTAGTGATCGTCTACACCGTGGGCATGCGCAAAGTCCAGCGGTATTAAGGAGGGAGCCAGATGGTTAGCAGATCGACGATCAGCACCAAAGCGGCTGAACTGAAACAGAGGGTGATGCCGAGGTGGCTTTGGCTGCGGAGCCTGCTGATGGGAAGAGGCATGCGCTCCGGCCTGATTGCCAAACTGATTGTCCTGATTCTTCTAATTGATGTGGCGCTGATCTACGTTTATCCGATTTTGTACATGCTGTCTACAATGATGATGAGCACTTTGGATTTAGTCGATCCCACTATTCGCTGGATCCCTACGGAGCTGTATTGGGACAATCTGGCTAAAGCTTTTGAAGGCCTTGAGTACTGGAGCGTGCTTGGGCGGACAGTGGGGATTACCCTGATTGCCACCGCGGTCCAGACTTTATCCTGTGCTGTTGCCGGGTACGGCTTTGCCCGGTATCGTTTCCCCGGTAAGAATATCCTGTTTATGCTCGTGTTCCTGACTTTTATTGTGCCGCCGCAGACCATTGTAATCCCTTTGTACCTGCTTTACCGGCAGTTCGGGTGGCTGAACACATATTACCCGTTGATTGTCCCTGAAATGCTGGGCCTAGGATTAAAAGGAAGTCTGTTTATTATTATCTACCGGCAGTTTTTCTTGGGCCAGCCCCAGTCGCTGGAGGAAGCGGCCCGGCTGGATGGGGCCAATTCGATTACGATTTTTGCCCGGATTATGCTGCCGCTGGCAAAACCAGCCGTGCTGGTGGTAAGCCTCTTTTCCTTTGTCTGGCACTGGAATGACTACTATCTGCCGTCGATGTTCATTTCCCATCAGGACATGTGGTCATTGGTAAGAAGGCTGCAGGGGCTGCAGCAGACCCTGGATGCAATATATGATGTTAACCCTTATGGGCTGAGCACCATGACAGAACCGGTGCGGATGGCTGGGGCTTTTCTGGTGATCGCACCAATACTGCTGTTGTATTTTGTCGCTCAGCGCTGGTTTACTGAAAGTATTGAGAGAACGGGCTTGGTGGAATAGGAAGAGTAAGGGGGAGAGGCAGGAAGGACACTCAGGCGCTGACGTTTAACCTAATAGGTAGGGAATAATTGGAAAAAGACTTTTAATACTAGAAGGAGGATGGCTATGCCAGCGAAGCTGATTCTTAATGCTGATGTGAAGCAGGGCAAAATTAGCAAACATATCTATGGGCATTTTGCCGAACACTTAGGGCGCTGTGTCTACGGCGGCATTTGGGTGGGTGAAGATTCAGATATACCCAATACCCATGGAATCCGCAGCGATGTGATTGAGGCGCTGCGGCAGATCCGGATACCGGTGCTGCGCTGGCCCGGCGGGTGTTTTGCCGACGAATACCACTGGCAGGACGGCATCGGCCCCCGGGAGGAGCGGCCGCGGATGATCAACACTCATTGGGGCGGAGTGGTGGAGAACAACCACTTCGGGACCCATGAGTTTATGCTCCTGTGCGAGCTGACTGGGGCTGAACCGTACATCTGCGGCAATGTGGGCAGCGGCACTGTTCATGAGATGCAGCAGTGGATCGAGTACCTTACCTTCGACGGCAGTTCACCCATGGCGGAGCTGCGCCGGGCCAACGGCCGCAATGAACCTTGGAAGCTCACTTATTTCGGTGTCGGCAACGAGAACTGGGGCTGCGGCGGGCATATGCGGCCGGAGTACTACGCCGATTTGTACCGGCGCTATGCCACGTATGTGCGGAATTTCAGCGGCAACAGGATTTACAAGATTGCCTGCGGGTCCAATGGCGGCGATCTGCGCTGGACCGAGGTGCTGATGCGGGAAGTGGGCAGGATGATGAACGGCTTGAGCGTGCATTATTACACTGTTCCCGGCACGTGGAGCAAGAAAGGCTCCGCCACTGAGTTTGACGAGCGGGAATGGTTCGTAACCCTTAAGAAAGCGCTGGCCATGGATGATATTATCACGCGCCACAGCAGAATAATGGATCATTACGATCCTGAACGGAGAGTGGGCTTGATCGTCGATGAATGGGGAACCTGGTATGACGTGGAGCCTGGGACCAACCCTGCGTTCCTCTATCAGCAGAATACGATCAGAGACGCTTTGGTGGCCGGCCTGACATTCAACATTTTCCACAAACACTGCGGCCGGGTTCATATGGCCAACATCGCCCAGATGGTGAATGTGCTTCAAGCTATTCTGCTTACAGAAGGCGACAAACTTGTCAAGACGCCCACATACCACGTCTTTGACATGTACAAAGTGCACCAGGATGCGGAAGCTTTGGAGCTTGTTTGTGAAAGCGAGCAGTATCAATTTGGCGAAGAAGCGATTCCGCAGGTGACAGCCTCCGCCTCGCGGGATCAAGCCGGGCGGGTGCATATATCCCTTTGCAACCTGCATCATGAACAACCGGCGGAGATCAGCTGCGAGATCAGAGGTATGGAAGCCAAGAGGGTGGAAGGCACGGTGCTTGCCGCCGAGAGAATGAACGCCCACAACACCTTCGAGCAGCCGGATCTGGTCAAACCGCAGCCGTTCGACGAGGCTTCAGTGCGCGGGCAGACATTGACTATCAATCTGCCGCCTATGTCTGTCGCCGTATTGGCTCTTGAGTCTTAACCACAGATAGTTAAGAACGATAAATTAACCTTGCGAAGTTAATAGCGATATGCTAGAATAAACACTGGATTAAAACCAATTGGGCAGGTGTGGCGCATGGGGATATCCCAAGCATATGCTCTCACTCTGGCGCTTGTCTTTGGTTTTGAATACTGTCTGAAAAAAGGGTGGGACACTTACGGCGGGAGGTTTTCCCGCCCTGCCTTTACCTATTTGCTGTATCGAGCTGTCCAACTGGCACTGCTGGTTGGGGCAGGATTAATACTGTACACAGCTGTCGATGTTGTTTCCTGGCTGGTATTCGCCGTGCTGATCGTCCTGATTGGCTGCTTGGAGCTGCCGTTGACGGTTGTGAAAGCGGCGGTTGCACAGCGATGGGAGCTCGGCGCTGACTATGTTCATTTGCTTGTTCCGGCAATGCTGATAGTGTTGAGCAGCTTTGTTGATTATCAACCGGCGTTCAGTTTGGATTACCGACTGGTGTTTTTGGCTGTTTTTCTGACGGAACCAGCCAATTACCTGGTGCGCTGGATTTTAGGCAAAGGGGAGGCTTCTTTGCTGGAAAAGATGACGCTGACGCTGGTGCCCAAAAGCCGGCTTTCATTCGCGCAAGAAACCGCTGCAGCCGGGGAACCCGGCACGGCCGCGCTGAAGGCCGGCCGCAAGATCGGTTCATTGGAGCGGCTGTTGATCTTGTTTTTGATTGCGTCAGGGAATACCGCCGGCATTGGGTTTGTCATCACCGCCAAGTCAATCGTCCGGTATCCCCGGCTGAGTGAGCCGGAATTTGCCGAATACTACCTGTGCGGGACACTTCTGAGCGTGGTCATTGCCGTGGCCAGCTGCTTCCTGGCCTTGGGAGGAATCTAGCGTGGAATACTTGGCCTTGAAATTCGACATCGTCAACTCACGAAGGCTGCCGCACCGGGATCGAGTGCAGCGAGAGTTCCTGATGCTTGCGGAAGATATCAACCGCAGATTCACCCATGTGCTGGCGGCCAAATTCATTGTCACCCACGGCGACGAGGCCCAAGCGCTGTTAAACAAGGAAGATGCACCGGAAGCATACAGGATCTATGAATATCTCACCATTGCGATGCGGACAGCCAGCCTGCGCTGCGGTGTCGGCCTAGGCACACTCAGCACCGATATCCAGGACGAGGCGATCGGGATGGACGGCACTGCCTGGCAAAATGCGGGCGCAGCCTTGGAAACAGCCAAATCCAAACGCCGGGCTATTTGTTTCCAAGGATTCGAGCCGGCATTTCAGCTGCACCTCAACGCATTGGGCAATTTGCTCTGTTACATCCAGTCCCGCTGGACCAGAGAACAGGTTGAGGTGATCCGCTTGCTGGCAGAGTGTTCGTCGCAAAAGGAAATCGCAGCTAGGCTCGGTGTGTCCGAAGCAGCCGTATCTAAGAGGCTGAAGGCCTCCGGCTGGCAGTACTACTACGAAGGGCGCACAGCGCTGGAACTGCTGCTGAAGCAGGCTGCGGTAAGATGATGTGCAGTTTTTGTTGCACTTAAAGCAAATCTATGCTAGACTAGAAAGCGGAATTGTAGGGCAGGGAGGTGGCTGCTGCGATATGGAAACTTTTTTGATGGTAGTTCAATTCTTGATTTGCATAGGATTGATCGTTACCGTGGTGCTGCAGGAGAGCAAGGGCGAAGGCCTTGGCTCCATCGGCGGCGGCAGTAAGATGTTTTTCGGGAAAGCGTCCCGCAAGGAAATCGTCTTGGAAAAATCAACCCAATACTTAGCCGTTGCCTTCATGGTGATGGCAGTGATTCTCAGCCTGATTTGACGAGATGAAAAACAACCTGGCAGTTGACAAAACTGCCAGGTTTTTTATTTCCGTTATTCATGGTGGAGGTGAGCGGAGTTGCACCGCTGTCCATAAGTGAAACCACACCAGCCTCTCCGAGCGCAGCCGCAGTTTTGCCATTCACCGTCCGCCCCTCCCCGCAGCCGGATGGGCGGGCAGCTAACCCTGTCAATCTCCCCGAACAGCTCAGGGTGCTGCTGTTCAGGCAGCCTGCTCGTATGACACCTGCACTGCTCTCGCAGGCGAAGGGCAGTGAGGCGTTAGCTGACTATTAAGCAGCTAAAGCGTATTTATTGTTGGCAATTATTGTTTGTCCCAAGGATTAACGAGGTTTCGGGGACCTCGGCTCGCTGCTGATGCCATTCCTACCTATGTCGAACCTAATTCACCCCCATTAAGCACAAAAAGTATATCACAATGCAGTTGAAAAATCAACGTTGGTTTTCGTCTCTCATGGCCCGTTGGATGCGGCGCTCCGCGTCCTTGCGGGCGATGGTCTCCCGTTTGTCGTGGAGCTGCTTGCCTTTGGCCAAGGCCAGGTTGACTTTGCACTTGCCTTTCTTCCAATAAAGGCTCAAGGGCACAAGCGTGTAGCCCCGTTCCTGGACTTTGCCCAACAGCTTGACGATTTCTCGTTTGTGCAGCAGCAGTTTGCGGACACGCAAAGGGTCATGGTTGAACCGGTTGCCCTGCTCGTAAGGACTGATGTGCATGCCGTGGAGGAACACTTCGCCGTCCTTGATTCTGGCAAAGCTGTCCCGGATGTTGACCTTGCCCTGGCGCAGCGACTTCACCTCGGTGCCTTTCAGGGCGATTCCCGCCTCGACAGTTTCGATGATATGATAATCATGGCGGGCTTTGCGGTTGTCCACAATAATCTTTGGTTTTTCGTCCACCGGGTTACCCCCTAGTTCCAGCTTACATGATCGGTATTTATAGTATAGCAAACATGCCCAACTCCGGCAAGGGAAGCAGCGCTTGGCCCTTCCCCGGCTAACAGGCAGGATTTCCCACAAAAAAAGCGAAATCTCGGTTGAATGCGCTTCCTAGGAGGTTCATTATGGGAAAAAAGGGACTTATATTCTTTTTTGCAGTATCTGTCCTAGCAATTGCTCTGTTTTCCGCCAGTTCGGGATGTGAAGCCTCCTTCCGTTTCTATATCGGTGACCGCGAAGTGGATTTGGCCGCATCTTTGGTGGTTAACGGCAACATATTGATCCCGATCTCCGTGTTTGAGCAGTACATGGGGGCTGAAGCAGAGGTGAGCCTGGATTCGGGTGAACTAAAGCTTGTCTTTCCCATGTACACCATTACCGGACAGATCGGGACCAGCAAGGTGCTGGTGAACGGGGAAGAGCAGATCATGGGCGCGGCGCCGCAGTTAAGACACGGCGAAATCATGGTCCCGCTGCGGTTTATCGTGGACTTGCTCGGTTTGCGCCTTAACACTGACACCAGACAGGCCATTTTGTATGTGATCCTGACAGAGGAAATGGCGGATTGGATCGCGTCCCGGGATCAGTCTGGCAGTGTGGGGCTGCAGCTTCCCGGTTTCCCTGAGCCGGATTTCAGCGAACTGCCCGATACCCCCGTGCTGAAGGAAATCGTCTTCATGGGGGGCCCACGATCGCGAGTATTTATCGATGTCCAGGGTTTCACCGCCTTCCACAGTTTTCTGCTGACGAACCCAGACCGCATGGTGATTGATCTGCCCGGCGTCGAGCTTGATGGGCCGATTCCCACTCAGGAAATCAATGACTCCATAGTGAAGCGCATCCGCGGCGACCGTTTCGATGAGCAGACAATCAGGATTGTTTTCGAGCTGAACCGCGCCACGGATTACCAGATCAACCGCTGGCCCGACGGGGGCTTGGAGGTAGAGTTCAATTACCAGATGGGCAGTGTGGGTTACTACCGGGATGAGGAGCAAACACCGCGGATCTGGTTCGAAGCCAACGAACAGCCCATGTTCCGGGTGCAGCTCTTGCCATCGCCAATGCGTCTGGTCTTGGACTTCCAATACACAACCCTGCTGGATGGAGCCAGGGAAATCCCGGTGGGCGATTCAACCTTAAGAGCAATCCGCGTCAGCCAGAACAGCCCCTCCGTCACCAGAATCGTGCTGGATCTTGAAGGGCCAATGATCCCCGTGCAGGTTGAGGAAATCAACGGGCGTTACGAGATCATCCTCTTTGAAGGTACAGAAGAAGAATACCAGGCGCTGTTGGCACAGAAAGCGCCGGAACCGGAGGAGCCGGAGGTTGTGCTGCCGGTAGAACGGGAAATCGATGACAGTCTGCCCTTGGCCCACCGGATGATTGTGGTCGATCCAGGCCATGGAGGATCCGATCCCGGCACAATCGGTTCTGTGCTGGGGGTTTTCGAGAAAGACGTCGTCCTGCCGATCAGTCTTGAGCTCGGCAGACTGTTGGAAGAGAACGGAGCTGTTGTTGTCTTTACCCGCAGCGACGACCGCTATGTGTCCCATTTTGACCGAGCGCCGATCGCCAATGCGGTCAACGCCGAGGTGCTGATCTCCATTCACGCCAATTCCTACGAGGGGACAGCCGCCAAAGGGGTGGAGACGCTGTACAACCCCTTGTACCTGGAGAACTTCCGGTTTGCCGAGGTTATCCAAAGAGAGCTTGTGAACTACATCGGAGCCGTTAACCGCGGTGTGCGGCCCAGGACGGATCTGCACGTCCTGAACAACGCCAACATGCCTGCGGCCCTTGTCGAAGTGGGTTTTGTCAGCCATCCGGAGGAAGAGGCCATGCTCAATGACCCGGATTATCAAAAGAGGATTGCGGAAGGGCTGCTGATGGGTATTATCAATTTCTTCCGCGACTACCGCTGACGGCAGGTGCCTTTGCCATGAATAGGTATAAAGAATGGACCGCTGTGATATTGTTGATACTGAGTGTATGTTTTTTGCTGCGGCTGGCATTCGTCCGGCCAGAGCTGCCGGTTTTCGGCACGCAGCTTTGGGTGGTGTATTTTGGGTCTGGGGAAGACAGCTTCCTCGTTCCGGAACTGCGGTTCGGCACCCCATCTGTTGCCGCAAGGCTCCAAGCCCTGGAAAGAGGCCCGCGTTTGCCAAACCTAAACCCCGTGCTGCCGCCGGGTACCAAAGTGATCAGCTATCAAATCGAGGGTAATTTGATAGTGGTCAACTTCAGCAGGCAGCTGACTGAAAACCATCCCGGAGGCAGTGCATCGGAGCTGATCACTGTTTATGGGCTGGTGAATACCCTGACGGAGGATCCGTCCCTGGACTATGTCCAAATCCTGGTCGAGGGGAGCAGAGTAACAACAATTGCCGGCCATGTGGATGTCTCCCAACCGCTGCGGAGAGATGAATCATTAATCGAAGCAAGATAATAATTATAATTGGAGGATGAACGATGGAGCTGTCACAAGCGCCGATAGGCATCTATGATTCCGGTGTGGGCGGGTTGACCGTGTGGCTGGCTTTGAAACGCCTGGTGAAGCAGGATTTGATCTACTACGCCGACACGGCGCATGTCCCATACGGTGATAAGACACGGGACCAGATTTTGTCTTATTCTCAGACGATTATCGGTTTTCTTGCCGAACAGAAAGTACGGGCGGTTGTCGCTGCCTGCAACACATCGTCCGCCTTGGCGCTGCCTGTTCTAACACCGCCATCCGGCATCAAACTGTTCGGCGTCATTGAGCCGGCGGTGAGGGAAGGTATTTCAGCGACCAAAAACAAGCGTGTCGGCCTGATGGCCACGGTCGGCACCGTCGAAAGCGGCAGCTACCAGGATCTGTTCCGCCGGCATGCCCCAGATATTGATTTTTTTCCCCAAAAGTGTCCCAAACTAGTTCCTTTGGTCGAAGCAGGCCTGACTGACGGGCCCGAAGTGGAGCAGGCGCTTGAGGAGTACTTGGAGCCGCTGATGGAGGCGGGTATCGACACATTGATTCTTGGATGCACTCATTATCCATTTCTGCTGGCTCCGATCCAAAGGATTACCGGCCCCAAGGTCGCCATCATTGACCCTGCCCACCAAACAGCGAAGGATGTCTGGAGCTGGCAGAAGCAATATGCCGACAATCCCAACCCCAGGGACGTATTCTGGACTAGCGGCGATCCACGGGACTTTCAGGCCAAAGCTAGTTTTTTTGTGGATAGGCAGATCGGCCCAGTGCGCCACCACAGCCCTGGGCAAGGAGAGACGGAAGAATGAACAAATGGGCTGGAAAACATGTGGCCGTCGTCGGACTGGGCATCAGCAACATGCCCCTGATTGAGTACCTGCTTAAACAAGGCGCATCCATATCAGGCAGGGATCGGAAAACCGAGGCTGAGCTTGGTGACAGGGCACAGGCACTGCGCCGGTTGGGTGTGGCTCTGTGCCTTGGGCCATATTACCTCTGTGGACTGGACCAGTATGACGCTGTGTTCTTAACGCCGGGAATTCCCAAGCACCTGCCGGAAATTCAAGCCCTAATGGGCCATGTTCCTGTTATGAGCGAGATTGCCCTGGTTTTTGCCTTGGCCAAGGCTCCGATTTACGGTATCACCGGCAGCAGCGGCAAAACCACCACAACAACGCTGGTGGGTGAAATGCTCAAAGCAAGCGGCATCAAGTGCCATGTAGGCGGGAATATCGGTGTTCCGCTGATCCTGGAGGTGGAGCACATTCCGGAGCATGAGCCGATTGTCCTTGAGCTATCCAGTTTCCAGCTGGAGCTGTTGGACAAAAGCCCTCACGGCGCTTTGGTGACCAATATCAGCGAGAACCATCTTGATGTGCATTTGACCATGGCTGACTACATAAAGGCCAAAAAGCACATTTATCTCCACCAAAATCCGGGTGACGTGGCTGTGTTCAACGGCGATGATCCTGTCACCCGCCAGATGGCCCAGGAGGCAAGAGGGCGGGTGTATTATTTCAGCAGAGAGTCCAAAGTCCTTCCCGGCGTTTACCTTGACGGGCGGCAAATAGTTTTTCAGGATGAGGCAGGAATAGTGCCGTTAATAGCGAAGCAGGACATTGGCCTAATCGGCGAGCACAATGTGGAAAACATCATGGCCGCCGCGCTTCTGGCACACTTGGCCGGCGCCGGCTGGCAGGGGATCCGCCGGGTGGCGGCGGAATTCCGGGGAGTCACTCACCGTCTGGAGCATATTGGCACCATCAACCAGGTAGACTATTACAATGATTCAATCGCCACCAGCCCGGCCAGGGCGATTGCCGGCATCAAAAGCTTTGCCGGGCGTCCGCTGGTTTTGATCGCCGGCGGGTATGACAAAAAACTGAGCTTTACCGAGTTCGGCAGGATTGTAGCGGAAAAGGTTAAGGCGTTGATCCTAATCGGACAAACGGCTGGCCAGATTGCCCAAGCGGTCGAAGCGGCGTCACCGGCTTATGATCAGATTTACCAGGTGTCAGATCTGGAAGAGGCGGTTGCCACCGCTTCGCGGTTAGCGGTTCCCGGTGATGTGGTGCTGCTGTCGCCAGCCTGTGCCAGTTTTGATATGTATCCCGGCTTTGAAGCCCGCGGAGAGCATTTTCGCCGGCTGGTGAAGAATTTGAAAGTATAATGGAGGTATGATCAGTGGAAAGGCCTGATGGTCGGAAGCCGGATCAGCTGCGTCCGGTCAAGATTGAACGCAATTTTATCAAGTATGCGGAAGGATCGGTTCTCATTACCGTCGGCGATACAAAAGTGGTCTGTACCGCCACCATCGAGGATAAAGTCCCCCAATTCCTGCGGGGGCTGGGCGAAGGGTGGATCACAGCCGAATACGGTATGCTGCCCCGGGCGACAGAGGAAAGGAACATGCGGGAAGCATCCAGAGGAAGGCAAAGCGGCCGCACTTACGAGATTCAGCGCCTGATCGGCAGAGCCCTGCGGGCGGTAGTCGACTTGAAAGCTATTGGTGAGCGGACAATCTTGATCGATTGCGATGTGATTCAGGCGGATGGAGGTACCCGCACAAGTTCCATCACCGGTTCCTATATCGCCATGGTGGATGCCTTAAGCAAACTCAAAGAGCAGGAAAACTGGGAAACACTGCCGATTAATGACTACCTTGCCGCAGTGAGCGTTGGAATTGTGGGGGGCGTGCCCCTGCTGGATCTGTGTTATCTGGAGGATTCACAGGCTGAGGTGGATTTCAATGTGGTGATGACCGGATCCGGAAAACTGGTGGAAGTGCAGGGCACGGCCGAACATCGTCCTTTTTCCCGGGAGCAGCTTTCTGTCATGCTGGACTTGGCGGGAAAGGGAATCGACGAGCTGATCCGGCTCCAAAGGCAGCAGCTCACAGCTGCGCTTGCCAGCTTGTGGGGTGGAGATTCCCATGCCTAAGCCGGATCTGGTGATCGCCTCCAAGAATGTGCACAAGGTAAGGGAAATCAAGGAAATCCTTGCCGGCCTGCCGCTTGTGGTCGCAGGCATAAGCGAGGTGGCCGATCTGCCGGAGATTGCCGAAGATGGGGATACATTTGAGGCCAATGCGGTGAAGAAGGCTCTGGCGGCAGCCAAGGCCACCGGCTGCATGGCATTGGCTGACGACTCCGGATTGATGGTTGACTATCTTGGGGGAGAGCCCGGAGTGCTGTCGGCCCGTTATGCCGGAAGCCCGCGCAGCGACGAACGAAACAATGCGAAGCTTTTAGCTGAGATGGCAGGTGTCCCGTGGGAAGAGCGCGATGCCCACTTTCACTGTGTGATCGCCGTGGCGGCTCCCGACGGCGAAGTCACCACCTATAGGGGGGTTTGTTCCGGTAAAATCGGCTTTGAACCAAGGGGGGCCAATGGTTTTGGGTACGATCCGCTGTTTGTGGTGCCCGAGCTTTCCCAGACTTTCGCGGAACTAGACCCTTCGGTAAAGAACCGGATCAGCCACCGGGCCAAAGCGTTGGCTCAGCTTAAGGAAGGTTTGCGCCAAAAATTTGGGGGTACGGCAGGAGCCGCATATTGACACGAAACAGCCTGTGTGATATCATATCATTTGTCAGTCCGAATGGCACGGCAGTTTGCGGGGCGTAGCGCAGTTTGGCTAGCGCGCCTGCCTTGGGAGCAGGAGGTCGGAGGTTCAAATCCTCTCGCCCCGACCATAGACGCGGACAAAAGCGGGTGTAGCTCAATGGCAGAGCACTGGCCTTCCAAGCCAGCAGTGAGGGTTCGATTCCCTTCACCCGCTCCAGTTGTGATAACGACATGCGCCTGTAGCTCAGGGGATAGAGCATCGGACTTCTAATCCGAGTGCCGCAGGTTCGAATCCTGCCAGGCGCGCCATATGGATGAATGTGGTGGGTATAGCTCAGCAGGTTAGAGCGCCAGGTTGTGGCCCTGGAGGTCGCCGGTTCGATCCCGGCTACTCACCCCATTTTTTTATGCCTCCTTACCTGCCGCTGCCGACGACCACCGATACTGCCTGCGGCACGATCTCCGCCGCATATGGAGTCATGCCGTGAAGATCGCCGTCGAAGGACTTGATGAGAGGCACCTCGGTTTCGATCACCACTTTTTTTCCCTGCAGAATCTCCACACTGGGATGGTTGACATGCTTGCCGGAGTAGACTGAAGGCAGCGCCCGCATCAGTTCCCATCTACCGACAGATTTGATGATCACAACGGAAATCATGCCGTCGTCATACCTGGCTTGAGGTGCGAACATCAGGCCGCCGCCTCCCCAGGGCATGTTCATCAAGACCACGCCGGCAATATCGGTTTCGAGCCTGGTTTCATCGACCACAATGGAGGCTTTATAGCTTTTCAGCTCCCTGATAGTCTGCACTACGGCAGCAAAAAACGCCGCTGATCCTTTAACCCAGGAATCGCGGCGGTTGTTGACGTTGACCAGAACCGCGGAAGGGAACCCGATGGTGGAATTGATACCAAACAGGCGGTCCTTTTCTTGGATCACATCCATGCGGGCTGTTTTCCCAGTCAAAACTGCCTCCAAAGCAGCCACCGGTTCCCGGGGAATCCCCAACCCCCGGGCACAGTCGTTGCCGGTACCTCCGGGGATCACGGCCAATGTGGATTTGGTCTGCCACATGCCGCGCAGGACCTCATTGACTGTGCCGTCGCCGCCGACAACGGCAATGGTTTCATGGGTTTGGCTGGCTTTAAGCGCCAGTTCGATGGCATGGCCGGGCCCGACGGTGCGGAGCAGCTCGCAGTCAAGCCGGCGTTCGCTGATGATGCCGGCAATTGTGTTGATCACCCGTTGGCCTCGTCCCCGCCCTGCATGTGGGTTGGCGATGATTGCTAGACTCATAGGCAGTAAACCTCGCTTCCGTGTCGGTACTACCCACAAGTTTCTGCGCATCCAGAGTTCTTCCTGCATTTTGATTTGGATTTCGACAAAACAGGCCCGCCCAGATCACTCGGCGGCCAGCCCGGCGAACAATCTAGTGAGATGAGCTGCGGAGTTGATCACAGCGGCCTGGTCCTGTCTGAGCACAAGGGCATGCAGTTCCGCCAAGGCTCGGTCCACCTCCAATATGGAATCAAGCCGATGGGATGAGCTTGGTTTGGCACTGTCCCAGGCCATCTGCAGCCGATCAGTGAAATAGCGGCACACACCCCAATCATTGTTCAATGCTGCCTGGGCAACCTTGTCCGTCAAGCCCTGGAAATCCAGGGATGTACTGCGGATATCCGGGCCTGTCTGGGTTTGGGGCATAGAGCGGTCCTGCACAAATCCTCGATAGGTGCTGAAGATGATCACTGCTATTATTAGGATTCCGATCAGCGACAACGGCTTACCCATAATCTGACCTCCTCTAGAATAGGTTGCCCAGAAACGGGTAATAAATAAGCTTGTCTATCAGCGAAGGAAGGGATCGGACATTGAGGGTGGCATGGGTTGTGCGTCCCACTGCCGGTGGCATCAAACAACACCTCAACCACTTGTTGGCAGGGCTGGGCAGCCAATATGAGATCGCCATTTGCGGCCCGGAGGAACTGCGAGGCTGGGCAGGCGGCAACCCCTTTTATCCGGTCCAGATCGTTGACGGTTTAAGCACTGCCGGCGACTTGAGGGCGGTATGGCAGTTGAGCAGGGCACTGCGGAGAATCAAGCCGCAGCTGCTGCATATTCACGGTTTGAAATCGGTGCAGATCGCCGTCCCGGCGGCCAAGTTGAGCAGAGTGGACAATTTGCTGTTCACCGCTCACAACTGTCTGCCGAAACCAGATTCCCTGTGGTACCACGTCACCCGAGGCGCGGTAAACCGCTGCCTGCTCCGTTCTCTCACACGGGTCATCGCTGTGTCCCAGACTGTGGGCTGTGAGCTGACGGAACTTGTGCCTGAGGAACGGGTAGTGGTGATCCGCAACGGCGTCGACTACCGGCGGTTTGAAGGCATTTGCCGGGATGAGGCTCGGAAGAGCGTGGGCCTGGGCAGCGGCGATTTTGCCATTGGCACTGTTGCCAGGCTGATTCCGGAAAAAGGGATTGCCGACTTGCTTCGGGCGGCGGCGCTATTACGGAAAATCCTGCCCCAGGCCAAGTTCATTGTCGTCGGAGATGGGCCGATGCGGGCCCGTTTGGAGCAGTACAGCGCAGCATTAGGCTTGGAGCCCTACGTTCAGTTCCTCGGATACCGCAGTGATGTCCCGATATTGATGGCCAGTTGGGACCTTTTTGTATTGCCCAGCCTCAGTGAAGGGTTGAGTCTCAGTGTTTTGGAAGCCATGGCAGCCGGGCTTCCATTGGTGGTCAGCGACTTGCCGAGCATGCGGGAGGTGGTGATCCAGGGCAAAAGCGGCTTTTGCTCTCAGCCCCGGGACATATCAGGGCTGGCGGCGGCCATTATCCAGATTGCCAAGGATCCGGCCAAGGCGCGGCAGATGGGTGAATACAACCATCAACGGGTAAGGCGGTCGTTTGGGATTGAGCAAATGATTGAGGCGACAAGGAGAGAATATCAGTTGTTGCTGGAGGAAGGGGCCAAGCTGTGAATGGGCTTAAAGGATTCGGCTGCCTGATGCTGGTGTTCGCGGTGCTGTGCGCGCTGCCGGCCAAAGCGGCGGCACAGCAGAAAGTGTTCTTGATTTTGTGGCATGGGCTGGCATGGGAAGATATCCAGGCCAGTCCGTTCTACAACGAGGGGATCATGGCGGTTGGGACTATGAACACCTGCACCGGGGGCGGGGAACCGGTTACCGGCGCCTATCTCACGATTGCCTGCGGTTCACGGGCTTTCGGTGTGGCGGACGCTGCGCTGATGCTCCACAGTGATGAACAGCTCCAGGGACATCCGGCGGGCGAGGTCTACACCTGTCTCTTATACACATCTCCGA
>FIZJ01000040.1 GCA_900019385.1 uncultured Clostridia bacterium
AGTTCGGCCACCTGTTGCGCAGAGTCTTGGAGGAGAGAAGAATCGACAGCCAAGGATTGGTGTTAGAGGAGTGGACTGTTCATGAACTGGAGACCAGTATCCGCTTTGCCAACGCCGTGGGAGCCCTGGTGGTAACGCGTCGGGGCGGCATCCCGGCAATGCCTACTTTGGCTGAAGTCCAGGCTCTTCTAGCTCGTCCCCTTGGCAGGTCGGATTCGTGATATGGTAGAATGGCGATAGATCCTACCGAATCTGCAACTCCCAGCTTGATGCTCCCAAGGAACAGGAGTATATTTGGATGTTACATACAAGAGCTGGAATGAGACCTACAAAGATGTAAGGCTAATAGATAGACACACTAGACAGTGCATGACTGACTCAGAGGATTGAACAAAAAGCGGACCCCATTGGGCTACATGGCTTGGGCTGATGGCAGTCTTTACAGCATAACAATGAAGAGGTGTCGTAGCATGTCTAGGATGTTCGAGATCACTGACGGGCCGTTTGAACCTACCTGGGAATCACTGCAGAACTACGAATGTCCCAAATGGTTCAAGGATGCGAAGTTCGGTATCTGGTCTCACTGGGGACCCCAAAGCGTGCCTATGTATGGGGACTGGTACGCCAGGAACATGTACATCGAGGGAACCGATCAGTATTACTACCATTGGAGACGCTATGGTCATCCTTCTGAGTTCGGGTACAAGGACATAGTAAAGCTTTGGAAGGCTGAGAGGTTTGATCCTGAAGGACTAATGAAGCTGTTTGTCGAGGCAGGCGCCAAATACTTCGTAGCTCAGGCAGTCCATCACGACAATTTCGACAACTGGGATTCCAAGCACAATCCATGGAACTCAGTAAAGGTCGGACCGCGGAAGAATATCGTCCGGCTTTGGCAAGAAGAAGCCGAGAAGCTCGGCTTGCCATTTGGGCTGTCCGAACACCTGGCCGCTACCTACTCATGGTTCAGCTACAACAAAGGCGCAGACAAGACCGGGCCTTTTGCGGGGGTTGCCTATGACGGCAACGATCCCCGATACGAGGATCTGTATCTGCCCAACAGAGACGAGTTTGAGAAAGAAAAGAAACCCTGGTACACCGACAATCCGTGGTGGCATCAGAAGTGGTTTGACCGCATGAAGGATTTGATCGATCAGCATCATCCGGATCTGCTCTACTCTGATGGACACCTGCCCTTCGGTGAAATCGGACTGCATGTTGTAGCTCACCTCTACAATACCAATGCCAAGGTTCATGGAGGCACAGGCCGCGCAGTGTACACTCAGAAACATCTCAACGAGCAGGAGTTTAAGGTTGGAATCCTAGACATCGAGCGCGGCGGACAGACCGATATATCACCGGATCCGTGGCAGACGGACACATCGATAGGCGACTGGTTCTACAACGTGCGAGATCGGTATAAGTCGGCGTCCGAGATCATAGAGACCCTAATCGACATCGTGAGCAAAAACGGAAACTTATTGTTAAATGTGCCACAGAAGCCAGATGGGACTCTGGATGATGAATGCACGTATATTCTGAAGGAAATCAGCAAGTGGATCCGCGTTAACGGTGATGGGATCTATGCGACTCGTCCTTGGAGGGTGTATGGCGAGGGTCCAACTGTTGGAAAGAGCGGATCGTTTAGCGAAAGCGCATTGGGTTGGACCAGTGAGGACTACCGCTTCACGTCAAAAGGTCGGACGATCTATGCGTTCCAGATGAGATGGCCAGACAACGGAAAGAGTCTCATTAGGAGCTTGTCTACCGACCAGGCACCTCGGATTCGTAGAGCAAGGCTCTTGGGTTCGGACATGGAGTTGAGGTTTGAGCAGGGAAACTACGGGTTGTACCTTGAGTTGCCGAACGAGAAATTGTCCGACTTTCCCCACTGCTTTGAGTTGACGACCGATTAGACGGCAAAGCCGTGTTCGCTAACGCAGCAGCTGACCACATAGAGTGAAACAATCGCCAGGAAGTCGACCACCCCGAGCTCCATCTCCTGCATCTTAGGATTGTATGAACCTGGATACTGGGGAGATTGGAGATGCTCGTCGAAAGATAGCGGCCATCATCGGACAGGCACAGATCCTCGACAAGCAGGCCGTGGAACGCCTTCGGCAGGCGGTTTACCAGTAAGAAAAGCGCGTATCGACATAACATTCGTCATCTCGTGGGGCGGAGTGCTCATACTGGGCACTCCGCATGGTATATCTGCCACTCCCGGGTTCCTATCAACTTCGCCGGGAATGAGTCACTTAGGCCGAGAACACCAACGGTGCGGTCATCGATCAACCTCCAATAGGAGCCATCTCAGGCAATGAGCGCGGTGCTGCTCGTCACTGCCGGATCACTCGTCGTTTATCTGGCTGTTGTAAGTCATGACGAGGGTGTATAGACGCCCTACATCATTGTCTTGCGGGAGAGCCAGGAAGCCGTCGCCCGCTCCAAACAGCATCGTATAGTATGTCAGCATGGAGATGTCCACGTATGTGAGCCAATCGATGTTGGTTCTGACCTGTGTAGGAAGGCTCTTCTTGTACTCTGAAGCGAAGACTCCGGCCAGTTCCTCTATCACTGGCTCGAGAGTCTTCACTATCGGTGCGAAGATCTGTTCCGTCAGCCTGAGATACTCGCTATGCTTCAGGATCACAAACTGAGGAGAATAGCCGTCTTCGGTCTTTGTCACCAATCCTGCCTGAATGGCAGTGGCCAACAGCTCTTTCTGCTCTAGATCGAACTGCTTGAGGAGGCCAGGCTCGACTAGAGATCGGAACAAGCTGTGATACTGCTTGGCTCGGTAATGATTGCCGATGAACTCGAAGGAATGGTTCACGAACGTGTATACCCCAAGCCAGAAGAGGGCCTCTGTCTCACTGAACCTGTGCATGACTAGCCCGTTCTGGCCATTCCACCCCTCAGGATCCTGCCATCCATCTGGATTTATCTGTTGATCTCTGGATTGGTCGATTCCAAGAGGATAGTATCTGCCGCCATCCGGTCTGATGGGCGGTCGCTTGCTGACCCTAAGCCTCCTGAGTGTCGGCGATGCATGGCCGCTATAGTAGTTGTATAGTACCAGAAGAGGCCACAACAGCCGGCCAAACGGAAAGGCGCTGCCGTGAAACCCGATTCGCTTGATGTCCTCTTCTTTGTCACAGAGTGACTTAAGCAGGACATCTATGCATCTCTCCTTGTACGACAGAAACACCTCGCCTAGCCTTTGCTTATCCCGTCTGTTGCTTATGTAGAATGTCGTGAAGTACCTCACTCCTTCTAGCCTCATGAACTCGTGCTTCACCAGCCAGTCGAGGTCAAACTCAAGGTATGGCCTGGGTATGCCGGTCTGCTTGACAAGGTCTTCTATGGTCTTGCCTTCCCTGTAGCAGAGAAGACACAGATTCTGGCGGATAAGGCTCTCGTTGAGTCTCGTGATATCTGGGCATCCTCCTTCGCCGGACATCGCTACGCTTAGTCTGCCAGGATGATATACGAACGATCTTTCCATCTCCATGTCCGACAACTCCCTTCTCATTCGGTTGCGAGCATCAAAGAGGTGCCATTTCACGGCGCCTTCAGTGGTGCCGAGTCGACGGGCGACTTCGGAGATCGAGAGTCCATCGATGTAGTGAAGGACCACCACATCCCTCTGTCTCCGACTCAGGTTGGTCACGGTCCGCCGCATCCGCTCGAGTTCGGCGTTCAGAACCATTCGACTCACGACAGCCTCTGAGTGGTCGCTGTCCGATTCGACTACCATTGACTCCTCAAGGCTCATCTCGTTAGCCCTTCCCTTGGAGCGCCTGAGCCGTCTGCACCAGACATAGTACGCCACCTTCCAGACGAAATTCTCAAGCTTGTCAATATTGGGTTCCCTGGTGACGGCGCTAAAAACTTCGCACAGCACCTCCTGGGCAAGGTCTTCGGCGTCCTGACGGCTGTAGGATCGCCTGATAGCCCAGTTTAGCAACCTTGAGGCGTACTCGTCTGTGATTTGCTGAAACAGTCTCTGATAGTCCATCTTGGCCGTCCTCTCTGTCGCTCTTCACCTATATAGTAGCGAACATGGCTATTAGGTTAGGAAGGTTGGACAAAACAATGAGGATTTCCTTGCCCCGTGAGGCCAACAGGCCGTGTCTCTTGCCGTTTGTTGGTTTAGCCAACAGGCCGATCTGGTGAACAGCGCGTTTTGGGTCCGTCGCGGAGGCGGGTCCCAGTCTTTCCTTTAGGAGAGAAACGAAGGGTTAGATGCGGCAAACACGCAACGGTAGCGGACGTTCTTGCCTCAACGCGCTTAGGTTGGCTGCTGCTCAACCGCTAGATCGTTGGATGAGGAAGACTCTGAGCGGTGTTGGCTCATGACTGTTTGGCTACAGGAGCAGGCAGTCAAGCTTGGAGTACCGTTTGTTGAGCTGACAGGTGCCGAGACTAGGGATGAGGCTGTCGCGATTTGCGTCGATGCAGCTGGAGCGCAGCATCCGCTTTGCCAACGCCGTGGGAGCCCTGGTGGTAACGCGTCGGGGCGGCATCCCGGCAATGCCTGCTTTGGCTGAGGTCCAGGCGCTTCATAGAGCGTCCTCTTGGCAGGTCGGACTCATGATATGGTAGAATGGCGATAGAACCTACCGATCAGGTGATGATCATGCCGACAATCAGAGACGTGGCTGAAAGGGCGGGGGTTTCTGTCACCACAGTATCCAGGGTTCTCAACAACCGTGGCTACATCAGCGAAGCCACTCGTCGTAGAGTGTATAAGGCTATGGAAGAATTAGACTATCAGCCCAATGAAGTGGCCCGTTCGCTGTTCCGCAAGCGTTCAAACATCATCGGCTTGATCGTGCCCACCGTGGCTCATCCTTTTTTTGCGGAACTCACGGCCTCTGTGGAAACGTATGCTTACGCTCGGAATTACAAGGTCCTCATCTGCAACTCCCAGCTCGATGCCTCCAAGGAACAGGAGTACATTTGGATGCTTAGGCGCAATCAGGTGGACGGCATTATTATGGCTAGCCATACTTTGGAAGTTGATGAGTACAAAAAGCTGAACCTCCCGGTGGTGGCTTTCGAGCGCTCTATTTGTGACCGGATTCCCTATGTCACTTCAGATAACTACCAGGGAGGGAAACTGGCTGCAGAGCTCCTGCTGGCACGTGGTTGCAAAAAGATCGCCCACATGTGCGGGTCACTTCATCTTAATATGCTGGCCAATCAGAGGCATCAGGCTTTCGTGGATGTGGCAGAGGAACGCGGGGTACCGTACTTCACTGTGGAAACTGGTATCAACGTGTTTGAGATCGACCGCTACGAAGAACTCCTCATAGACCTTTTTGCGCAGCACCCAGATGTCGACGGCCTGTTCGTAAACAGCGACATTATGGCCCTAGCTGCCATAAAGGCGTGCCGGAAGCTCGGTAAGCGTGTCCCAGAGGATGTGAAAGTGATTGGCTACGATGATGTGGCCATTGCCTCCCTCGTTTCTCCCCAAATCACTTCTGTCCGCCAGCCGCTGGCGGCTATGAGTGAGCTCTCCGTCCAGCTCATTGAAGACCTGCTCGAAGGACGCCCCGTTCAGGTAGAGAACTGCCTCCCGGTACAGCTCGTCGAACGGGAAACGACTTAAGGAAGCGCCGGCATGCTGCTGGCGTTTGTCTTGATCTCATGATCTCATATGCTAACCGGTGTTAGTTGTCTGTGAAAACGTCCGCTCACCTGGGGCAAGAGAGATCATAGATAGGTTAGAGAAGAAAGGCATGGTCGTCTTTGAGAGCACGTTGTTCTCCCGATCGGGGCAAGCATATATCAACTACTTAATCTTCCTTCGGCTGTTTGTAATCGTAGTGATCAAGATAAATGACGACTTCTGTATCTATGAAGAGCGTAGGAAGGCTCATGGTGATGGAGAGGCGACATACTAGCCGATCATTGGGCCATCATGAACTATGGTCATGCCGATGGGTCGTCAGTTGATCCAGTTGTTGTTCTTGAAATAAGTCTGCTACGGTACATCCACAACTCCCTAGTGAACTAAGGCTTGCGGAAGAATGCCGACTGAACGTGGCCTTTCTGTGGTTTCTAGGGTCGGGCATCGATAGAATTACCTCTGATCACGGCGTTCTATCGAAGGCGAGGAAGAGGTTTGGGCGTGGGAACTCCAAGCTAGGTCAGTCGGATGACAGGCTCACTAGGATGGAGAACGTGCTCGAGCGTGTTCTGAGCGCATGGTAGGAGTTCTAGCGCCAGGCATTGGTCTCTCTCCAGGGCTATAATAGAATAATATGGGAGATAATGAGTGTCAGGTGTTGCCTTTCCGAGCTGGCGGAGCGATGCGTAGTGCAATAAGCGGACGCAACGAAGTGACCATACCGTTCGAGCATGGCTCGCACATTTGAGGAGGGAGATCACATAATGCGTAGGAGTGAAAAGGGCCGCATTGGTATTGGGATGGCGTTAGTATGTGTGCTGTGTTTCGCTGTGTTCGTGTTTGGGACAGAGGCTGTGTGGGGCAGCGAATCTGTCGATGCGACCACTAGCGTCCCACCGAGCAGAGTCATCGAGAGAGCTGTTCCTGGTTCGGGCCAGAAGCTGATAACCCAAGAGCGCGTGGAGATGCTTGTGGAGAAAGACTTCTGGACTCATAGGCTAGAAGGTCCTCGTCTGCACGCTGGAGACCTCTGGATTGTTGAGGCTGGAGGTTGTGTCTTCATCAAAAGGGCCGTGGTGCATTGACCGCGGCCCTGCGCTTACTTCTCGACAGCCTCCAAGAGTTGTCTCACTTCTGCAGCTATAGCCTTGACGTTTGCGAGTATGAAGTCTCGACCATGCTCAGAGGTTGCCGTCCGCGGGTGATCGTTTGGCGGCACGCTATAGTCCTTCGTTGGATTACCGACTCACATACTGCAGACGCATGAGCTGCGTCCACGTTCAGAGGCAGGTGAGGTCTGTTTAGGTGTACATGGTATAATAAACTAGTCCAGCCACATGTCACACATGTCATGAGCGCCTAGGCAGCCAATAGGAGGGTGCTGAGCGTGATCAGGGAGATCCAGGCAAAGACGATATTGTCGCGAGTCACCAACGGTTGGTTTGGCTGCCGGTACAACATGAACCTCTATAGAGGCTGTCAGCACCAGTGTATCTACTGTGACTCGCGAAGTGAGTGCTACAGGATAGAGAACTTCAACGACGTCCTTGTCAAGGTTAACGCAATTGATCTTCTGAGGGACGAGCTACCGCGCAAGCGTGTTAAGGGGACGATCGGGACCG
>FIZJ01000041.1 GCA_900019385.1 uncultured Clostridia bacterium
TGGCAACAGCCTTGATCAGCATGTGGCTGATGGAGACCAAACCCTGACCTGCTTCACCACCGACAAGAATATTGAAACTGTTCAACGCACTGACCACCTCTTTCCTAATTATTGGTAAACTGATTATAATACATAATATGGCTAATGTAAATGCTAATCGTTCGTATTAAGGTCGACCACCAAATGTAGGGACAAACAAGAGTTTGACTCAGAATATTGTGGGTAACTCTGTGGACTGTGTGGATAAATACTAAGCTAAAGAGTATAATTGCGATCAAAACTCCAGCTAGTCATACTTTCATAATAACTCAACTGTCTGACATTTCCGGCGAATATAAGTTTGGTGTTTCGCCGGCAGGTTATAATAATTCATCAGGTTTTGATCTATTTCCTCGAATAGTTTCCGGCGTTCAACGGCGCTTTTTGATCTTATAATACGATTTGTAAGATCAACTATAGTATTTTCTTCAGCCGGTGCGCAGGCAACAATAGGGATAGTTTCCAAGAAACCGCGCAGCACTTTTACCGATGGATTCGTCACCATACGGTAATACTGGGCGATCCGGGAATTGAGGACTGCCAGGATATACTTGATGGAAACACCCTCGATCCGGGGTATGATGATGTTGGCGCTGTTGATGCTCAAACGGCCTTGATCATCGTAGGCCACGATCAAATTTTTGTGAATGAAGCGGTAGACCAGCTTTTCAGGGGCCCGGTAATACTTGTCCGGCGCCACCTGCTGAAACAGATCCCGGCGGTAGACCAGATGATAAGCGCACTCCTCAATCCGGTATGGCTGCACATCCCTGCCGGTGATTACCGGCTCGCTGCCGGGCACAGGCTCTGCCAACAAAAAGCGTCGGTTGGCGCCAGTGACTATCCCCAGGGCGAAATCAGCATTGCCCTTTAAATAGACAATATTGGGCACAGTCTTGATCCGGTCGATAATGTCCTGGTCTGTCCGATCGCCGTAGACGTAGAATCCATGCCCTGCGCGTGCCGCCGCAGTGGGCGCCTTCCGGGCCACCAGGGTTATTACAGGGGCATTGACCTGGGAAAAAGCCATACCCAGGTGGCCCACCGCCTCGATCTGGCATGAGTCAAGCATCAACTGCCGGGCAGAAGCGTGGAGCTTCGCCGTCAAGAACGCCTCGGGCAGGACATAACTGATTAGGCCTGATTCCCGCACATGGTTGACCGCCCATTCGATAAACACGTTAAACGATTCGATCCTGCCGTTGGCCTGGGCCGTTTGATACATGCCGGCCAGGCGGCGGGCTTCGCGCTTTGAGAACTGGTATCCCCACGGAGGATTGCCGATAATCAAATCGAAACGTGGGCCGGAGCGCATCTGCAGCGTGTCGCCGTGGAAAACCTTAAGCCGCGGGATGAGCCCAGGGTTCTCAAGCAGCAGCGAAAGATTCATCTTGGCCAAGAGCACCGCCACAGGATCATTGTCCCAGCCCATGATCGTTTCAGCCATTTTCCGCTCCGCCTCATCCGCCGCCCAGCCAGCCGCCAGCAGGCGGCCTTTTAAGAACAGAAACAGGTGGATCAGGAAATTGCCTGAGCCGCAGCATGGATCGATGATCCTTTCCGCGCTGTCCGGGTTGAAATGGTGGAAACTTGTGCTGATCAGCTTCCGCACTATGGATGTGGGCGTATAGTAGCTGCCGGCGTTTTTCCGTTTCTTAAGCGACGAGATGGACATATACACCAAACCAAGGAAATCCTGGCCGCTGCCTGTCTTCAGCTTAAGTGCGCGCACCTGTTCCAGCCGGCGGTGATCCTCAGGGGTGCTGGAAGAACACAGTTCCCAAAATGCCTCTACCAGATGGGAATAAGGCCCCAGTTCGAGATCACCCTCCAGCCACAGGCCCGTCAGCGGCTTGCCTCCCGCTTCGCCTGCGGCGATGAGGCCTTGGTCCCGCAGCAGCACCAGGTACAGCTCAAGTAAAAGGAGCAGTTGGCCCTCCCCGGTAAGCTGGCCGGCCAGCTGCATCAAGGTGTGGGCGGCTTGAGTCAGTTTCCGGTCATCAAGATAGTCATCGGGGACACCGTTGCCGGCTGCCGCCTGTTTGTTCCTGCGGCTTTTGAGATATGGGAGCTTGCCTGATTCAATCGCGTTTTTCAGAGACGCGATCTCGTCGGCTGCTAGCAGCCATCTTCTTTGTTCATGAACAGCCTTGGTTATCTTTCCAAGCTTGATCCAGTTGCGGACAGTGCTGCTGTCGACGCCCAGCTGTTCCGCCGCTTGTTTGATCGTGATTCTCTCAGCCATCGGATTCCCTCGCCAAATCTCAACTGACCTGCCATGGTCTATATTCGCAAACCGGGATTGAACATCCTTTTCTGTGGACAGACTACTCTCAGAGAGGAGGATAAGCAGTGAAGTACAGATGGGGCAAAAAACCGAACTCAATACCGAGAAACGCTTCGAAGCACAGCCGCGGTAATCAGGTTTCGATGTTGGACACCAAGACCGGCGGCCCCATGGGTGTGCTCGACGGCGAAGACTTGAGACCGGGCAGTAAGCAGAATCCGAACTGGGGTTAAAAAACCGCGCCACCTGCCTGTTAATAGAGGAGAATCACAGAAAAGAAAGAATTTTAGATCTGGAAGACTCCAACAGAAAGGCAGGTGAACCTACCGAAACCCGGTGGGGAAAGATGTTTGTCAGAAACTTCATGACCAAAGATCCGATCACAGTGTCATTGGACGCCACTCTTCCTTCTACTGCCGATTTGATGAAGCAGCACAATCTAAAACGGCTGCCGGTAATGGACCAGGACAAGTTGGTGGGAATCATCACCGAAAAAGATGTGGCCAAGGCCCTTCCTTCTCCCGCGACCACTTTGAGCAAGTATGAAATCAATTATCTTACCGAGAAGATCAGGGTCAAAGATGTGATGACCAAGGCCGTAATCTCGGTTTCGCCGGACACAACTGTCGAAGAAGCGACAATGATCATGCACGAAGAGGACGTAGGGTGTCTGCCCGTATTGGAAAACGGCAAACTGGTAGGCATCATTACCGAAAGGAACATCTACAACGCTCTTACCAAGCTGTTCGGGCTCGATCGCCCCGGGCTGCGGGTCACGGTCCAAGTAGAGGATCGGATCGGTGTGATCGCCGACCTGACAACTTTGATCAAGTCACTCAACCTGCCCATCATCAGCCTTGCCACTTACGCCGCCAGTGCCGAGACGGCATATATCGTGGTGCGAATCGCCACCGACAGCCCTGAATCCCTGATCGGCACCTTGACAGGAAACGGCTTCCAGGTGGTGCACTGGACGATGCTTAATGAACAGGCCAACTGATACGGTGTAATTGAAAAAACCCTCTGTTCAGCCTATAACCGGTGAACAGAGGGTGTTGTTCACTCATTCTGAAAATCCTTGTAAAGCAGGCTCGGCTGAATACCAGTGTTGTTCTGGTATTTGCCGCTGGAATAGGGTTCATAATCCCCCTCGATGGTATGGTAATAGATCTGGCAGATCTCCACGCCGGGATAGATCTTTACCGGGTTGACGCAGAACATCTCCAGCGTCCAGTACCCCGCAAACCCCACATCGCCGAATCCTGCCGTCACATGGATCACCAAACCGAGCCGGCCTACGGAGGAGCGGCCCTCCAGCATCGGCACGAACCCCTCGGTCCTAGTGTACTCTATCGTCCTGCCCAGGTACAGGCGGCCAGGTTCCAAGACCAGCCCAGACTCGGGAATGGTAATCAGCCGGGTCTTGTTGGGCTTTTTCATGTCCAAAACTGGTTCCTCGTAAACCAGCAGCTCGTTATGGAGCCTTAAGTTGTAGCTGTTGGGGTTCAGCTGCTTGATGTTGAAAGGTTCGATGAAAATCTTCTTGTTCAAATTCCGGTGGATTTCTTTCCCTGATAGAATCATCGACACTCACCTCATACCAATCTGCCGCAGCCACTGTGCCAGAAGATCAGTCCAAACCGCCACTTCCGGCAGCTCACCGGCCAGGCCCAAGCCGTGCCTGCCTTTGGGGAAAACGTGCAGGGCGAAACTGACCTGCGCATTGCTCAAAGCGGAAGCGAACATCAGGCTGTTTTCGACCGGCACCGACTGATCGTCCGCGGTGTGCCAGATGAATGCCGGCGGCATATTCCCATGGACATGTTTTTCCAGCGCCATCTGGTCAATCAAAGCAGGGTCAGGGTCGGGCCCAAGCAGGTTGTCGCGGGAACCTTTGTGGTAAAACCTTTCCATGGAAATAACTGGGTAACCCAGTACCAGGCAGTCAGGCCTTGAGCTGACTCTCGCCACAGGATCCTCCGCCGCCGGATCCGCCTCCAGCGGATAAACGGCCGCCGACGCCGCCAAGTGCCCTCCTGCGGAGAACCCCATGATGCCGATCCTGTTCGGATCGATGTTGTACTCTGCGGCATTGGCCCGCACGAACTGAATCGCTCTTTGCGCGTCGGAAAGAGGCGCCGGATGCCGGTAAGGCGCAATACGGTAATCGAGCACAAATGCCGATACTCCGATTGTGTTAAGCCACCGAGCCACATCCCGGCCTTCATGTTTGGCTTTATGCATGTACGCGCCGCCGGGGCAGACAATGACAGCGCTTCCAGGTTGTTTCGAATCCACCAGAAAAGGATCGAGGGCCGGCGCTTTTTGGCTGTATTCCGGAACCCAGCCGGGAATATCCCCTCCCCAGATTTCAATCATGTGCATCGCTCCTTAGACTGTCCAGATTGTAGATTCCACCGTTTGCCTCAACTTTCATCCGTTGGACAAACGCCTTCACAAAGTTGTACTTTTCATCAAAGATTTGCTTTGAGATCTCAAAGTTGAGCTGCCGGCGCATTTTCTCGGCCAAAGCTGGAAAACGGGTTTCGTAAAACTTGACTGAATCCTGCAGCGTCGAATCGGTATAGGCATAGTATTGGAAATTCATCCAGATCTCCACCACTCCTACGTGATCGAGAGTGTCGGCGTCCTGGATGATCTTGATGTAATCATGATAACCTTTGCTGGGATCCCGGAACTGATGATGGCGGATCAGCTCGGCGATAAACTCAAGCTGTTCCGGTGCGCAGTAATCCGCCAGGATCTCGCGGATCAAGACCGCTCCATAAACGCTGTGGGGCTCAATCCCCTTGGCGATGTCGTGAAAATAGCCCGCCACTGTCAGCTCTTGATCACGGCTGTCGTCATCAGGAATGAGCAGTTTCCGCAGCTGGACGGCGATTTTCGCCACCCGCTGCCCATGGTAGTAGATAAAGCCTACTTCCCGCTCCTTATGGGCCCGGCGATCCGCCAAGTGCTTGTGTGCCAGTGCTCTGATCGCTTCCATATCCACTGCGGTCCACCCCCTCAGTCGATCCAAGGCCGAACTGGAATGCTGTGGCTGGCAAGATATGCCTTCAGCTCTTTGACGGAGTAGTTCCGATCCAGCCGGGGCGAATAGAGCAGCGAGCTGATTATCCCCGCCGAAGCCTGTGTCTCTGTGAATACTTCCAGGAGATGCTCTGGCTTCCCAGCTCCGCCAGAGGCAATCACAGGAATGCGCACATGTTCGCTGATCAAGCCGGTGATTTCCAAATCATATCCTGAATGCGTGCCGTCGCGGTCGATACTGTTGACGCAGAGCTCACCGGCGCCCAATTCCTCGCCTCGTTTGGCCCACTCTAAAGCATCCATGCCTGTAGGCACCCTGGCCCCGTCAATCCAGATTTCATAACCACAGGGAATCTTGGCTGTCTTCTCCACCCTTTTCACCTGCATGCTGAGGACGATGCACTGAGTGCCGAAAGCCATTGCCCCTTCGGTGATGATCTTGGGGTTGCGGACCGCCATGGAGTCGACGGAGATTTTCTCAGCTCCAGCTTTCAGCACTTGATACATATCGTCGAGGCTGCGGATGCCGCCACCTACCGTGAAGGGCACAAAGACCTGGCTGGCGACAGCCCTGACCATGTTCAAATCGATCGGCCGCTTTTCGGCACTGGCGGTTATGTCGTAAAAGATGATCTCATCGATTTGATCCTCATAGATCTTGCCGGCAATGACTTCCGCCCGTTCGATGTCGATATTGTCCTGAAACTGGCGGGCTTTCGTCACCATCCCGTTTTTCACGTCAAAACAGGCGATCAGCCTTTTGGTCAACATGGTTTTCCACCTACTATCGCAGCGAAATTCTGCAGCATTTTCAGGCCTACAATCCCGCTCTTTTCCACATGGTACTGCGTGGCGAAGATATTGCCGCTGGCCAGCGCCGCGCAAAACCGCACACCGTACTCGGCAGTGCCCAGGATGATCTCCTCAGCTTCAGGCGCGGCGTAATATGAGTTGACGAAGTAAAAGTAGGCTGGGCTTTTGATCCCCGCGGCCAGTGGATGGCCGTAGGTGAAACTGACTCTGTTCCAGCCGATCTGGGGTACCCGCACCTCTGGAGGAAAGCGCCTGACTCTGCCTTTCAGCCACCCCAGGCATTTGGTGTCCAGTTCTTCGCTGTGTTCAAACAAAATCTGCATGCCCACGCAGATACCCAAAAAAGGCCTTTGCTTGCGCAGCACGAAATCTTCCAGTTCCGCAAGGAACCCAAGTTCTGCCAGGGATGCGATGGTTGCCGAGGCAGAACCGACCCCGGGAAGGATCACCCCTGCCAATCCCTGCAGTTTTTCAGGGGTGGAGACAAGCTCACAGTCAATACCCAGTTTCCGCAGCGCATTGACAACGCTGGGCGCGTTCCCTGCCTTGTAATCGATGACTCCAATCACAAAACCTACATCCTCTCACAATGGAACTTGGTTTTTTGGCTTGATTCGGGACAACCGCAAAGTCGCCGCGGTTCCCAAGAAAAGCAGGATAAAAGCCAGCAGCCCTTCCGAAAACCCACTGGGCAGGCCGGGAAAAACTACAATGGTTGAACCCACGACAATACCCAGCAGACCGTAATAAGTCCAGCTGAAATACCGGCGGAGCAGGTATGAGATAGCCCGGGAAATTAACAGCGCACTGACCGCGGCTGCGATCCCGAGCGGGAAAAGCTCGATGATCTTCAGCTCGGCGACCGCCCTAAGCATCGTCCCATACGTGCCGGCTATTATCAGCAGGAAGGAAGAGCTGACGCCCGGAACGACTGTCCCCAGTGCCAGGAGAAATCCCGAAAGCACTGACTGCCACAGGCTGAGGCCGGTGATCTCGGTGCCGAGATCCGGAGGTGACTCCAGCCTTGCAGCCGCTATCATCGGGATCAGCATGATCATAAGCCCCACCAGGAAAGAGGCCAGGTACCGGCGTTCGAAGCCCCGTTCATTTGCCACCTTGGCCAAACCGGGGATGCTTCCGGCCACGAGGCCGATGAACAAGTACTTGACCAGGAGCGGATACTCGGACAGCAGGTAAGACAAGATGTTGCTCATGATCAGGATGCTCACCAGCGCACCCAAGGCCAGCGGCAGACCAAACTTCAGGTTTTCCCGCCAGTTGTGCCAAGGACGGGCTGCGATCATGACCAGGGGCTCGTAGATGCCGAGAATCACGGCCATGACGCCGCCGCTCACTCCGGGGATCATCATGATGCAGCCCATCACCATACCCACCAGCATGAGATACAAGCTGTTCTTGGACTTTACCTCCTTCACAGCCTCAACACTCCTTTTGCCGGCAGCCCCGGCATTCAGGTCAGACTGCTTTCATCTCCGCCAGCGCTTTTTGCGCCTCTACCAATCGGTAATAAGCTCCTTTGGCTTCCATCAGCTCGTCATGGGTGCCGATTTCCGCGATGCGGCCGTGGTCGAGTACCACCAGCCTGTCGGCATAGCGCAGGGTCGACAGCCGATGAGCGATAGCGATGGTGGTGCGGTTTTTCACCAGCCGCAGAATTGCTTCCTGGATCTGTTGTTCTGTATGGCTGTCCACAGACGATGTGGCTTCATCCAGAATCAGAATCCTGGGATCGTGCAGCACTGCTCTGGCAATGGCAATCCGCTGCCGTTCGCCGCCGGAAAGTCTCTGCCCCCGCTCTCCCACCTTGGTGTCATATCCGTTGGGGAACTTGACGATGAAATCGTGGGCATTGGCAATCTTGGCGGCCTTGATGATTTCTTCCGCGGTAGCCCCCGGTTTGGCGTAGGCGATGTTCTCCCAAATCGTGCCGGAGAAGAGAAATGTATCCTGAAGCACAATACCGATTTGGTTGCGGATATCCCGCTGCCTCAAATTCTTGATATTGACCCCGTCGATGAGAATCTCGCCCTCATCCACATCGTAAAAGCGGCAAATGAGATTGATCAGTGTGGATTTGCCAGCTCCGGAATGGCCTACCAGCCCGATCATTTCACCTTCATGAATGGTCAGGTTGATATCCTTCAATACCGGCTGGTATTTGTAATACCCGAACGTCACGTTCCTCAGCTCGATTTTCCCCTGTATCCTGGGAATGGCGATTGGTTTTTCCTGATCGACCACATCTGGCTGCTGGTCGATCACCTCAAAAATCCGTTCCGCCGAGATCATGGCGTTGTGGAACGCCCGGGGCAGCCAGGTCAAAAACCGCAGCGGCTCATACAGCCGGTTGGCGTAAGTGGTGAACATCCACAGCTCGCCGATCTGCATTGCCTCACCGAGCACCAGCTTACCGCCAAAGTATAGAATCAGGAAGTTGCCTGCGCCCATGATAAAGCCGAGAATCGGGTAGAAAGTGTTGAAAGTCTTCTCATTATGGGCGCTGATGTCCGCAAATTCCCGGATATAGGCGGTGAATCTGGCCACTTCCCTTTGCTCGCCGCCAAAGGCTTTCACAACCCGGATCCCCGAAAGGATGTCCTGGAGCAGGGAGTTCACTCGGTCGTTCGTGCTCCACTGCTTCCGGTACATGCTGCGGATCTTGTCCCAGGTCATCTTCTGGAGGATTACAATAATCGGTGCCGGCACAATCACCAAAAGCGTCAGCTTCCAGTTGGTGAACAAGAGGATGACGGACATGGCCGCCAGCATGATGGTTTGATTGACCAATTCCGGAAGTTCGCGCTGCATAAACCCTTGAATATTGTTGGTGTCCCGGCTGATCCGGTTCATCAAATCGCCGGTTTTTTTCTGATCGATGAACCGCAGAGACAAAGCCTGGATTTTGCTGTAAACCATGTTCCGCAGGTCCAGGCCGAGGTTGGCGCTGAGCTTTGCCATGGTGCGGCCGCGCCATACCGACAGCAGCATATTGGCGGCGCGCCCTATGGCAAGGCCTCCGACCAGCACCAGCAGGAGGCGGATATCATTCAGCTGCGGCCTCAACACGGTGTCGATCAAATAGCGTTCAACCTGTGGAATAGTCAGATTGACCGCTGACATCAGCCAGAAAATCCCCATAACTGCCGCGATCAAAGGTGTATGGGGTTTCATTATCTCCCACAGTCTGAGGAGGACACGCCGTTTGTCCAGGCAAAACGGGCAGAACCGCGTGTCTTTGCGGTAAGGGCGCCCACAGCGAGGGCATTTGTCCGGTTCCAACGGTTCGACCGGGCGCAAAATCTGGTCATCAAGATAGCGGTTGACATACTTTTCTGCCGTAAGATACAGAGGATGATGCTCCAGAGTGTAGCGGGCAATGCAGTGGGAGCTATCCTCCAGCCGGACAATCAGCCGCCCGTTCCCGACCAGCGTTTGCACTTCAATTTTCTCAACTTTGTCCAGGCTGTATTCCTGTTCCAATTCAGGTTTGCCTTCGCAAACTTTAAACTTGAGCAGCCTGAGGTTGGTAACCACCACAACGGCATGCTCTCCCGCTCCTTCAGCGTCGAGATTGGACGGCAGCTTAAACAGCAGTGTTTCGCCGTCCCTTAAGATTCCTGAAGGCAGCTCGATCTGTGTCTCCAAATCCAACTCCTGCAGCGGCCTGATGCTCAATTCGCTTCACCTCACTAGATATATGGTTCCAGGAATCGTAAACTCTTGGCATCCAGGCGGCGGTAATCTTCGATCTCGTAGCGGTTGCCAGTCATATCAACAATCAACAAACGCCCGTCGGCAATCGGGTAAATCCCTTCATCCCGGGCCCTGGTCACAAATTTGCGGAATCCATAGTTTGTTTCCACATCCCAGTACAAATGGCCGAACTCGTCTTTCAGGGTAAGGACCCTGATAATCTTCGGCGCGTAATACCGCCAATTCAACTCTGTCCGGATTGCTTTTTGCGACTGGGGAGGAAACTCCCGCAGATCTTTAATCATCCCAATCTCTTCCCCATTCTCGTCCCGCACAGATAGATACTGGTGCTCAAGGGAAAAGGGGAAAGCCTGATACAAGTCAACTTTGCTGTAGTACCTATCTCCTACCTGGAGAGACAGCAATCCACCGTCAGTAGTTGCGAAAATCGCTTCCTTCGGATCCAAATAATTGATGTTTGTAAAGGCCGAGACGCCTTCTGCTTCCATATCCATCCCCATCCCATTTTCTAGTTTAGCCTCCAACGGCCACATGTTCAAATGCTTTGCGCTGAGTGGTAAACAGTTTTTCGTAGACACCTTTCCGCTCCATCAGTTCATCATGGGTGCCGACCTCGACAATGCGCCCGTTTTCAAACACAAACAGCCGGTTGGCTCGCCTGAGAGTCGACAAGCGGTGAGCGATGGCAAAGGTGGTCCGCCCCTGAACAAGCTGCTCCAAAGCCTCTTGAATCAGCTGCTCCGTTTCGGTGTCGATGTTGGCCGTAGCTTCGTCGAGAATCAAAATGCGGGGATCCAACAGCACCGCCCGGGCGATGGCCAACCGCTGCCTTTCCCCTCCGGAAAGATCGTGGCCTTTGCGGCCGATGACCGTTTCGTAACCGTCGGGCAGTTTCATGATGAAATCATGGGCATTGGCGATCTTGGCCGCCCGGATGATTTCCTCCATCGTGGCTTCCGGCTTGGCATAAGCGATGTTTTCCAGGATCGATCCCCTAAAGAGGAAGGTATCCTGGAGCACCATGCCGATCTGCCGGTTAAGATCCTCCTTGGCGATGTCTTTGATGTTCACACCGTCAATCATGATCGCCCCTGAGTCCACATCATACAGCCGGGCGATGAGATTGATCATGGTTGATTTGCCTGCGCCGGAAGGCCCGACTAGACCGATCATTTCGCCGGGCTCCACATGGAAGTTGATCTCCTGCAGGACCGGCCGCCCTTCTTCGTAACTGAACTCAACAT
Source organism: uncultured Clostridia bacterium (assembly GCA_900019385.1). Classification (GTDB taxonomy): domain Bacteria; phylum Bacillota; class Limnochordia; order Darwinibacteriales; family DTU012; genus DTU012. The sequence goes on from FIZJ01000041.1 coordinate 11,170, forward strand.
CCCGGGCGATCACTTCCCCCTTGATCCGCGGCATGCGCACCGGTTTCTCAGGGTAAGGCAAATGTTCGGAAGAATCGATGATCTCGAAAATCCGCTGGGCAGAATTCATGCAGGAAGACCACCAGTCGACGATATTGGTCATCTGCTGAATCGGATTGTAAAGCATACCAAGATAACCAGTGAAGGTCACCAGGGTCCCCAGGGTCATCCGCCCGGCGATCACGTCCCAGCCGCCCACGCCCCAGATGATCAGCTGACCCAGGCCCATGATGAACCCCATGGCGGGGAAGACGGTGGAACTGAGCCTGCCGATGCTCATCTGAACATTGAACACCTGTTGGTTGTGACTGGAAAAACGCTCGACTTCCCTGTCTTCCTTGCCAAAAGCCTTGACTACCCTGATCCCGGTCAGAGAATCATTGACCACTGAATTGAGGGCGGCGTTTGTGCGCCACCGGCGTGAATGAAGTTTCCACAGATGCGGCAGCACCTTGTATATAATGAACAGAATCAGCGGTATCGGGACAAAGACGAACAAGGTCAGCCGCCAGTTCATGTACAAAAGCAGACAGGTTACCCCGACAATCTGCACAGAGTTGACGATGAAATACGGCACACCGTCGTGGAAAAAATACTGCAGATCGAGGGCGTCGTTGTTTACCCGGTTCATGAGTGACCCGGTCTGCCGTTTGTTGTAAAAGCTCAGAGACAACCGCTGCATGGCGGAGAAGATCATTTTTTTCAAGTCGTAAATGATCTCCGCGGTAACCGCCGAATTGATCCGGCCGTAGATTATGCTCAAGCCGAGCGATACCAGACTGATACCTACTGTGATCAGAATGGCTTCGCCGATCTTCCCTTCGTATCTACCGCCGGCCGTCAGCACTTCGTCGATAAAAACCCTTCCGGACATGAACGGAGGCGCCAGGCTCATCAGCGCACTGATCAACATAATCGTAACCATAGCGGCGATCGGCTTTTTATATTTGGGTGTCAGTGCCAGCACTCGCTTAAAGAGAGTACGCTTGTCGATGCAGTTTGGGCATATGGGGCGGGAAGGATCGGGATAAAGGCGGCCGCATTTGGGGCAGCGCTCCTCCCGCCGCTGCCTGCCATCTTCCGCTTGATGCCCGGATTTTTCGATCAGATTGGTGACCAAGCGGCAGAAAGCGTTCAAGTCCGCTCCTTTGGCCTTCGATGCCCGGCAAAGGATCCTCGTATCCTCGCCGATCGTGGCAATAACAGCGATACTGCCTACAAAATACTCGCAGCGCAGGCTCTTTAGCATTTCCAGATCATAATGTTCAATCAGTTCCATTTCACCGGAAAAATTCCGGTCATCAATCCCGGCAAAAAACTGTCCCTTGTCCCGTTTTTTAATGAACGGAACCACTCTCCGCGGCTCCTTGCCGCGTTTTGTCTGGGCAAAGATATAAAGTGCGTGATCATCTACGCAAAGCCAGGCAGCACGGAAGCTGCCTTGACGGTCCAGGTCGGTGTGGGCCGCCGCCCGAACCTGCTTGCGATCGATTCCTGCTTGTGCCAATGCCTGCTCCACATACCCGGGTATCTCTGGATGATGGTCCATGTTCTCACTCCTCCCTTATGCCTCCATGATCTCGTACAGTTGACGGTCAACGGCAGTGATAAAACTTGTCAGCTGGTTTTCATAAAATATAAAGAGCTGATGCAGTGCCCGGGTACAGGCAGTGTAAAGCAGTTGACGATCTGGCTCGCGGCCGTAAACTTCTTGATCGGCATTGGCAATGACAACGGTGTCAAACTCCAGGCCTTTGGCCAGATAAACCGGCACAACCACGACACCGGGCGGAAAATAGCCGGTTTCGTGGGTAATCAAGGTGAATTTGATCCTCCCTTCAAGCTGTTTGGCTGTTTTCCTTGCCTCATCCTGCGTCTTGCAGATCACCGCTGCCGACTTGCTCCCCTTGACAGTGCTTTCCTCGATTATCTTGGCCAGCTGCTCCCCTTTATGCCGGCCGCAAGCGATTACTTTGGGCTTATCACCTTCCCGCTCCACAAACTCTATTTCTTGTTTATCCGTCAAAAGCCTGCTGGTGAACTCACCGATTTCTTTGGTTGAACGGTAACTTTTGTTCATCTTAAGTATCTTGCAGGCATACCCGGCTCCCGTGAAGACTCCGGCTGCTTTTTCAAAGTCCGGCAGCCTCAAGTATGGATGGACGGCTTGGTTGAGATCGCCCAAGATTGTGAAGGCAGCCTTTGGGAATATATTGCGAAAGAGCTGGTAGTGAAACAGAGTGTAATCCTGAGCTTCATCAATAATGACGTGTTTGATCCCGGAAAGCTCACGCCAGCCTTCGAGCCTGCCTTGGAAATACACAAACGGCGCCGTGTCCTCGAACAACAGCTTCCGCTCCGCCATCCCTGCCTGGGTAACACGGCAAATTTGATCCCAGCTTGACGGCAGCAAGCTTGGATCGAAAAAGCGCCCAACCTGCTCCCTGCTTTGGAATAAACCGCTGTACAGCTGATACACGTCAATGTTCAGCATTTGATCAAGCTGTTCGTAAACGGGAGCCAGCTCCTCCTTAACCTCAGCAATGCTGAGACGCTGCAGTTCCCGCTCGTTGTCTCCCTTGTGCCTTGGCAGATCCGCTTTGTCCTTCACCAGTGCGGCGATCCGGTCCTTGCGTATAGGGTTCAGCAGGTAAAGGACTCGCCGCCTGATCTTTTCCAACCTCTGTGCCACAGGAAGGTAGCCGTAAGTTTCAAGGAACAGCCGGCTGCACTCTTCACCGGAGATGATCGTCTGGCCCCAGGCTTCGATATCGGCAAAGCGGAACTGATTCTCCTCCAAGTATTCGATATACTGATTCACCATCTGATAGAACTGTTCCGACGATTTAAACGCGATCGCTTCCAATCGGGCAGCGTAGCCCGGATCATGGCACTGCTCCAAAATGTAAGCCAGTTGGGCGTAGTAGCTTTCCCAACTCCACTCCGGTGCTATGACCATCTCCAGGTAATCCTGCATCGTGGCTTCCCGGATATTGTCTTCACCAAGCTCGGGCAGAACGTTCTGGATATAATCGCCGAAAATGGCGTTCGGGGAGAAGATGACTATTTCGCTGGCATCCAACACTCCCCGGTAGCGATACAAGAGGTACGCCGCACGGTGCAGCGCGATGGAAGTCTTGCCGCAGCCCGCAGGCCCCTGCACAAACAAGACTCGGTTGGCCTCGTCGCGGATGGCCTGATTTTGCTCCCGCTGAATCGTATAGACGATGTGCTTCATCCTGTTGTCAGCAGTTTTGCTGAGGGTCATTTGCAGTACGTCGTCGTTAATCGTCAGATCGCTGTCGAACATGTAGACAAGCTTGCCCTGTTCAATACGGTACTGCCGCTTGAGAGTGATCTCTCCTGTGACCGTTCCGGCAGGCGCCTCATACTTGGCCGGGCCCATGCCGTAATCGTAGAACAAACTGCTGATCGGAGCGCGCCAGTCGTAGACCCAATGCTGCCCCGTCTCTTCATCCACCAGGGACGCCACACCCACATAAATCTGATTGGTGGTGTCCAGCTCATGGTCATGAAAATCGATGCGGCCGAAGTAAGGCGCTTTTCGCAGAAGTTCCAGCTTGCGCACTTTGTTCCGGTGAATGCCAAATTCCCGGCCTTTTCGGGCCAACTCGTCCAGGTATTGTGCCGCGTTGACATCTTCATCGAAGCTTGTGCTGGCCCCGGCAAACTGTAGGTCCTCCCAAAGCGCCCGCCGTACTTTTTTCAGCTCCTGCTTCGCCGCGTAGGAATACTGCTCTGCTTTTGCCAACTGTCGTTCCACTATTTCAAAGACGGTGTCCAGCCGTTCTGTTTCCAGCTTATACTCGTTCTCGTAAATGGCGAACCCATCCTTTCCTTTCCTCTTCTCAGACAGGAAAACCTCTCTATGAATGTGAGAGGTCCTGGAGAACTTGTGACACCAATTTATCCAACACTCCTAACTCGTGAGCCGATTTAAACACCGTATAACGGTTTCGGTACTCTTTGGCGTACAGCAAACTGTTTAACAGCAGCCGATCATCAATGCCGATGGCTTTGGCCGGCCATGGATAGCCAATTTCGCGGTAGATGTCCAGAATCTGACGGGCTTTCGGCAGGAAGGCCAGCTGCTGCCGGATGCGGCTATGGTTGGCCTTCAAGGTATGAAACCGCTTTTCCACCTCAGGCCAGCCGATCCCTATCTGGTCGTTGTCCCGGATGATGGCGGATCCTATCTTGGCGCCGAACTTGTCCAGGACCAGCCGGGCCTGCTCCTCCGGAGTCAGATAGGCTGCCTTAGCTTCTTCCAGCCGGAATGAATGGGGATCCAACCCAAAAAAGCGCTCGTAAAACTGAAGACAGTAGACGGTCGCCACTCCCACCGACAGGCCGTGCTGCGGCGGTTCCTCCCCTGTCTGCAATTGCATCATTTCCCAGTAGTGGGCCATGCTGTGCTCATTAGAAGCCACCGGCCGGGTATGGCCGATGATCAAAATCGTCAGCCCCGATAGAATCAAGCCTTCGATCAAAGCCCGAGTCCCCTCAAGCGATCGCGCTTTGATCTGTTCCACATTGTCGACGCATTTTTCCACTGCCTGGGAGACGATGTCGATGCAGGCCGGACAGACAACCTCCTGATTGATGATGGATCCCAAAAGCCAATCGGCCTTGGCCATGTATTTTCCGATCACGTCGCCGAAGCCGGAAAGAAACATGTGGTACGGTGCCTGGCTCATGATCTCGAGATCACAGATCAGCACCTTGGGAAAGCCCGCCGGCTTGTTGACCTTGAGATTACCGAAAGTCAACGGAGCGACGACAGATGTATAGCCGTCCATCGATGCGGCGGTTCCGATCGCGGCAAATGGTTTGCCGCTGACATGGGCCGCATACCGGGTAAGATCGGTGATGCTGCCTGAACCAACCGCCAGCAGAAACTCGGTGCTGTTGTCCAGCGTAAGCAGTATCTCGCCCAAGGCTGTTTCGTTGGGAATCAGCGGACGGTCCCGTTCCAAAAGGCAAAGGTTAACATGGTACCCGGCGTTTTCCAGCACAGTAAGGACCTGTTTGGCCGCAACCTCGTAGATGATGTTGTCTGTGACCAGGACCAGTTTCGATCCTAGTTTTCTCTGGCCCAGATATGCCGGAACCTTCTCGATCAAACCCTGACCAATATATATATCGATATCAGGAATGCCGTGGTTGAGCCCGCAGTCACAGCTGATCTCCGGCAAAATCAGTTTGTTTTCCTCATAGCGAATCTCTATCCCCATCTTCATCCTCCAGTGCTTGCTCTCCATCAATCATAATTTTATTTAGATTTGCCATACTAGCATTGACAAAATGGCAAAGGGGGTTACAGTCATCAACAAGCGCGTGATCGATGAGCCCGAGGCTGATCTGCCGGACAGCGGCTCAAATCAGGTCTGTTCAACCTGCAAAGGCAACCTCTATGTCGAATGCAGCTGCACGGAAGGCTACGGCCCGGAAAACGCCTATTTCGACTGCCCGTACTGCGGCGGCACCGGGGCCACATCCTGCCCCAACTGCAATCCAATCCAGATTTGACAACATATAGGCCCTGATCTTATTCAGGGCTGACAAACCCTTTGACAATCACCAGCGGTGTCCCGGCATCCGCCGAACCACTGATCAAATCCGCCAGGCTGGCAATCACATCCCCCATTTTCCTGGGTGTGGTCCCTTCGGCTTCAGTATCGCTTTGCAGGTAGTTTTTGCCTTTGAGCTGCACCAATTCTTTTTCGATTTCGGCAGCTGTTTTCCCTTGGGCCAAACCTACATCGGCAACATATTTGTACTTGATGCCTTCCCGCATCATACCTGCTATTCCCGCTGTGGCTCCCAAAACTGGAAGGGGATCAGCCAGCTCATAAATGCCGGTGCTTGGATCTTTGTAAGCGCCGTCGCCGTAAATGATCACTTCCACATGCTTGCCCGTGGATCTTTCCACCTGCGCCTGTACTTCCGCCGCGAATTCGGATCCATTGCGGGGCGCCAGCTTCAGCTTCTCTCCCGCCGACATGTTGCTTCCCAACAGACCCCACTCAGACCAGGCTTCTCTGCTTTTATCGGCACAGATATCAACCAGGCTTGCCACCCGCGTTTTAGCAGAAAGTTTTTCAACCGCTTTCTCGACAGCCGCCTTTGTTTTGGCGCGGGAATGGATGTCGGCAGTGATGATTCCATGGCAGCCGTGATTGGCAATCAGGGTTGGATCATTGGCTAAATAGATCTCCACCGCCGCACCTTCCTGTTCAATCAGGGCGCGGTAGAGTTGGAGGTAGTCCACGCCGGTGATGGGGTGCAGCAGGGGTTTTCCGGCAAGATCCGCTTCGGTGATGATTTCGTCGTAGTTTTTGCCAAGCTCAACGATCTGCTCGTCGGTGAGAATCCGGTTGCCTACTTCGTCCGCAGGCCAAGACAGCTGCATCACTACTTTACCGCGCCCCGTAGCCCTGGCGATGGCTTTGAGAATCAGGGAAAAGCGGTTGCGGCTGAGGATTGGGAAAACCACTCCCACCGCGGCTCCATCCGGTAAATCTAGTTTGCCGCGGATTTCTTCGGCAATCTGCCCGACTGTGACATAATTGTTTTGCGATCTGGCCACCACCGATTCGGTGATGCACAGAACATCGCCATCATCCACCAGCTGATCTTCCGCGCATTTGGCAACCCTGCTCACCACCTCAGCGATGAGATCCATTCCGGGAACAATCACACCCATCTTAATGCCAAATGCTGCTGGCCCGACATAGTTTGGAAGCGGAGCCATGCGAACACCCCCCTCAAGATTAAACACTAAACGGTTAAAACACACCAAGCCATGGTGTGTTTTAACCAAGTCAAGCGATAAAAACTTGCCGCTTATCTATTTTGCCCGGTGCGCACGTACATGATTACACCTACGATCCCGACGTAGAATCCGAGCAAGGTTAAAGCATAAGCCAACATAGACAACCAGATCCGCGCCGGTATCGCCTCGGCGACTATGCTTACGAGAATCATCCATCCCGCCAACAGCATGCTTCCTCCGGCAATAATCCAGCGAATGGGTCTCATTGTTTGCCCTGATCTTCGTAGAGCCAGCAGAACACCGATTGATCGTCGCCGATATGGAATTCTGGCGGCTCGAATCGGTCACACTTACCCTTGATGATCTTCGCGCAGCGCGGATGGAACCGGCAGCCTTTGGGCGGGTTCATAAGGCTGGGAGGCTCCCCTGTAGGAACTTCCTTGAAAGTTTTCAGATTCGCTGCGTCAGGATCGGAAGTGGCCTTGAACAAAGCCTGGGTGTATGGGTGCAGCGGATTGGCAAGCAAGCTTGCGGTAGCTGCCTTTTCCACAATCCGGGCTCCGTACATGGTGAAGATCCGTTCGGAGAAGTACCTCACTGTCGACAAATCATGGGTAATGTAGATGATTACCAGATTGTGCTTCTCCTGCAGGCTGCGGAGCAGCTGCAGGATCTCGACCCTAACCGAGGCGTCCAGCATGGAAACCGGCTCGTCGGCGACGAGCATTTTCGGCTGCAGAATCATTGCCCGGGCAATAACCAGCCTTTGCTGCTGCCCTCCGCTGAGCATGTGCGGGAATTTGGGCAGGAAGTCCTCGATCGGAGACAGCTTCACTTCTTCCAAGACGCTTTGTATCCGCTTTTGTCTTTCGTTTTTATCGGTCACACCATTGATCAGTAGTGGTTCTTCCAATATTTTCTTTACGGTCATAAACGGCGGCAGCGCCCCGTAGGGGTCCTGCTGGATGTAGCCAACACTGGCCCGGTAGGCTTTCATGTCCTCTTTCGTGAACTCAGCCATATCCTTGCCGTTGAAGAAGAGCTTGCCTTTGGTCGGCCGGTGCAGGCCGAGGATCGTCCTGGCCAAGGTGCTCTTGCCGCAGCCGCTTTCACCGACGATGGAGACTGTCTCGCCTTGATAGAGCTCAAAGTCAACTCCGTCCAAAGCCCTTACATCGCCGGCCTTGAAAAAGCCGAACTTCCTGATTTCAAACCAGGTGTGCAGGTCTACGGCCTTTAGGACAGGAACCCTTTCCGCATTCTGGAGAGTCTCCCGCATATCCACAGCTAGATCAGGCATGCTTTACCTCCTCTCGGTCAGTGTACAGCCAACACTGCACCTGCTGATCATGTTCCAGATCAAACGTGGGAGGATGCTCGGAGCATTTGGCAAAGCGCTTGTCGCAGCGCTCGGCGAACCGGCACCCGGTGGGCGGATTGATCAACGAAGGCGGCTGCCCAGGGATAAACACCAGTTCTTTGTCCTCCCGCAGTGTCGGCACACTGCTCATCAGTTTGCGTGAATATGGATGCCTGGCATCAGTGTAGAAATACTCGGCATGGCATTTCTCCACCATTTCGCCGGCATACATGACCGCGATTTCGTCAGCCAGTTCACTGGCGGTGCCTATATCGTGAGTGATGAGAATGAACGTTGTGCCAAATTCATGTTTAATTCGCTTCAAAACGTTCATCAAGTTGGCCTGGGTCAACAAATCCAGCGCCGAAGATGGCTCATCCAGAATCACCAGTTCTGGATTGGTCACCAAGGCCATGGCAATTGTCGCCCTCTGCCGCATGCCGCCGCTCAGCTCAAACGGATAGCGGTAAAGGAAATCTTCCGGCAGGCCGACAATCCTGAACATCTCTTTCACCCTGGCCAGCCCCTGGTCTCTGTTCATATCCCGGTTGTGAATTAGCAGTGGTTCAATAATCTGATCCAAGATTCTCAACACAGGGTTCAAAGAGTTCATGGCCGCCTGGGGCACCATGGCGATCTTTTTCCAGCGAATCTCCCTGCGGAACCGATCCTCAGGGTACTTCATAATATCCTCGCCGTCGAGGATGATCTCACCGCTGTACTCCATTATATTCCGCGGCAGTAGGCGCAAGATAGCCTTGCTTAAAGATGTTTTGCCGCAGCCGGACTCTCCGACAACAGCCAGAGTCTTTCCCCGTTCAAGCTTGAAGCTGACATCGTCAACGGCTTGGACGGGGCCTTTCTTTGTCCTGAAATATAGTTTAAGGTTATTCACCTCTAACAGCATTTTATTCATAACTACAACCCCCTCAACCGTGGGTTAAAGATCCGGTCGAGCGCAAAGCCAACCATGGCAAAACCGAATCCGGTCAGAACCAACAGTACGGCCGGTTCCACCACCCAGTAGAAATGCCCTGTGAGCAAAGCGCCCTCTGAATAGGCATCATTGAGCAGTTTGCCCCAGGTCGGCAGGTCTTTGTCGCCCAATCCCAACACAGCCAGGGTCGCTTCCAAGAACACATAGCTGGGAACTTGAGTGACAAACCCTGGAATCAGGACCGGAATCACTTTTGGAATCAAATAGCGGAAAATAATCCGAAAATTGCTGGCGCCGTATGCCCTGGCGGCTTCAATATATCCGGATGTCTTGGTCTGCAAGAACATGGACCGGTAGCTTAAGATTCCCGAACCAAATATCCCCAGCAAAGCCGTGCATCCCATCATCACGATGATGCTGCGGGAATAGAACAAGCCGATCATGATTAGGATCGGTAGAAGCGGCAGGATCATGACAATTTCGTTGATCCTGCGGATAATCCAGTCAATCCAGCCGCCGAACCAAACCGCGCAGGCAGCCAGACACATGGTGGTCAGCGAAGTGCCTACTGCCACAACCAAACCGACTGACAAAGCCACAGGAGCGCCCCAGAGCAGAGCCACGCTGATATCGCGGCGGAGATGGTCAGTGCCGGCGATCCCGTGCACCTTGCCGTAGAGCACAAAGGTTGCCTCGATATTGGCCTCTGGTTCAAACACCAGGCCGGACACGACCAATTGGTATGTCCCCTTCAACACTTTGTTCGGGTTGGCAGGATCGGCAAACAACCCTTTCTCAGGCTGCAGGCCGTTCAGCCGCCTGGGAAGCCGTGTATCCTGCGATATGCGGTAGGCTTCCGACGGCCGCAGGCTCATGCTCTGCATGTTTATCTCCCTGCCGTCCGGTGTTATCCATTTGATTTCCACATTCGGACGGGCAGTTGTGAACTTGCTGGTAAAGAACAGCGAGAGTTCTGCCGGGAAACCGTCATATTGGTAATCGAATTCGAAGACGATGTCTTGGGCGGCAATGCCGTTGCCCAGATCTGTCACGGTTTTCAGCTCCGGCGTTTCTGTCGTCTTCATCACAATGGTGACAGGCTGTTTTTCCTTATAAAACAGGTTGAACCACTCGGGGCGGGCATTGCGTGGATACTCGATCCAGACATTCTCGCCGCCCTTCCACAACCTCACCGCTTCCCTGTAGGGAATTTTGATGACGGCATATATGGACAGAGTAATCATGAAGGCGATAATACACAATCCCACAACCGCCGAAGGATATGCCTTGATTTGATTTAACAGATTACGGATTGCTCTCATGAACCGTTTTCACCCCCACCCAGCTTGACGCGGGGATCGACTATGGCGTAAACGATATCCAGCAGGAACAGTGTCAGCGCCAGCAGATAGGCATAGATCACTGTCACGCCCACGATCACCGGAGTATCAAACATGTTGATCGCTTGTTGGGTCAAGCGGCCGAGCCCCGGCCAGTTGAACACAGTCTCAAAAACAATGGCACCAGTCCAAAGCCCGATCAAAGTCATGGCAAAGCTGGTTATGATTGTAGGCAAAGTAGGCCGCAGTACATATCGGCGCTCAATCGCACGGCCAGTGAGCCCTTTGGCTTTGGCCATGTCGACATAGTCTTCGCTTGAGTGAATCAGGAAAAATGTCCGCCAATAATAGGAAGACAGCCAGAAGCTGGAGGCCACAAACGCGCTGATTGGCAATATCAGGTGTTTGATTATACTTCCAACTTTCGCCCAAAAACCCGGCGGCGGAGGGGCGTCGATCATTCCGCCAAAAGGAAGCCAGTGCAGGACTGCGGCGAATATCATGATAAGAAAAATTCCGTAAAACCATGCAGGCGCCGCACTTGTAGGAGCCATGGCCACCACAAGCCTATCCAAACGGCTTCCATAGCGGCGTGACAGAAACAGAGCGAAAAACATGGCACTGAAAAACAACAACAGTTGGCTGGAGGCCATCACCAGCAGTGTCGGCGCCAACCGTTCGCCTATAATATTGTCGACATAAGCGGAGCCAGCGTCGCTGGTGAGATGGATTGCTCGGCCCAAATTCAGAGTGAGCCCATTCCACAGGTAGATAAAACTCTTAACAATGAAAGGACGATCAAGCCCCAGTTGTTTCGCCCTTACCCTGAAGACTTCCTCCTCATACGTCTTCCGCTCTTGAACCGTCAGCAACCGCAGTTCTTCGTTCTGGTTTATTTCTTCAGCAATCTGAAAACGTAGTTCGCTTTCGCGCATTTTGTCAACATATCCGCCCATGTTGGCTATTAGAATAGTCAAATAGACAGCTATGATGACGGTGATCAGCAAAGTCGTTCCTTTGACAAGCGTGTATTTGGTGATCCGCCAAAGATTGCCGCCGGAACGCCTCGCTGCTGGAACAGCACGTTCCCGTGCAGTTTCAACGCTTAGCATTCTCACACCTCCCGGTATCGACGTGGAACAACATAAAGGAAGGGCGTGGACTCCACGCCCTCCACTTTCGAATCCAGAAATTCAGTTTCTGGGTGCCGTTTTACGGCAGTGTCACGAAGGTATGTTGCCCGAATGTTGCACCGGCTACCAGTGTAGGCAGGACGATGACTTCAATGGTGTTCGAACCGACAGGCAGCTGCTTGGTGTCCTCAGGTGTCAGCACCACTTCGAACAGACCATCGGCAACTGCGCTTCCGTAACCATTGTAGGCAACATTACCAGCAGCGTCGAGTACGATATATTTGACTTCTTGGATCTTATCCATCGGATAGGGCTCGCCCCTGAAGCTGACTTCAACTTCAAAGACTGCCTGCTGGCCAGCGGTTACCCTTGCTGGGCCGAAGACTTCCACTTCAGCGATGCGAGGCTCGTCGAAGCCATCCCAATAACCGGCCGGCAGCGGATAATCCTCGAAGCGCTTCAGATGGACGGTCTTGATTGTCGGATACGCACGCTCGAGATACAGCGGGCCGTTACCGATCCAGAAGTGCCCTTTCTCGTCGAACCACTTCTTGACATTGGCATAGCGAGCGGCAATCTCTTCCTCAGGGATGTAATCCTTCAAGAACTCTGCATACGGCAGGAAGTTGGTCTCGAGGGCATAGTCAAGCCACTTGGCAAGAGTCCGCAAGCTCGGGCCTGCTTGATAACCCAGCCATTCAACGTTCAGGGCAGTAGCCTTGGATGCGCTGAAGGCCAGTTCGCCGTTGGCTTCGGCAAGGTAGCCCAGAGCCAGGGTATGCCATGGAGCAGTACCATAGTTGTACATTGGGCAGAAGATGTCGCCCAGGTTCTGCTCGGCGTCCATGTACCAGGAAGTGGAGTACACTTCGTAGACCAGCGGATCCCAGGACAGAATTCTCCAGCCGCGGGCGTTCTTCTGGGCTACAGGAAGGTTGGCGGCTGCCGACTCATCGTAAATCGGGCTTGATTCGTAGCCGCGGTCCCAATCCAGAACCAGCTGCATCAAGAAGTCACCGCGAGTGTACGGGCTTCCGTCATGCCACTTTACTTTCTCAAAGAGATCCTCACGATAGTATACTACACTCTTGCGAGGAACGACCAGCCCGCCGGGATATACCTCGCCGACAGTGACGAACCGCTGCAGTGCGGGATCCCAATACAGCCAGGCATCCTCAGGCACAGGAATACCAGGTTTGATGTCGGGATCGACATTCTGTACCAAGTATTCCATATCCGCAGCTTCCACACCGGGAACGAAAGTGACAGTCACCCAGTCTGAATCAGGCTGCTTGCTGATGGGCAGGCCTTCAACAGCGTACACTTCCACCTTGTCAATCCAGAGAGGCGCATAGTTTCCAGTAAACGGATGTGAAACAAAGCCGCGGTCGAATGTGGCTCTGATGGGCAGCATGTCATATGTCCAGTTCGAACCGGCGACAGGGTTCCAAGGATCAACCAGGACCTGCGAGCTGCCGACGGTGACTACGCCGCCGACTTCATCTCTGCGGCGGATGGTCATGGCCCACAACGGGTTGCTGGACAAACCGCCGGCCAAGTCGGAAGACACTGTAATCTCAGCCCGTTTCGGGATGAAGGAAATTTGGTCTACCGTAAAGATGCGCGGAGAGTCTTCCAGTGAAAGCTCAAGCGCGCGGGAATAGAGTGCGTTCCGCTCTTCCATGGTTGTGAATCTCTTGTAATACAGCTTCTCGGAGATTTCATCCAGTTCAGGAATGGGATCCATTGCCAACCAAAGCGGAGACGCCATACCTCTGACGGTGTACATCTGAGTGAAGATGTGGCCCTGATCACGGTAAACTGCGCCTGCGCTCCAACCGCCGGTGTAAACATGCCATTGGCCTTCGGCAGGATCGCCCAACAGCCAGATTGGGGAAGCTTCTTGTCCGGTACGGTATTCAACAGTTGTCTTGAACCCGAGCTTCTCCATTTGCTGTGCGAAATAATCGCCGGTCTGGCGGCGTTGGTCCTCAATACGAGCCAGGACGATAATCTCAACCGGCTGGCCTTCATAATGCCATACGCCATTCACGAGCTGGGCGCCGGCGTTGATCATCTCTTCGTCAATGATCGCCTTGGCCTTATCAAAGTCGTAGGCATACTTGACTTCGAGGGCCCGTGCTGTTTCCACAACACGTGAATAGTCGACATACGAGTTGTTGAGCATGTTGTATTTCGGAACTGCCAAGCCGCCGTAAATCTCTTGAGCGAGGTAGTCCCGGTCAATCAACATGTTTGTCGCTTCACGGATCCTGCGGATGCCGAACGGATTGAAGCGCCCGTCGTTGAACTTCAGCACCGGGTTGTAGGTAAGCTCGCTGTACGATCCAAATGTTGTCATGTAGCTGAGCGCTGGATCGTTGCGGACAGAGTCAAACGCGGTGGCGTTCGAAGATGTTGTCGCCCAAACGTCGATATCTCCGGCGCGGAGACGGGAGATAGCTGTCGACACATCCGGCTCTTCAACGATGATAACCTCGTCGACCCAGGTGCCCATGCGTTGTTGAGCAGCAACTCCTAGTGTAAAACTGAACAGCATTATTGCTATCATCAAGAAGCAAAATGTCCGTCTGTACAATTCTTTCACCCTTTCACCCCAATATTTTTCTCAACCCATCAAATATTAACGGCAATGAAAAACAACCGCTTATGTAACGGCTCGCATTCCCCCTCCCATATGCAATCCTTTTCGTAAAATCTTTTCGGTATTTATTCTCCTTCTATTGCAGATTTCCTTCAAGAACAACAATCATTTTTGTAATATCAGCAATAAAACCACATAAAATGTCCGTTTTTGCCAACCATAAGCCAGTGCGGAAATCGTACCGCGCGTTCTTGTTTTTCTGCGTTTTCGCATTTGATTGGGCGTCAGTGTTCATTTATAATTCGCCATGAATTCGAATTCTCCTTTTTTCACAGTGGATTTTTTCTTTCCACCGAGCTCACAGGTTTACGCATTTGGTAAATACCCCGGACAACAACAGTGCCGATCACAACCAAACCGGCTGTCAGAGTGAGCGGGCTTGGGATTTCCCCTGTTACCAAGCCAACCCATACCGGGTTAAGGATAGGTTCCAAAATCGTAATCAGAATTGCTTCCAGGGAGGACACCACCGGGATAGCCCTGGTGTACAGTACATATGGAATTCCCAGCTGAAAGACTCCTAACGCCAGCAGGGAAAGCCCTGAACCGAGGTTTATACTGCCGGCGGAGGCCAGCAGAAACGGCAAGCCGACAAGAAAGCAGATGCCGTTGCCTACAACCACATATTCCGCCGGATCGCGGCCGGGAGTCAGCTTGGCCGCGATCACAAACCCTGCCATGGCCACCCCGGAAACCAACGCCACGATATTCCCCAGGACATGCCCTGGTTCTAGATCACCGAGGAAAAACAAAACCATGCCGGCAGTGACAACAGCGATGGCAACCCAGTCTGACCGGCGCACTCGCTCCTTGAGCATCCAGCGGGCGAACAAAGCGACCCAGACCGGAGCGGTAAACTGCAGCAAAATGGCATTGGCGGCAGTGGTAAGTTTGTTGGCCAGCACAAAAAACAATGAGTTCACAGCATAGGTGAGAGCGCCGATGAGATGAAACCAGGTCAGAGTGAATTTCCGGCGCAGATAAACCATCAGTACCAAAACAGCGATTCCGGCCCGGGCACTGCCGAGGGCCATTCCACCCAACTCAGTGGATTTGATCAAAAAACCGGCACTGCTCCAAAGCACCGATGCGACAACTAGCTGGGTGATCGCCTGCGCGCGCTGCTGTTTCATGTTTCGATTACTCCTTCAAAGGCACAGCGGCGGAAACTTGCCACCGCTGCATCTTTCCATTGATGATTAACTCGAACAGGGTGATATCTCCACAGGCAAAGCTATACTGAGGATTATAACCAATTAATTCCTTATTGTACAGAGCAAACTCTCTGGGGCTCAACCGGGTAGCCAGAGTGATGTGGGGATGGTAAGGACGCTTTTCCAGCTCGACGCCCAGCTGTTCAAGGCACCGGGCCAGTCCTGCCTGCAGCGCCAACAGTTCCGGGGCGGGCACTACGTCGATAAAGATCACCCCTTTGCCGAAGCTGCCCAAACCGCGGCAGTCAATAGCGAACTTCCGATGCCCGGCACACACTTCCCCCAGGGCATCCAGCAGCTGCTCCTGTCCCTGATCCCAGCCAAAAGGCGCAAGCAGAGTGAGGTGTGCCGGTGTCCTGGGTGCCCTGAATTTCCGCCGCCACTGCTCCACTTCGCAGGCGCTCTCGTCAGGCGGCAAAATACCGACGAAAAATTCTGTCACTGCATTCCCTGCCTTTCTTTGCTTTTATTGGCGCTCAAAAAAGGGAACCGGATCTGATTGGCGAAGTCTTGTAAAAAACAAACCGAGGTGAGTTTATGTACCGCGATGTACCCATCGAGGAGTATATCCAGGTTGTCAATCAAAAGCTGGCCAAAGGTGGGGTGTTCCTCACCGCGAGGCATGAGTCCAAAGTCAACACCATGACCATCGGATGGGGTGGAGTGACCCGTTTTTGGAACAAACCGATCATGATCGTCCCGGTAAGGGTTTCCCGCTATACACACCAACTGCTCGACAAATCAAACGAGTTCACCGTCAGTGTGCCGCTGGAGAAAAACCTCCTGCGGGAGCTGAGCTACTGCGGCACTCGCTCTGGCCGGGATGAGAACAAATACGAGGCCACAGGCCTTACACCGATCGCCGGCAGAGTGGTTGAAACTCCCATTATCGCCCAATGCGAACTGCATTTTGAATGCAAAGTGGTCTTCCGGCAAACTATGGATCCCGAGCAGTTGGATCCGGAGATAAAAGAACGCTGGTATCCAGATTACCACACCATGTATTACGGCGAAATCTTGGCGTGTTACCGGATCCAGCCCAAGTAATCATATAATGGAAACAACTACCTGGCTCAGCGAACGGCGCCAGGTAGTTGTTTTCTTTATATCAGTTACCGCTGCACTCTGGCGTTGCCCTGCCAAATGGCCCAAACCTGCGCCTCGTCAGCCGGTTGGGCGTAATCGGTCAAGAAAGTGGTGGCCATGGCGCCTGTGGCCCAGGCGAACTGGATCCACTTCTCCGACTCCCAGCCCCGCAAAATGGCGTACAGCAGCCCGCCTACGAAGCCGTCGCCGCCGCCGATCCGATCAAGGATAGTGATCGGCCGGGGCTCGACAACATGCCAATTGCTGCCTTCCAGCAAAATCGCGCCCCATAGGTGTTTGTTGACATCGACCACTTCCCGCAGGGTGTTGGCAAAAACGCTGGCATTGGGGAACTGCTCTTTGACGCGGGCGATCATGTCTTTGAAATGCTCGATCTGCTCAGCGATATCCTTGCCGCCTGCTTCGGGGCCTTCGACACCCAGGCACAGCTGGAAGTCTTCTTCGTTGCCGATCAGGATGTCGGCGACACGGGCGATTTCTGTGAAGACTTCTCTCAGTTCTTTCTCCCGGCCTTTCCAGAACGATGCCCGGTAGTTCAGGTCAAAAGAGACCCTTGTGCCGTACTTCTTTGCAGCTCTGGCGATTTCCAGGCAGAACTGACTGGTGCTTTCAGAAAGGGCGGCAATCAAGCCAGACAAGTGGACGATCTGCGCCCCTTCCTGACCAAAGATGCGGTCCAGATCGAAATCTTTGGCATTGAGAGTCCGGCCCACCTCACCAGCCCGGTCGTTCCAGACCCGCGGCCCGCGGGAACCATACCCGCTGTCGGCTATATTGAACTGGTGGCGGTATCCCCACGGCCCGCCCTGTTCAACCTCGGGGCCTTCAAAATCCATGTAGCGGCTGGCAAGGTTCCGCTTGATGAATTCAGCTATGGGGCTGCCCTTGACAAATGTGGTCAGGACCTTGACAGGCAAGCCTAAGTACGAAGAAATGCTGGCTACATTGCTTTCGGCGCTGGTAGCCTGCAGGATGTACCTGTCGCTGGCGTACACAGGCTGGCCGTCGACGGGGGTTATCCGCACACCCATGCTTGTTGGTACAATCAATGCGTATTTACAGTCTTTGCGCAGCTCGATACTCACGCTAATACCTCCTTGTGGTGTAATTGGATCCTGGTCCATGTATAGATTAGATGATCAATGCGGATTTCCTGCTTACACCTTCATCTCTCGCCTTATTAAGGTTCCCTTTTTAAGGTTTTCCTAAGCTCTGCTGCTTGGCCTCTGGCCCACCCGTTCCAGAACCTTCGGCAGCAGAATGGCGAAGATCAGCAAGCAGCCGATCAGCACAGTCATCACCTGTGCAGGTACGTTCAAAAGGCTCATGCCAAAGCGGGTGAAGCCAATCAGAAGCAGCGACAAGACAACCCCGAGCATTGTTCCTGAACCGCCGTTAATGCTGACCCCACCAAGGACAACCGCGGTAATCACTTCCAGTTCGAATCCCTGGGCGATGTTGGGCCTTGTGCTCAAAATCCTTGAGGTTAGCAAAACCGCGGCGAACGATGAAACCAAGCCGCTGATGGTGAACAGAATCAGCTTGATCCGGTCCACAGGCACACCGGAATACCGGCAGGCGTTCTCATTATTGCCTATGGCGTAGATATAGCGGCCAAAGGTGGTTTTGTGGAGGACAACGCCGAAGATTACGGCCAGCACAGCGAAGAACACAAATTGGTTGGGGATATAGGTGCCTAGAAAATACCCCTGGCCCAGATCGTAAAACTGATAAGGATAGCCGGTTACAGCCTGGTTACCCAGCAGCACATAGGCGATGCCGCGGAAAAGTGAAAAAGACGCCAGTGTGACAACCATTGCCGGCAGTTTGAACCTGGTGATGATGATTCCGTTGAAAAACCCACCCAAGGTTCCCACCAGCAAACACAATACGGCGGCTGTGCCGATACCCATACCGGAACGGTAGGCAATACCCATCACTGCTGCCGACATAGCCATGTTCGACGCCACAGACAGATCCACACTACCTGTGATCACAATCAAGGCCATGCACAGAGCAATGATGCCTTTTTCAGTGAAATTAAGTGTGGCGTCAAGCAAATTCCGCAGATCCAGGAAATAAGGAGACAGCCTTGACATGATCACGAACACCGCCGCCAGTAAAACAACCAGGACGAATTCCCATCTCCGTATCAATTTGCTCATACCTGCCGCCCCCTGATCACTGTTTTTCGATCCCTGTTTTTCATAACCGCATCAACAGTTACCGCCAGCAAAATGATGAAGCCTTGGATCGCCAGTTTCCAGAACGGCGATACTTGAGTGACAGCAAGGGCGTTCTCCACAATCGAGATCAAAACAGCACCCAACAGCACACCAGTGATCTTGCCGGTGCCGCCAAACACGCTGACACCGCCAATGACGATTGCCGTCACTGTGGAAAACTCGAAACCGGTGGCAGAGTCACTTTGGGCTGACGCGAAGCGGGAAACCCACAAAACACCGCAGAGTCCGTACAAAAAACCGGACATGGCGTAGACAGCGTACTTGATGCGATCGACACTGATCCCCGCCACCCGGGCAGCTTCCGCGTTTCCACCCACGGCATAGATTTCCCTGCCCGTTTTGAGATGGGTGAGGAAGTAATAAAAGGCCACATAGAAAAAGATGGTCATGAAAATCAAGTTGGGGATGCCGAGAATATGGCCGCGGGCCAGGCGGATGAAACTGTCCGGCATTTCGTGGGCATTGACCCACTGCCCCTTGCTGACGATAAAAATCAAGCCTCTGTAAATTGACATGGTGCCCAAAGAGGCAATAATCGGAGGGACTCCCGCTTTGCTCACCAAAACACCATTGACGCTGCCTAAGGCAATTCCGATCAGCGCACCCAAAAGCAGTGCCAATAACGGGTTTAACCCATAATCGTACTTGTAGATCAAACCGACCAGCATTCCAGACAGGGCCAGGCCTGAGCCCACGGACAAATCGATTCCGCCTGTTATTACCACCATCATTTGGCCAATGGAAGCGATTGCCAAAATTGCTCCATTGAGAAGAATGTCATTGAAATTGGTGACAGACAAAAACCGAGGACTGTGGATGGACACCGCGACAATCAACACTAGTGTGAAAATCAAGAGACTTGTTTCACGCCTCGTCACAGTCCGCATCAACAACTGGCGCTTCTGGGGTGTGAGTTGGATCATGGTTCCGCCTCCTTATGACACATCAGCCTCGATCTGTCTTCTGCCGATGGCTGCCTGTAGTATTTGTTCCTGAGTTGCCTGGCCGCGCTGGAACTCAGCGGTGATCACCCCTTCGTGCATCACCAGAATCCGGTCAGACATGCCGATCACTTCCGGCAGTTCTGAGGAAATAAGGATGATCCCCAGCCCTTCAGCGGCCAAGTCGCTGATCAAACGGTAAACTGCCGCCTTGGCCTGCACATCGATTCCTTTGGTCGGTTCATCCAGGATCAATACCCTGGGTCTAGTCGCCATCCACTTGGCCAGGACAACTTTCTG
>FIZJ01000042.1:0-21831 GCA_900019385.1 uncultured Clostridia bacterium
TGGAATGGCTTGCTCTTTTCGATAACCAAATCAGCGATATCAGCCCCTTGGGAGAACTGGTCAATCTGGAATGGCTTGAATTGATGTATAACAGTATTGAAGACATAAGTGCCCTGGCAGGATTGACCAATCTTAAACACCTTACCTTGGAAGACAACAATATCAGCGACATCAGCTGTCTGGCCGGGTTGACCAATCTGGTGTCACTTTATTTGATTAAGAATAACATAAGCGACATAAGTGCCCTTGCAGGCTTGGTCAATTTAAAAGCTCTTTATATTGTCGATAATAACATTAGCAGCATCAGTGACCTGGTTGGACTGAAAAAACTCGAATATCTCGGTTTGGGGGGCAATCCCATTGAAGACATCAGTGTTTTGTTGGAGCTGCCAAATCTGCTGTCGGTCGATCTCCAAGATACAAATATAGATACTTCGCCCGGTACTCCAGCCGCGCAGGTGATTGATGAGCTTAGAGCGCGGGGAGTCGAAGTGTCGTATTAAATGTGGATTATCGCAGAAGGGAGTTTTTGAACGCGAAGAACAAAAGCTGCAGTTGTTGTGGTTGCTGGATTGTTTTTTCTGGTGCTGGCCGGCTGCCTACATCAGCCCCGTGGTTGTGCGAACCGCGGGGTTTTCTATTTAGGACCAATCCTACTACCCATGGGAATTGGAGGCATCTACTGAAGTGAAGATGTCGGGGGCTGTTGTCCACCAGGACCCATGCAAGGGGGAAAGGGCTTGAGCTACACCCAAGCCCAAATGTGTTCAGAAAAGAATAGAGATACACAAACAAGGTAGATAAGTGCTTCCCCGGCCTTAGGCAGCAGCTGGAAACAAACAATGCCGGGAGTTGGCTCTTGTCACACCTTCACTACCCAACCAAAAGGATCGGGCAGTTTGCCTGTTTGAATCCCGGTGAGGGTGTCGTACAACTTCTGCGTGAGCTCGCCAGGTTTGCCGCCGCCGATTTCTATCACTTGGCCTTCATACTCCAGTCTCCCGATAGGGGTGACGACCGCGGCAGTGCCGCAGCCGAATGCTTCGATCAGCTTGCCTTCGTCATGGGCTTGAAAGACTTCGTCGATGCTCAAACGCCGTTCTTCAGCAGGCACCTGCCAAGAACGAAGCAGCTGCAAGATGGAATCTCTGGTCACTCCCGGCAGAATACTGCCGTTTAGTTCAGGCGTTATCAGGCGTCCGCCGATATTGAAGAATACGTTCATGGTACCAACTTCCTCAACATACTTGCGTTCAACGCCATCCAGCCACAGCACCTGATCATGTCCTTTTGATTGAGCCTTTGACTGAGCCAATAGGCTGCCGGCATAGTTTCCGGCTGCTTTGGCGAAACCGGTTCCCCCACGTACCGCCCGCACATAGTGAGGTTCCACGTAGATGCTGACAGGGTTTAGGCCTTCCTTGTAATACGATCCAACCGGGGAGAGAATCACGATAAACTTATACGTGGCTGATGGGTGGACACCCAGATGGGTGTCGGTGGCGATCACAAACGGCCGGATATATAGAGCGGTCCCTGGTGTGCTTGGAATCCAGTCTCGCTCGAGGGCGACCAGTTCTTTAATGGCTTCCAGGGCGAGCTTTTCGTCGATTTGGGGAATGCTCATCCGCTCGTTGCTGCGGTTTAAGCGGGCAATGTTCATCTCGGGGCGGAACAAAAGCACCTCGCCGCCCGGCCCCCGGTAAGCTTTCATGCCCTCAAAGACCGCTTGCCCGTAATGGAACACAGTGCATGCAGGATCCAGCTCCAAAGGGCTGTAAGGAACAATGCGGGGATTGTGCCAGCCGTTTTCTATGCTGTAGTCCCAAATGAACATGTGGTCGGTAAAAACCTTTCCAAATCCCAGTTCAGAAGCGCCCGGCTTTTGTTTTGGGGTGGTGGTTTTCTCAATCGCGATCTCCACGGATCGTCACTCCTTCTCTTGCAGCTTATTCTTTTATATATTTTGAATGAACACGCAGAATCCTGCTTTGGTGTGACAGTGTGACAGGGGACGGTGACCTGTCACATGGCTTTGAGTGTTTTCTTAAGAATGTCCGCATCAGCAAGTAGACTTTCTTTATTTAGAAGGGTTTACTTGGTATACGCCATGTGACAGGTCACCGTCCCCTGTCACGCCCTGTCACGCTCAGACCCCTGTCCCCGCATCAAGAATTTACAAAAACTAAACTTGCCTTTATTTGTTGCCTGTGCTACTATTTGGCTTAAATAAACTTGATATATGACACTCTTATCCAGAGAGGCTGAGGGACTGGCCCAATGACGCCCGGCAACCGGCAGTCTGTTGACTGAGAAGGTGCCAATTCCAGCAAAGCAATATCCGCTTTGGAAGATGAGAGGTGGTGAAAACTGAATACCAGTGCCTCTCTAACCAAAGAGAGGCTTTTTGTTTACCTTTACACGGATCTTTAAGCACGCTTGTATCTTCTAACATCAAAGGAGGACGATTATGACAAAACGACTTGGTTTTGACACTTTGCAGGTGCACGGCGGCACAGTGCCCGATCCGGCCACCGGATCCCGAGCTGTGCCCATCTACCAGACAACATCTTATGTTTTTCAGGACGCGGATCATGCCGCCAGGCTTTTTGCTTTGGCAGAGCCGGGCAATATCTATACCAGGATCATGAATCCGACCACTGATGTTTTCGAACAGAGAATGGCTGTGCTGGAAGGCGGTGTGGGAGCTTTGGCGACGGCATCTGGTTCCGCAGCCATAATGTATGCGGTGATGAATATTGCCGGCTGTGGGGATGAAATCGTTGCCGCCGGCACCTTGTACGGTGGTACATACAACCTCTTCGCGGTTACCCTGCCAAAGTTCGGCATCAAGACCGTGTTCGTAAATCCTGATGAACCGGCTAATTTTGCGGCGGCGATCACTGACCGGACCAAAGCGGTGTTTGTGGAGACCATTGGCAATCCAGAGGCCAATGTTGTCGATCTGGAAGCGGTGGCGGCCGCAGCTCATGATCACGGCATTCCTTTCATCGTGGACAACACTTTCGCCACGCCGTATCTATGCCGGCCGATCGAACACGGCGCCGATATAGTCGTCCATTCAGCGACCAAGTTCATTGGCGGGCACGGCACATCTATCGGTGGAGTGATTGTCGACTCCGGCAATTTCGACTGGGCTGCCAGCGGCAAGTTCCCGGGGTTGACCGAGCCCGACTCGTCATACCACGGACTCCGCTACACCGAATCTTTCGGAAACGCAGCGTATATTGTCAAGGCCAGGGCGCAGCTTTTGCGGGATACAGGCGCTTGTTTGAGCCCTTTCAACGCTTTCCTGTTCATTCAAGGCCTAGAGACCCTTTCCCTCCGGATGCAAAAGCATGTGGCGAACGCGAGGCGGATCGCCGAGTTCTTGAATGATCATCCTCAGGTTGCGTGGGTGAAATACCCCAGCCTCAAAGGGAACAAGTACTACGATTTGGCGGAAAAATACCTGCCGAAAGGCGCCGGGGCCATTTTCTCCTTCGGAATCAAAGGTGGGTTGGAAGCAGGGAAGCGGTTTATCGAAAGTCTGGAGCTGTTCTCGTTCCTGGCCAATGTGGGGGATGCCAAGTCTCTGGTGATCCACCCAGCGAGCACAACTCACGCTCAGCTGTCCGAAGCGGAGCAGCGGGCAAGCGGTGTCACACCCGACATGATCCGCCTGTCCATCGGCATAGAAGATGTGGAAGATTTGATCGCCGATTTGGACCAGGCGTTGGCCAAAAGCAGCAGTTAGATTGGCTGGAGTGTGTTGAACGTTGGATACGGATGGAAAGGGGGAACTAAGGCATGCCAGTCAAGATCCCAAACGATTTGCCGGCGAAAGAAGTCTTGACCCGGGAAAACATCTTCGTCATGGATGAGAGCAGAGCGCTCAGCCAGGATATCCGTCCTCTTCGGATCGCGATTTTAAACCTGATGCCGACCAAAATAGAAACTGAAATACAGCTTTTGCGCCTGATCGGCAACACACCGCTGCAAGTGGAGATTGTCCTGGTCCACCCGGAGACTTATCAATCAAAGAATACGCCGGCGGAGTACTTGTACCGGTTTTACCAGACATTCAGCGCTATTCAAAACGATCGGTTCGACGGGATGATCATCACTGGGGCTCCTGTTGAACAGATGGAGTTTGAAGAAGTTGCATATTGGGATGAATTGGCGCAGATCATGGAATGGTCGAAGAGAAATGTGACATCGGTGCTGCATATCTGCTGGGGAGCGCAGGCGGGGCTGTACTACCACTACGGGATACCGAAGTATCCGCTTCCGGCAAAACAGTTCGGTGTCTTCACCCATTATGCGGCGGAGGCAAATGTGCCGCTGCTAAGGGGTTTTGACGACCGTTTCTACATGCCCCATTCACGGCACACGGAGATCAGGCGGGAAGACATCGAGAAAGTGGAGGACTTGATCATTCTTGCCGAATCGGAAGAAGCGGGGGTGTGTATTGTAGCCGACAGATACGGCAGCCAGATCTTTGTCACCGGGCATGCCGAGTATGATCCTCACACACTGCAGAACGAGTATCAACGGGATGTGCAAAAAGGGCTGCCGATTGACATCCCAAAGAACTATTACCCGCAGGACGATCCAAACCAACCGCCGTTGGTGCTGTGGCGCAGCCATGCCAATTTGCTGTTTGCCAACTGGCTCAACTATTATGTGTACCAAGTGACTCCGTATGATTTGGGCGATTTGCTGAGATGAGGCGTGACAGGGGACGGTGACCCGTCACACCCGGATATGAGGTGTGACAGGTCACCGTCCCCTGTACCAAACCCTGCCAAAGAACCTATACCATTGCAAAGACTTATGGTAAAATATGGAAATATGAAATACAGATCTGCAATTAGGATGTGATTCTATGGCAGGCAACATGCTAAATCAGTACATGGATCTTAAGCGGATTGAGTTCGTTGTTACCAATGCATGTACTAGCCGCTGCAAACACTGCTCGTTTGGGGATACATTGAACAAACAGCCACAGCATATCGACAAAGACGCAGCGACAGCAGCCGTATCAGCGCTGGCAGATGCGTATGATATCGGGTCTGTAATGACCTTCGGGGGAGAACCGCTGTTATTTCCCGACATCGTCTGCGCCATCCATCAAACCGCGTCTGAGAAAGGCATACCACAAAGGCAAGTGATAACCAACGGCTATTTCACTCGAGACCACGAGAAGATCCTGGCCGTTGCCAAAGCATTGAAACAGAGTGGTGTCAACTCACTGCTGCTGTCCATAGATGCCTTCCATAGAGAGCACATTCCTCTCGACAGGGTATACCCCTTCGCCAAGGCGCTTAAGGATGAAAACATCAGCGGCTTTAGCCTGCATCCAGCATGGGTAGTGGAGCGCCAACATGTAAACAGGTATAATGCGCAAACCGAGGAGTGCCTCGATTACTTTGCTGATCTGCAAATACCTGTTTCCAATGGTAACGACATCTCCCCCTCGGGTAACGCGGTAGTTTATCTATCCGAATTCTATCCGAAGGAGCCGCTTGACTCGGGCTTTAGGTGCGGCGAAGCTCCATACACGGTAAAGCTCGACAATGTCAGGACAATCGCCATCAACCCCAACGGCGATGTGATTGTATGCTGTTTTGTTATTGGCAACCTATATCAGAACAGCATTGTCGATATAGTCAAAGCATATGACCCATTCAGAAATCCCCTGATGGTGACGCTGATGCAGGATGGTATCACTGGACTCATTCAATTAGCAGAAACGCATGGTATAGAAGTAGATACCGCATCCTTTTACTCCGAATGCGATCTATGCCAGTATATAGTCAAGACTCTCATGTGACAGGGTCTTGTGACAGGATGTTATTGGGGTGTGACGGGAGGTGACAGGGGACGGTTCCTTGTACCGCTCCGGGCAGCTTTGGTGCTTCTTACTCGGAGAAGACGCGAAAAGCCGCGACCTGTTACTGTTTGAAATTAATTGCGCAAATATCGATGCAGAGGAAGTGGTACAAGGAACCGTCCCCTGTACCACCCTGTAACAACGAACAAAGGTGGAATTATCAACATGTTTCAGCTTGTAAAAGAAGACTTGCTGCATATTGTCCTCGTGGATTATTAACTCAAATCCTCAATATAATATCCTGGAAAACGGCATCCCTACACGGTCGAAAAGCGGAAGCAAAAAGCCAGTTCCTCAACCAAAATACTGAAAGCTGCCTCATCTGCTTGGAGAACAAGTATGTCGGTATTATCGACTTTCTAGAAAGCAATCCAAGTGACAACTGCCCCTGGATCGGCTTGTTGATGATCCATGGGAAATATCATCGCAAAGGATATGGTAATACTGCGTACAACCTATTTGAGGAAAAGCTGAAACAGCATGGCTATGACAAGGTCCACATCGGTATATTAACCGATAACGTGGGCGCCAAAAGGTTCTGGACCTCCTTAGGTTTTCGGTTTTATACTTACAAGCTGTGGCAGGGAAAAACTATTGAGTGTTATGAAAAACAATTGTAGATTGACTGTAAGGCTGTACTGAAGGTGGTGCCTCCGATGACAAGTATATTCTTTGTTCGGCATGCTCAGCCGGATATTGCATGGGAAGATGACCGGACAAGGCCCTTGACTGACGTTGGCCTGGAAGATAGTAAAATAGTCACGGCAGTGCTGGAGAAGTATACAATCGATGTGTTTTATTCCAGCCCATATAAGCGAAGCATAGACACGATCCGAGATTGCGCCGACAGATTTAAGAAAAGTATACAGGTTGATGAACGATTTCGAGAGCGCGAAAAAGGGATAAACAGCCTTCAGTATCTGGAGAAACGCTGGCAGGATTTTAGTTTTGCCGAAGAGAACGGGGAAAGCCTTGCAAGTGTGCAGCAAAGAAACATCGAAGCGCTGATCGAGATTCTAAACAAGCATCAGGACAAAAATATTGTCATTGGCACACACGGCACTGCTCTAAGCACTGTCTTGCATTACTATGATTCGTCGTTTGGGTTGGAAGGTTTTAAAAGGATATGGTTCAGCATGCCGTACATTATCCGACTGGATTTTGACGGAGAAAGATTGATAAAGACAACTGAGCTGTTGAAAGTTGATAGAGGTTACCGTTGAGGGTTGGGGCTGGGAGTCCCCACAGCAGGACCTTGTAATGTGTATACCAAATTGTCAGATCAGAATTGACATAAAGGTGTGATTCTATGTATGAAGTCCCGCATGAAAGCTTGCACGCACATATCCATTACTTGGAGATGCAGCTGCTTCAGCCCAATATAAGGCAATGCCGCAATGAACTTGACCGATTACTTGCTGAGGACTTTGTCGAGTTCGGCAGTTCGGACAGGGTTTATGATAAAGACGAGGTGGTGACAGGGGGTGACAGGTCACCGTCCCCTGTCACGTCACGCACTTCTTTCTGGCAAGCTCGATCTGTTTTCTTACCTCTTCGGGGGAAGTGCCCGCATAGCTGGTGCGGCGGGCTACCACTGCCTGAGGATCAAGGGCTTGGTAGATGTCGGTGTCGAACAAGGGGCTGAACTGTCTGTACTCTTCCAGAGACAGCTGGGAAAGGTACTTATTCGAGCTGATGGCGTGGCGGATCAACCGGCCGACTGTCTCGTGGGCTTCGCGGAACGGCATTCCTTTGTTTGTGAGATAATCCGCCGCGTCGGTGGCGTTGGCGTAATCTTCCGCGACAGCCTGCAGCATCGCGCTGGTGTTCACCTTCATGGTTGCTAAAAGGGGTGCCAGGATCCGAAGGGATCGTGTTACAGTGTCGGCGGTGTCGAACATCCCCTCTTTGTCTTCCTGTAGATCCTTGTTGTAGGCGAGGGGCAGCCCTTTCAACACGGTGAGCATGGCGATGAGATTGCCGTATACCCTGCCTGTTTTGCCCCGCAGCAGTTCCGGCACATCTGGGTTCTTCTTCTGCGGCATGATGCTGGAGCCGGTGCAGTAGGCGTCGTCCAGTTCGACCAACTGGAATTCCTGACTGCTCCAGATGACGAGTTCTTCCGCTAGGCGGGAGATATGCATCATCAGCATGGCGGAGTTGCTTAAGAATTCAACGATGAAGTCGCGGTCGCTGACAGCGTCGATGCTGTTTGGATAAACAGCGGCAAAACCGAGAAGTCTAGCTGTCAAGTGCCGGTCGATGGGGAAAGCGGTCCCGGCCAATGCACAGGCTCCCAAAGGTGAGATGTCGATCCGCTTGAGACTTTCAGTGAAGCGCTCTTTGTCCCGCTGGAACATCCAAAAATAAGCCAGCAGGTGGTGGGCGAAGGATATGGGCTGCGCACGCTGAAGATGAGTGTATCCCGGAACAAGTGTGTGTACATGGGCGGCGGCTTGATCGAGGATACTTCGCTGGACCTGATCCAGAAGCTGGACCAGCTCTTGCACTTTGCCTTTTAAATATAGATGCATGTCAGTCGCTACCTGATCGTTGCGGCTGCGGGCTGTGTGGAGCTTGCCGGCTGTGGGGCCGATGGTGTCGTGCAGCAGCTTCTCAATATTCATATGAATGTCTTCCTGGGAGATGTCCCAGGTTATTTTTCCCTCTTCCACCTGCTTAAGGATTTCCTGTAAACCTTCCCGAATCTTCTCAGCATCTTCGGGAGCCAGAATGCCGCAGTCCGCCAGCATTTGGACATGGGCCAGGCTGCCGGTGATGTCTTCCTTCGCAAGTTTGTGATCAAAGCCAATGGAGGCGGTGAACTCGTCTACGAGCTTTTCGGTAGGTTTAGCAAAACGTCCTCCCCAGAGTTTTGCTGTAGGTGGTTTGGCCATGTGTGATCCCTCCACGATCTATCTACTGGATGCTTGTGGGCGGCGGCGTATACCTGCGACGGCAGCCCCCAGAGTTTGATAAAGCCTACGGCGGCGTTGTGGTCAAAGGTGTTTTCCATCGAATATGTGGCCAGGCCCCGCTGGTACAGGCTGTAATCGGACCAGCGCCCCACAACGGTTTGGCTGCCTTTGTAGAGTTTTACCCTGATCTTGCCGGTGACATGATGCTGTGTTTGCTGTATGAAGGCCTGCAGCGCCGCGGTCAATGGCGAGAACCACAAGCCGTCGTAGATCATCTGCGTGAACCGTTGATCGATGATGGCTTTGAACTCCGTGACGTCCCGGGGCAGGGTGAAGTGTTCCAGCTCCTTGTGGGCGTTGATCAAGATCACGGCGGCGGGGTTTTCATAAATCTCTCTTGACTTAATGCCCACCAAGCGGCTTTCGATGTGGTCGATCCTGCCTACACCATGCCTGCCTCCGATTTCATTCAGCGTTTCAATCAAGGCGACCAGATCCATTGCTTGTCCATTCAATTGGACCGGGCAGCCCTGTATGAATTCGATGTCGACGTACTCCGGTTCGTCTGGCGACTCGGCAGGCGCCTTGGTGAGGGAGAAAGCTGCTTCGGGGGGCTCGACGCCTGCGTCTTCCAGCACACCGCCTTCGCAGGCACGGCCCCAGATGTTGGCGTCGATGGAGAAGGGGTTGTCCTTTTTGACTGGGATGGGAATACCGTGCGCTTCGGCGTATTGAATCTCTTCTTCCCTGGACATGCCCCAATCGCGGATTACGCCGATGATCGCCAGTTCCGGGGCGAGGGAGCTGATGCCCACTTCGAGCCGCACCTGGTCGTTGCCTTTGCCGGTGCAGCCGTGGGCGATTGCCGCGGCCCCTTCTTGTTTGGCGATTTCCACAAGTTTCTTGGCAATCAGTGGCCTGCCGAGGGAAGTGGATAACGGGTACTTGCCTTCATAGAGCGCGTTGGCTTTAAGGGCGGGCAGGATGTATTCATGGGCGAACTCGGCTTTGGCGTCGATGATGATTGTCTTTGCGGCTCCTGCTCTTGCGGCTCGTTCCTCCAGGAGTTTGTGGTCTTTGGTTTCGCCGAGGTCGATGCAGCAGGCGATCACATCGAAGCCGTAATGCTCCTGCAGCCATTTGACGGCGACGGAAGTATCCAGGCCGCCCGAGTAGGCTAACACGACTTTGGGTTTGCTTTCGCAAGCTGCTTTGTGGATATTGCTTACATTGGCTGCGTTAGTGACATTGGCTGCGTTCGTCACCTTGGTTGCGTTGATCACATTGACCGCCTCGGCTGCATTGACTGCATTGGTCATATTGCTCATAGTGTGTGGCTCCTTTATGGTATAGGAATATATATTCCATTGTAAGGCATAAATATACAGTACACAAGTAGGGTGTTTGGGATTTTTATGTTAAGTTTTGTGGAACGTGGTTTCAATGACAGAGCTAAACTCAGCGCCAAACGCGGCGACTGATGCATCGCCTGATGCATTGCATGATGCATCGCATGATGCGGCTCCGCAACGTCACACTCGGCGCCAAGTGCGCCTGGCGCGGCGCCAGATTGAGCCACACAGCGTGTAGAAATAAGATGAGATTCACACATGGAATGGTTTGAGAGTATGCTAGTATTAGGTACCAGTAGGTGCAGCCGATTCGCGCATTGGCAAGCCAACGAGCTGGGGTGGTACAGGTAACCATCCCCTGTACCACCCTCTCGACTATAGCAGCAATAGGAGCAGCAAAACGATTAGGAGCAGAATCAAGAGAACAATCACGAGTACATTGATGGGCAGCTGGTAGCGTACTTGGGCAATGGCGAAGTCTGATCCACCTGTGACAATGACACGGTCGATCGATTCTCCGATGCGGGCGAACAGGCGGGCACCGCTGTTGCCGTTCACAGTCCGGGTGATCGATTCTACCAGTTGGTTACCCCTAAAGAAGTCAGCAGTAAACTCAATCTCGTCAAAGGGCGACGGCTCCAGTTCAAAGCCAAAGACGCGCACAGGGCGTGACAAAGTCATTTCCACCATGTTGGACTCCGAGTATAGCATATCCGGGTTAGGACTTTCGGAAAACGGCGGCGACGACCAGGTTGCCCACCCGTCGGGAACCGGGCCAGCTTTAATCAAAGGCACACTGAAATCCACTGTCAGGCGGTTGTCGGAGATAGAGTCATAAGAATCGCCAAAAGTAAGCCCTGAGATGTCGATCTTGGTGGTGGTCGCCTGGTAGGCCAGATCCGGGTTGTCGATTGGAGTCGCGGTGACCGCGATGGCGGCAGCGGCGGGTGCCGCGGACACAGCGGGTTTTATTGGCGCTGGGTTGGCGATGTTGCCTCTATTGCTGCCAGTCGCGGATAGTTCTTTAGCTTTGCTGGTGAGATTGCCCGTGAGGTTGCGCATATTCATTTCACCTCCCCTCCACAGGAGCGGATAATTAGTGCTTCACTTCATATTTATGCTCCATACGGGGGGGAGGCAATAACTTGGCTTTCCCGTTTCTAGCTAGCATAAACCTGGGTACTACCCAACGTCTTGACAGACAGACTCAACATGTGCTATCATTAGACCAGGTGGTATAGACCACATGGTCTAATTGCTTTTTATGCTCCATTTCCGAGGTGTTTCTCTTGAGAAAACGCACTTTCAACTACAAAGCACTGATAGGTGAACGCAATCCGCTTTTGCGCCACCACGAGCTTAAAGAAGCGGCGATCGACGAGTTTGCTTTAAAACGCTATGATGATGCGTCGCTTAACGATATCCTCAAAAAAGCCGGAATGAGCAAAGGGAGCTTCTATCACCATTTCGGGGATAAATTCGGGCTTTACTTGGCCATGGTGGACATCATCGCTCAGAAGAAGCTGTCCTTTTTCTATCCCCTCATGAACGAAAATCTTGAAACCAGCGATTTTTTTGGGACGCTCAAGGCAATCATGAAGGCAACCACCATGTTTATGCTTGCCGATGAGCGGATGTATCATATTTCGAACCGGCTGATGGAGGAGAACGATGTATTCCGCAGCAGGTTGTACAGCTTCTTTCCATTCGATTATTACAAGACGTTTAACGAATGGGTATATCAGGCGGTGCAGTCGGGGCAGGTCGACAGCCGGTTTCCTCCTGAGTTCGTGGCCCGATTGATTGAGGTCATGCTTGCCAACGTCCACAAACTTGTCTCTTCCGGAGATCCTGAGCACCTGCTGCAAACCGCGACCCAGGTGATAGATGTGATTCAGGGTGGGATATCACGGAAGCCTATTTAACAAGCCACTTAAGCAAGATAAGAGAAAGGGGTAGTACCATGCAAACCGCTTTCAGTGTCAAAGACCTGCAGTTTCGCTATCCATCCTCCGGCGCCGATGTGATCAAAGGTGTCACTTTTGATGTGCGGGAAGGTGAGATTTTTGGGCTGCTGGGCCCGTCAGGGGCAGGAAAATCGACTACGCAGAAGATCCTTGTAAAGCTGCTTGAGAATTATCGGGGCAGTATCAAGTATTTTGGACAGGATTTGAAGGATATGAATCATTCATTTTATGAAGAGATCGGTGTCGGGTTTGAGGTGCCGGTGCACTTCACCAAATTGACTGCCTTGGAGAATATGCAGTATTTCGCCGGCTTCTACCGACGCACCGCCAACATCCAGGAGCTGATGGAGCGAGTGGGCCTTTGGGAATACCGCAACATGAAGGTCGGCGAATACTCAAAGGGGATGAAGGTGCGCTTGAACTTTGTCCGGGCCATGCTCAACAACCCGCGGGTGCTGTTTCTCGACGAGGTGACCAACGGGCTGGATCCGAAGAATGCGCGGATTATCAAAGATATGATTGGGGAATACCGGGACCGGGGCGGGACGGTGTTTTTGACGACTCACCTGATGAACGATGTGGAGCAGCTGTGCGACCGTGTGGCGTTCTGTGTCGGCGGCCGGCTGGCTGAGATTTCCACCCCTCGGGATCTGAAGCTGAAGTACGGCAAGCGGGAAGTGAAGGTGGAATACCGGGACAACGGGGCTTTGGCCAGCGCTGTCTTTCCGCTCGATGGGATTGGGTTTAACGAGGAATTTCAGAATCTGTTGAGGACTGCCGAGATCGAGACGATTCACACAGGAGAGACGACGATGGAGGAAATTTTCATCATCGTGACGGGAGTTGAGCTTAATGAACAAGCTGGCCAAGCTGATTAAAGGCGAGATTAAGCGGTTGGTGCGGTACAAGATTCTGCCGGTGAGTTTAGCCACAACTGCTTTGTGGATTGGGCTGTTTTTGTTCGTTTCCGCTGCGGAGGCCAGGCAGATTGCTCCGCTGGTAATCTTTGTGGATGTGGCGGCAATGTCGGTTCTGCTGCTTGGGGCGTCACATCATCTGGAAAAGCAGGACGGAACGATCCGGACGATGATGGTCATGCCTGTGCCGTTGGGGCAGATTCTGACGGCAAAAACGGTGGCTTCGATGGTGCTGGCGCTGGAATCAACGGTTGTGACGGCTGTGGCTTTGTATGTGATTCACGGGATTACACTTGATTACGCTGCGCTGCTTTTGTTTGTGGTAGTGGCGGGGGCGGCCCATGCGGCGATCGGCTTTGCCCTTTCCCTGAACAGCAAGGACTTCAACTCGATGCTGGGGCTTTTGATGGTTTACATGTTCGTGTTTACTATTCCTTCGATTCTGTTTAGTTTCGGCATTGTCGACGCTAAGTACGAATGGCTGTTTATGATTTCACCGTCTCATTCGGCTCATCACTTGATCGCTTCTGCTGTGCGGGAGGATTATCAACTGGGCATGGTTTTCGGTGGTTGTTTGTATCTTGCGGTGTTGGCCGCTCTGCTGTTCAAGTTTGCCGTCTATCCAAAGTTCAAGAGCAATGCGGCGAGGGGGTAGTGGGATGCAGAAGTATTTGTCACTGCTTAGATATGAGGCGAAGACGATTGTGCGGGACCCCATCAATCTTTATATGTGCACGTATCCAGTTATGGTATTGCTGCTGTCCTGCTGGGTTTTTCCGATGATCTTCGAGTCGATGGATCCTGTGAAGGGAACGATGCTGAAGGTTTCGATGTTTGTTTTGCTTATCGTTGTTTTGGCGTTCGGGCCTTTTTTTCTGGCAGCGTTGGCTGCGTTTTTACTGTTGGATCACAAGGATGAGAACACATTGCATACGCTTTCGGTCACACCATTGGGGGCTGGGGGCTACCTCAGGTTTAAGATGGTGTATATCTATGTGATGGCGGTTGTGGGCGATGTGGCGGTCTTGCTGGGCACAAAGCTCCTTGTCGGCGACAAGTATGCGGTGATGGGTGTGTCGTTTTTTGGGAATATCGGGGTGGCGCACATTGTGGCGTTCGCCGCGGTGAATGCACTGTTCGCTCCGGCGCTGGGGCTTTTGCAGGGGGCGTTGGCCAGGAACAAAGTAGAGGGTTTTGCCATGATCAAGGGGACAGGTATTTTTGCGTTGGTGCCGGCTTTGATGGCCTTGGAGGCGTTTCAAGGCAGGCTGCAGTATGTGCTGGGAATTTTCCCGAATTTCTGGGCGATCCGGGCGATGTTGGTGAAGTTTATGCCTGTTGCGCTGGATGGGAACTTGAGTTTTCCGGTGTATCTGCTGATTGGCGCGGTGTACAATGCGGCAGTGCTGATTGTGTCGTATCGACTGTTTTTGCGTAGAGCCGAGTATTGAGGGCGTGAGAGGGCGTAGGGCGTGAGGGCGTGACAGGGGACGGTGACCTGTCACGCCCCTGTGTTTCACGCATATGTCGTACACACACCTGTCGCACGCAATCATGTCACACACGCCCCTATCGTACACACCCGTCACACCGGTGGATATGTGCTGCATGCAGATGTAGAAGAGGACGGGCGTGACAGGTCACCGTCCCCTGTCACGCTCTGTCACGCCTGTCACACCAGTGCAGCCTAGTACCGTCGTTTTGAGCTGTGAATCATGCGTATACTATTGCTGAGGAAGTAGATCTCAAGTCCATCCGCGGCAAGGGGGTCCTTACTTGTGAGAAGATATCTGGTGCTGATCCTTATAAGCACATTGATTCCAGTACTGCTTTCCTGTGCGGCATCTGCCAGCGTGACAGTCAGCTACACTCGAAAAGACCTTGACTCCGGTTTCAATGCTGCCGAAGCGGCCGAGGTCATACTGAACACGGATCGGATAAGCTTCACCGGCTCCGGTGTGGAAATTGACGGCAGTACAGTGCGCATTACACAGGGCGGCACTTATCTGGTTCAAGGAACCATACAGGACGGACAGCTTATTGTCGATGCCGGAGACAATGATGATGTGCAGCTAGTTTTAAACGGTGTCAGTTTAACATCTTCCACTCCTGCGGCGATTTATGTGATGAATGCTGACAAGGTGATTCTGACGCTGGCGCCCGGTACGGTCAACGTTATAGCCGATGGCCAGGCATCCACACCTGAACTTGATGCGGAAGATGTTAATGCAGCCGTCTTCAGCAAGGATGACCTCACCATTAACGGTGATGGAACATTGATTGTCCGCGGTAATTACCGCCACGGCATTGTCAGCAAAGATGACCTGAAGATAGTTTCTGGGACTATTGAGATCATGGCTGTTGGTGACGGGATCAAAGGCCGGGACCTGCTTGCCGTTAGAAATGGGAATATCTCCATCACAGCTCAGCAGGACGGCATGCAGTCGAACAACAATGCTGATCCGGAAAGAGGATTTGTGTATATCGAAAATGGGCAGATCGACATTACCGCCGAATTGGATGGCATCCAAGCCGCGACAGGCTTATATATCAAGGGCGGGACGATTACGATCAGATCTGGAGGTGGAAGTGCTGTTTCCAGCAATACTCCCGCTTGGGGCATGTGGGGTGGGGGAAGAGGGATGGCTTGGCCAGTCTGGCCGGCTGGGCCGTCTGATCCGTCCGGTTCCCAAGATACACCCAGTGCCAAGGGGTTGAAGGCGGGGGCGAGTATTGTAATTGACGGAGGCAGCATAAACATCGACTCGTCGGATGACGCAATCCATTCCAATGATCTGGTGATGATCAACGGGGGTGTGATCAGCGTCAGTTCTGGTGATGACGGGATTCATGCTGATTCACTCCTGGAGATTAATGGTGGAGAGATCACTCTGCATAAATGCTACGAGGGGCTGGAGAGCACTGTAATCGTGATCAATGATGGGGTGGTCCGCGTTTTAGGAGCGCGGGATGATGGGATCAACGCTGCCGGTGGTGTCGATGTGTCGGCTCTTGGCGGGCGGGTAGGCCAGAACCGCTTCATGTCGGAGGCGTATGGTGAGCTGTTCATCCATGGTGGCTATGTGTTTGTAAGCGCTGATGGAGACGGTATCGACTCGAACGGGCTGATTACAATCACCGGTGGGACTGTGATTGTGCATGGCCCGACCGACAGTTGGAATGCGGCACTGGATTATAACACGCAGTTCACGATTGAAGGAGGATTGCTGGTGGCGGCGGGCAGTGCCGGTATGGCGATGGCGCCGAGTGCCAGTTCGAGTCAAAAATCGATTGTGGTGAGGTTCAACAGCTTTCCTGCCCAGGAGATTGTGCATATCGCTTCGTCGGAAGATAATGAACCTATTGTGACTTTTAGGTCCAGCAAGACGTATCAGTCTTTGGTGGTGTCTTCGCCTTTGGTTGAAATGGATAAGACGTACATCATATACCGTGGAGGCAGCCATACGGGAGTGGAGATAGATGGGCTGTTTCTTGACGGAACATATACCCCGGGAATACAGATTGGTACAACCAGTGCAAGCAGCGGCCAAGGGCAGGGATTCGGGCCAGGCCGGGGACCAGGCTTCGGACAACCGGGAATGTGGGGAGTGCCAATGCCGCCGCAGAGATAGCAGTGGTGTGACAGAGGACGGTGACCTGTCACGCCCTCTGCCAATCTGACTAGAAGCAGGCCCGAGTGATGGCGGGTGTGTGCGGTATGTGGGGAATGTGGTGCATGTGCAGCATACAGATTACGACAGTCGGGCTATGTACAGGGCGTGACGTGGGCGTGACACGGGCGTGACAGGTCACCGTCCCCTGTCACACCGTGTCACACTACAGGTCCTTGGAATACACGAGAATGTCATCGCGCTTGTACCACCCGACCGATGTCCAGAAATGATGGCCGCTGGTGTTGTCGGCTATGACGAAAAGGTGGCACTTATTTATACCTTCTGCCTTGAGCTTTTCGAGGCTTTTTTCAATTAAGCTTCGCCCTATACCTTTTCCTCGGTACGCTTCGGCGACGGCCGCATGATAGATATATCCCCGGCGCCCGTCGTGGCCGCAGAGAACTGTTCCGATCAGTCGGTCTTCATGCTTGCAGACAAAGCTTAGTCCCTTGTTTCGATCAAGGAATTTTTCCAGGTTTTCCTTTGTATCAGCGTTACTTAGGCCAATTCCAGGGGTGCTGCGCCATAATTCGTACATGTCGTGGTAGTCGCTTGGCTGCATTTCTAAGATTGTCACATTTGCGTTAGACATGGTCGAGTCCTCCTAAACAGCTCTGGAACAGGGTTGGTGCCAAGAATGGCGCAATGGATGGTGAAGGACGGTTACGTGTACCAATAAAGCGGTGCAGGTAACCGTCCCTTGTTGTTTTCTGTCATTCTAATGCCATTCCTGTCATTACACCCGGCCGCTTTAGAACTTTACTACCCGCGGTGGTTCGAAGAAGGAGTAGAAAGTGGCCGTGGCATTTTCGAAATAAAGAACTTCTGTATTATCATCTTCCGGCGGATAGATTCTTTGAAGGTCTGGGTAATTTTCGAGGAGATGTTTTTTTGCTGCCACCCGGTCATCGCGGATGAGTTTGCCTGCTATCCTCAGCCAGATTCCATCAGCGAAAGCGCAGATCTCTGCTTTGGGATTCGCCTGAAGCTGCTTGGACACGGCCTTTGACTTGCCTGTTTGAATGTATAGCTTCCCCTCAAAAATATCAACTGTGCCGAAAGGCCTGACCCGCGGCTGATCACCATCAACGGTAGCCAGATAGTATGTCCCACATTTCTTCAAAAACTGATACACTTCTTGTATACCTTCCATTTGAGCACCTTCCTTTTGGATGCTTCCCATATAAATCCCTCCTAATAGATCCTTCCTACTGTCGTTACGGGTGCCACAGCACGAAAACCAGCTCATCTCAACTGTACAAGCAGCAATTAATAGTCTGACATTCGCTGACGCCTTAGCTCCTTGGCATCCTATCACCGCCAAGGAGTTTGAGGTGTGAGAACACCGACTCAGAAGAGCCGTACGTGACTACCTAGAAGTCTATGCCAGTCATCACAGCCACTCCTAGACCGCGGCCGTCTTTCATCAGCGACTGCAAGTTTTCCCGGTTACCTGGATTCGGAAGTGGTTGAACATGAGGCCGGCACCTGCTTCCAGGCCCCGTTTATCCTGGGTGGAGTAGCTAGCGCCAACCGTCAGCGGTGCAAATGATACAGGCCTGTACTCGATTTGCCCACCGACAAGCGTGTCGCCGCTGCCGGATCCAGAGCGGGTATACCGGACACTGCCGTGCAAGGTGACCTTTTGGTCAAAACGGTAAGACACGCCTACACGCACTCTCATGGGCAGTTTCCAGGTAATATCATTCGCTGGTTCTTTGGCTTCATTGAACTCTCCATCCGCGAGGTCAAACTCGAATTCCTGAGTAGCGGGGCTCCACCCCAGGCGGGCTAGATCCACCTCGTCTTCCGCATAACGGCGCTGCCGGGTCACATCCCTCCAGGTGATCTGGCCAATGTTCTCCACGCTGGCGCTCACAGCCAGCAGTGAGTTAACATGAACGGCGATGCCAATGTCAAAAGCCCAGCCCCGGCCGTTCTGTGAATGGAAGATTGACAGGTCGATATCACGGCCTACCACTCTAGTACCGCTGCCTGCAGCCATCTCCCCAACTGCGATGGTGCCAGTGAAGCCCGTCTGTGCAGCCCTATAAAACTGACGCCAATCCCTCTGATATTGGTTCAACGCGGTATATTTAGTGGTACATATTTAGTGGTAGGGTTTTCGAAGCGACCATACCGTTGGCGCTGTTTTTCAAGGTAAGAATTTTTTCGCATCTTTCATAGGGAATTCCTCTTTCAATTTCATACGGAATTTGGAGAGGTGTGACAGGGGACGGTGACCTGTCACGCCGGCGCCTAGCGCGCACATATCACATCAGCACCTAGCATGCTAGTCAAATCGTAGATTCGTGTTGTATGCAGATGTAAAAGAGGGAAGGCGTGACAGGTCACCGTCCCCTGTCACACTGTCACACCCACTTTACAAAGATGTACTTGACAGCGGTTTATGTATGTGTAATAATCTGCGCAGATCCATGTATCACATCTCCTAAACTTTTGTAAGAAAATGGTTCAAATAAAATACAAATTTTGTTAGGAATACAGCCTTTTCCGTAGAATAAATGAAGAGGGTGATGAGTTGCGTGTGCGACCGGCCACTGCCGCCGACAATGAAAAACTGATTGCGATTGAGAAACTCACGCCTCAAGGTGGACAGATCAAATTGGTCAGCGAGCGCAAAGACTATTTCTTTCGCGCCAAGAAGTTTGCTGACCCCATTTTTTTGGTGGCTGAAGATGAAGATGCTGACATGATTTTAGGCATCATGGGCGTAGGCCCTGTGACAGTGAAGCTGAATGGCGAAACAAGGCAGGCCGGCCTCGTTTTCGACTGGCGCTCCAATCCCCAGGCTCCCAAGGGGCTGCCTCGGCACATGTTCCGGCTTTGGCAGGCTGCACACAAAGAAATCATCCGCAGAGATCTGGATTTCCTGTTTGGCTATGTCAAAGAAGACAATGAGCGCTCCGCCAGCATCATCACCAGATCCGGCGCGCAAGTGGTGGAAAGCAAAGATTTCCTGACCATGCCGGTGCATGCCAGCTTCTGCCGCAACCGGAGCGAAGTTGAACAGGTTGTGTTTACACCAAAACCAGGGGAGGAACAGGAAAGAGATGCCCTGGAAAACTCTTTCGGCCGATTAGACCTGTACCCGGACTGGATCCAGCGGGAAGCCACGCGCGAGCAGCGGGAGAAGTACCTCTTTGGCAAATTCAGCTGTAGAGGCTCATCAGTGAAAGTGTGGGATACAACTGACGAGTACACCCAGCGAGTTTTAAACATACCGACGCTTTTCGGGCTGCTTCGCCCAATCTTTAGGGTTGGATCCAAAGTGTTTCCCCTCCCGCACATTCCCAGCCTTGGGGAAGAAATCAAGGTGTGGGAGCTCTTTGATTTGGTACTGGACCAGCCCGCGGATCTGAATCCACTCCTGGAAAAGGTGAGGCAGGCTGCGGTGGCGAAAGGCATCCACTACTTGGTGGCAACTTTGGGCCCGGACGACAAAGGTTACAAGGAAGTGGCAAGAAAGGCATGGGTGCGGCCTAGGTACCATCTGTTCGCCATGCCGCTGAAGGAAGGTATTCCCTTGCCCAAGCCGCCTACCTATTTCGACGTGAGCTTTCTCTGAAGTGTGGGAATTGACCTGCTTCACCGGGCTCTCATCCGTCAAGCTGGGCCAATCACACAAACCACTTCAGATATGACCGGTATGACGTTGGTACTACGAAACTGATAATTCATTGGAGGCCAAAGTAATGAAAGCACTTGTGACGACACCCGCCTCACCCACCAGTCTCTTTGTGGTGCGCCGTTTGAAAGAGTTGGGTTACAAAGTGACAGTGGTCGATTCCCACAACCGCAGTTTTGTCTCGTACTCCAACGCAGTGGATAAACGTATACTGGCACCTTCCCTTCGGTACAATCCCCAGGGTTTTGCCCAAACGGTGATTGACGAGCTCAAGAGCGGAGAGTACAGCTTTTACTTCCCTGTTTTGGAGTGCGGTTTTTTAATGTCTTATTACCGCGACATCATCAGGCAGCACACGAAAATGATCTCCATGTCATTTGAGGAGATCACTCACGCTCATAACAAAAATGCTATGCGCGAGTACGCCAAGGCGGCGGATGTAAGAATCCCCCGGACCGAAGCGCCTGACTCGGTCCAGAACGCCTTCAAGCTGCTGGAAGAACTGAATTCACCTGTGGTGATCAAGCCTCGTGTTGCCTGCAACGCTCACGGGCAGAAGATCGTGACGGATCAGGGCCGTGCAGTCTGGGAATACGCTCAAATCGTAAAAAAGTACAATTTGGAGGACCAGCCGCCGCTGATTCAGCAGTATATTAAAGGCTCCCTTGTTTCCACTGTAAATCTGGCGGTGGATGGGGAGGTTAAAGGCAATGTGGTCTTCCGCGCCCTGCGGACAGTACCCACAAGCGGCGGGACCAGCTCTTACCGGATCACAGTCGATGAGCCTGAAGCGGAACTGTTTGACGCCCGCATCATCAAGCACCTTAACTGGACCGGTTTTATCAGTTTTGATTACATGCAAGATGAAGCCACGGGCCAACT
The DNA here is from genome assembly GCA_900019385.1 of uncultured Clostridia bacterium. GTDB lineage: Bacteria > Bacillota > Limnochordia > Darwinibacteriales > DTU012 > DTU012. The sequence goes on from FIZJ01000042.1 coordinate 21,256, forward strand.
CTATCTCATCGACTGCAACCCGCGCATCGCTCCCGGAGTGATTTTGGGGTATTTTGCCGGTGTGGATCTGATGGGTGCCTTCGTGGATCTGATCAACGGCAAGGAGGTTCAGCGCCTGCCCAAGCAAAAAATCGGTGTCCGCTCCAAGCTCCATTTCTTGGATCTGGGCTGGCTGCTTTATAATCTAACCGACAAGAAACTGTCTCGCCAGGAAAAATGGGCCTGCTTCCGCACTTGGGCAAAGAGAGAGTCCACCCACCTTGATATCGAAAGCATCCGGGACATGAAACCTTGGTTTGCGCTGTGGACATTCCTGCTCCGGAACATCGGCCGGCTCCTAAGCCCAGAGGGGGGCGAAATCTTCCTGGAGCACGTCCTTTTCGAGGAAGCGGAGTTTCGGAAAGAAGTTGTCAATTCTCAAGCAGTTGTGTTATAAAGAGCGTGACAGGGCGTGACAGGGGACGGTGACCTGTCACGCCATTACACCCTATTGCGCTGGTGTTGGCGGGGGTGATGACAGGTTGGTGACATTGGTGACATTGGTGACAGGGGACGTACACCTGTCACACGGACACC
>FIZJ01000042.1:21873-31320 GCA_900019385.1 uncultured Clostridia bacterium
ACACCTGTCACACGGACACCGGTCACACTGACACCTGTCACACTGGAACTTCCACGTCGGTATAATTGTGGGTATGTTTAGCATGTAGATATACTAGTAGGTGTGGCGTGACAGGTCACCGTCCCCTGTCACGCCCTGTCACGCCAAAAAAGGAAGGACAGCGGATGAAGCTGATTCTTAGATACTTGCGTCGGCATCTAGGGGTCTTTTTGCTTTCGCTTTTGTTTTTGACGATGGAAGCGATGGCGGATCTGCTGCAGCCGACATTTATGTCATTTATCGTTGATAAAGGTGTAACCAGCGCGGATATATCCACAATCCTCGGATATGGAGCCATTATGCTGGGCATTGCGGCAGTTGGCGCTGTTTCTGCCATCATGCGCAATGTTTTCTCCAGCCGTACTTCTCAGACCATCGGCAGAGAACTGCGGCGAGACATCTACCACAACGTCCAGCAGCTCTCTTTGGAGAATATCGACCGCCTTCAGCCTGCCTCCATCATTACTCGGATTACCAACGACGTGACACAAATTCAAGATTTTGTCATGAGCCTGATGCGGATGATGGTCAAAGCACCTATCACCTGTGTCGGCGCGATCATCCTGATCATTTTCCAGACACCGCAGCAGGCACCGGTGATTATTGGTATTATCGGCGTAGTTTCGGTCTTGATCTCGGGCGTGATACGAATTGGTTATCCCAGGTTTGGAGCAGTCCAGCGCAGGTTGGACCGGCTAAACGCGGTCGCCAGAGAATTCTTGGCCTCGGTTCGGGTGGTCAAGGCGTTCAACGCCGAAGAGCAGGAAGCGGAAAAGTTCGATGTGGCTTCGCATTCTTTGGCTTCAGCAAACACAGCGGCGCTGCGGGTTATGGCCACCTTCATGCCTTTGATCAACCTGACAGTCAACTTCGGCATCGTGCTTTTACTGTGGATATCCCGAAATCAGGAACCAGAGCGAATCGGCCGGTTGATGGCTTCGGTCAACTACATGACCCAAATCCTGTTCGCCGTTACCATGATTTTCAACGTGATCAACAACGCTGTGCGGGCTATCGCTTCGGCGCAGCGGATTGAAGAAGTTTTAAATGAAAAGCCGGCCCAGGCGAAACCGGTGCGCCCTTTGACTCCGGAAATCACCGGCGCTATCTGTTTTGAGAATGTGTCCTTCGCCTATGCCGGCGCTGGGAAAGAAGCGCTGCGGGATATCAACATTCAGATTCGAGCGGGGGAAACGATTGGGATAATTGGACCCACAGGTTCCGGAAAGACAACGCTGGTCAACCTGATTCCCCGCTTCTACGACGTGACCGAAGGCAGGCTGCTGATCGACGGCTGTGATGTGCGGGACATAGACGAGAAGCTGCTGCGGACCGCTGTTGCGGTCGTGACTCAGAAACCTCTGCTTTTCACCGGTTCAATCCGGGAAAACTTGCGCTGGGGAAGTGACACCGCAGATGAAATGGCACTTCGCGAAGCTGCGCGGATTGCCTGCGCCGATGCGTTCATCGAAAAGGCTGGGAGCGAGGGGGCATACGGCTACGAAGCCATGCTGGGCCAGGGGGGCGTCAATCTCTCTGGCGGCCAGAAGCAGAGGCTGTCGCTGGCACGGGCTTTGGTCCGCAAACCTAAGGTACTGATTCTCGATGACTGCACCAGCGCATTGGATGCGGAAACGGAAGCCAAAGTGCTGAATGGCCTGCACCATCTGCCTTACAAGCCGACAGTTCTACTGATCAGCCAGAGGATTTCCACTGTGATGCGGGCTGATCGGATTTTGTGCATGGCTGACGGCACAGTGCAGGGTTATGGTTCGCATGAAGAACTGATGGCCAGCTGCGAGACTTACCGGGCAATCTATGCGTCCCAGATTGGGGGTGAAGCCTGTGGCAGTTAGAGGCATCCCGCCCAGCAATCTCAGCGGCATAACCCGTCCCGGCCGCGGCGGTATGGTTGTGGTGAAGCCCAAGAACATGAAAGGGACTCTTGCCAGGCTTTGGGAGCTGACCAAGGGCAATCGCAGGGGACTTTTCATGGTCCTCGTTTTGTCCGCTTTTGGCTCCGGCGCATCCATCCTTTCGCCGTACATCACCGGAAAGACAGTGACGATGGTAAGCCACAGCGAACCCATCACCTGGATTTTGATTTACTTGAGCGTGCTTTATCTCTGCGATTGGCTGATCAAGTTTTCCCAGGCGTTTTTGATGGCGGCGATCGGGCAGCGGGTCATCCATCACATTCGCAGGACACTGTTCAGCCACGTCAAGAAGCTGCCGCTTTCGTTTTTCGACAGGCATCAGCACGGCGAGCTGATGAGCCGGCTGACCAACGATGTGGACAATATCAGCACCACTATTTCCAGCTCAATGACGATGTTGTTGACATATGGGTTCACCATCGTCGGTGTGTTTATCGCCATGGTTTCGCTAAGCCCAGTTTTGACACTGGTTTCGCTGTTCGGCGTCGGGCTGATTTTCCTGCTGACCCGGACAGTCACCAAGCGCACCAGGAAACTCTTTGCCGAACGGCAGAAAGCTTTGGGTATTCTAAACGGGCATGTGGAGGAGAGCATTTCCGGACTGCTTGTGGTCAAGGCTTTTTGCCGCGAAGAGCAGATGGAGCGGGAGTTTGAGGAGAAGAACGATGCGCTGTGCCGAGTGGCGATCAAAGCGTTGATCTGGTCGGGCTTTTTGATGCCGTTGATGAATGTGATCAACAACCTGTGTTATGTGACGATTGCGGTTTTCAGCAGTGTGCTGTATGTGAAGGGGTATATTGGCGAGATTGGTCTGATCACTAGTTTTCTGCTGTATATCAGGCAGTTTACCCGGCCTTTCGTGGAGATCGCCAACATCTACAACAACTTCCAGACAGCTGTGGCCGGCGCGGAAAGGGTGTTTGAAATCCTCGACGAAGAGCCGGAACCTGAGGATAGGCCGGATGCCAATGATCTTGCAGACCCCCGCGGCGATTTTGAGATAAAGAATGTCCGGTTTGGCTATACTCCAGAAAAGCTTGTGCTGAAGGATATTTCAGTGAAGATTCCGGCGGGGACTCGTGTGGCGATTGTCGGTCCGACGGGTTCGGGGAAGACAACGCTTGTGAACTTGCTGACGCGGTTTTATGACGTGACTGATGGGAGTATTCTCCTTGACGGTGTCGATCTTCGCGACTATAAGATGCGGGATCTGCGCCGCGCGTTTGGTGTGGTGCTGCAGGACACGGCGCTGTTTGCAGCGACTGTCAGAGAAAACATTGCCTATGGGCATGAGGATGCAGCGCTGGAGCGGGTCGTAGAGGCAGCCCGGATTGCAGGGGCGGATGGATTCATTTCTCGCCTGCCCAAAGGATATGACACTGTCCTGGAGCAGGGAGGGATGGAGCTGTCTCAGGGTGAGCGGCAGCTTCTGACCATAGCTCGGGCGATATTTGCCAATGCGCCGATTTTGATTCTGGATGAGGCTACAAGCTCGGTGGATACTCTGACAGAGCAGAAAATCCGTCAGTCGATTTTGCATATCAGTGAAAACCGGACATCATTTATCATCGCCCACCGGCTGGCGACGATTAGAGATTCAGATCTGATTATTTTTGTGGAAAACGGCGAGATAGTGGAGCAAGGGAGCCATGATGAACTGATGTCCCGCGGCGGCAAGTACGCACAGATGTACAAGACGCAGATCGGCGCGTTGTGACAGGGTGTGACAGGGGACGGTGACCTGTCACGTCTGCCGAGCCGAACCTTGTCGGCACATTGGGTTCATTTTCCGGCAGAAATCGGGTAGAATAGAGGCACGAGGCTAAGTAAACCGGGGCTGCAGGGGCTGCAGGGGCTGCAGGAGTTGCGCAGGTGTGATCCCACGCCGGTATTATTCAAATACCAGGTACTATCATCAGGCTAAGTGAGGGAGAAAGATGACAAAAAAAGTGTTTATAGAAGGCATGAGCTGCCAGCATTGTGTCAATAGAGTCAAGACCGCTTTGAATGCTGTGGAAGGAGTAGCAGTAATCGATGTGGATTTGGACAAAAAGGTCGCAGTGATTGAGGTGCCGTCGATCCTTGATGAAGTGAAGATCAAGGAAGCGGTCAGCGAAGCAGGCTATGAGGTAGTGAGGATTGAGTAGGCAAAGATGTGAGGTAGTGAGGATTGAGTAAGGCGAAGATGTGTGGAGGACACCCATTCGGTGGCATGCTGTGCGACCTGGATATAAAGAGCGACGGGCAGACGGAGGTTTATCCATCTGCCCGTTTGTTATGCTCACCAATTGGCATTTTGCATCAGGCTGTTATCTTTTTGACGTCCGGTCCAGGAAGAACGAGCTGATTACCCAGGCCACTACCCAGATACCAAAATCCAAGACCAGGTCTGTGAGCTTAAAATCCCTTACCCTAAAGGGGCTTATATTCAACGCGCTCATCGCTAGCTTGTAGATAATGTAAGTCAGCAGTGAAACCTTTAGGAACTGCGCTATCCTTTTTCCCATCTTGATCTCTCCTCTCATTATTTGGCTGCAAGATGCTTGTCCTCTAATCATAAGAATTCTTCACAACCGTTTACAGGCTAGTTCTGATCTTCATCTCTAAAATTACACGAATTCCACGGATTTCCTGCTGTCATATTGGTAATGGATGTGCGGGGGATGCCTTTTGTCAGAGTGACAGGCGTGACAGGGGACGGTGACCTGTCACGTTCTGCGTATGTGTGGCAGAGGTGTGACAGGGGACGGTGACCTGTCACGTTTTCTGTCACCGCCGCATGTTACGGTCACGTGTCGCACTTTGTGTCAACGCTGCGTATCACGAACGTGTCACAGGTGTGTTGCTGACGCATGTTACACTCTCGTGCTGTGTCCCATATTGCAGCCGCCGTCCTATTCTACTGTCACACCATTGACATGTAATTATTTCCGTTATATAATAACTAACGCATGTAACTATTTTGTCATGCAACCATGTTACCATGGAGGTGACTACTATGCGGCAGCACACTGGGACGCGCCTTCTGCATGCCTGTCTCAAGATGCGCAGACAGCTGAACAAGCTGGCGACTGCGGGCAATCTATCGCAAGGCGAATACCTTGTTTTACGCCATATTTGGCTTGCGGGGACAGCAGAGACTTCGGAATCAATCACAGACGGATCTCTTTTCCAGGAAGGCCTGATGAAGTCAAACCAGATAAGGCCAGGTTCTCTCAAGGCAGCTGATCTCTCTGACCAGCTTAATCGGCCTCGTCCTGCCATAACTCGCATCCTGAACGCTCTAGAAGAGCGGGGGCTGATTGTCCGAACCATTGATCCAGATGATCGGCGAAGCATCAACATATCCCTGACTGAAGAAGGTGGGGCTGCGCTTCAGAAAGCAAACGACACAATTCTTAAGGTGGCTGAGCGAATTGTATTGTCGCTTGGTGAATCGGAGACTGAAAAACTGATTCAGCTGCTGGGAAGGTTGACGGATATCTTCGAAGATATACTGGGAGAAGCAGGGGGGAACAGCGATGAATAGGGCAGCGCAGCGAAGCAAATGTTTTAAAGGTTGGATTGCTGTGGTTTGTCTGGCAGGGGCCATGATCGTGGTGCTGAGTCTTAATCCCATGTTTAGAGGCAGCGCGGCGGGAGAGCTTTTGCAGATTCTGCTGGGAATGGGCAGCAACGATAACTTAGAGCTGTTGAATCAGCTCAATGCAAGCTGGTCTTTACCCGAGGAATATAGTTTAGAAGTTATCACGGTTGATGGGATCGTAATGGAATGGCTGCGTCCAAATAACTATCAACCGGACCGGGCGGTTTTGCAGCTGCACGGAGGAGCGTATATGCGCTCTTTAGAAGATAATGGGGCTACATATCGGAGGGCGGCGCTGCAGTACGCAAAGCTGAGCGGCGGTGCTGTTTTGACGGTGGATTATCGGGTCGCGCCGGAACATCCGTATCCGGCGGCGCTTGAAGATGCGGTGGCAGCTTACAACTGGCTTCTCGATCAAGGCATTCTGCCGGAACAGATCATAATTGCAGGTGATTCGGCAGGAGGCGGGCTTACGCTGGCGACAGCGCTTTATCTGCGGGATAATCGACAGCCTCTGCCGAAGGCTTTGATCACTATGTCTGCCTGGACCAATCTTGACTATAGGCTGTGGACTCCGGCTTATGTAGGTAATGCTAGGGCGGATGATCCATATATATCCCCCATTTACGGTGAATATTACGGCTTCCCCCCGATGCTGATGCAGGTAGGCGGGGATGAACGGCTCTTGAATGACACTGTAGCAGTCGCCCAGAAGGCTCGGGAAGCCGGTGTGGATGTGCGGCAGACTACGTACCCCGGGATGTTCCATGTCTTCCAGATGCTGTTTCCGGAGCTGCCTGAGGCCAATGCGGCCTGGGTGGAAGTGGCGGAGTTTATAAATGAAATCTGGCATTGAGGGAGCGAGAGAGCGCGCGAGTGAGTGAGAGGGACGTGACAGGTGGTGACAGGGGACGGTGACCTGTCACACTCCACAGGTGCACTCTGGCCATAGCCGTGACAGGTCACCGTCCCCTGTCACCACCTGTCACCCCCTGTCACACAGCAAAGGAGGGTTTGAACCATGAGCCGATGTCTGTATCCAAGTGTAGTTGAGCGTTGGTGTGTCTTTGAAGTGGCTGTACCGGGGCGTCAAGATCGGAATCCTTTCGTTGATTGGTTCATCAAAGGTGTGTTTAAAAACAAGAATGAAGAAGTGGAAGTGGATGGGTTCTATGACGGTGAAGGGATGTACAAAGTCCGGTTCATGCCTTCTTTTGAAGGAGAGTACAGCTTCAGGGTTTTCGGCAGTTTCAGCGACGACACATACAGCGGCAGCTTTACGGTTACCCCGGCGTCTAAGAACAATCACGGCCCAGTCAGAGTTGCGAATACATATCACTTCGCATATGAGGATGGCACTCCCTACTATCCAATCGGCACCACTTGCTATGTGTGGACACATCAAAAACCAGAGCTTCAGGAGCAGACGCTTGCCACACTGAAAGACAGCGCTTTTAACAAGATCCGTTTTTGCATACTTCCCAAACACTATGTCTACAACTTCAACGAGCCTCAGACCTATCCATACGAAGGCGCTCCCTGCGACAGCTCTGGGCTCACCAGGGAAAACTTCATGGATCCTGAGCTGCTAAAAGGCAACAACTGGGATTTCACCCGTCTCAATCCCAAGCATTTCCAATCGATTGAACGGCGTATCCAGGACCTAATGGATCTAGGTATCGAAGCTGATTTGATCGTTATGCACCCCTATGACCGATGGGGCTTCAGTAATATGTCTTCGGAAGCGGATGAGCTGTACTGGACGTATGTGATCGCCCGCTTCGCCGCTTTCCGCAACGTATGGTGGTCATTGGCCAACGAATATGATTTGATGAAGAGCAAAACTCTGAGGGACTGGGAGCGCTATGCCGCGATTGTTTGCGAAAAGGATCCGTACAACCACCTTCGCTCCATCCACAACTGCCGCTCCATTTACGACTTCAACAGGCCGTGGGTGACCCACTGCAGCATCCAGAGAGTCGATCAGTACAAAACTGCCGAGCTGACAGCAGACTATCGGCAGCGCTACCGTAAGCCTGTAATTTTAGACGAAATCTGTTATGAAGGCAATATTGAACACGGTTGGGGAAATATCAGCGGGCAGGAACTGGTTCGCCGCTTCTGGGAAGCAACGTGCCGCGGCGGCTATGCAACCCATGGAGAGACCTACATCCATCCTGAGGAGATCTTGTGGTGGAGCCACGGGGGAGAGCTTCACGGCGAGAGCCCAGCCCGGCTTAAGTTTTTGTATCAGATTCTGCGCGATGTTCCGGGGCACGGGTTGAAACCATATCGTTTGAACTCTGATTCGGTCACAGCGGTGCCTGAGTCGACAGCCCATCATGGAACATACTATCTGGATTACCAAGGGTTCAACCGGGCGAGTTTCAGGAATTACCACTTCGATGATGAGCACGAGTATCAGGTAGATGTAATCGATACCTGGAACATGACGATCACAGATGCCGGCATTCATCAGGGGAAATTCACCGTCAAGCTGCCGGGCAGGGAGTATATGGCGGTTAGGATAAGGAAGGTCTGAGAGTGTCAAGCGAGGTGTCTCAAGTGTCTTACTTGGGTGTCTTTGAGATTGCTATTGGGGGCGTTGAGATATGAACTACCAGGTTAAAAGCCCGTTGAGGAAAACAGGTGTTGGGAGCAGGATTTACTGTGGGCCAAGCATATTGTCAAGCGTTCTGCTGGGCTTCTTGATATGTTTCTCTTTAAGCCTACCATCTGGCCTATGGCTGTTTGCGGCTGCATCCTATGCCCAGATGCCGGTGGAAGTCAGCCGGGATATTTTGGAGCCTCCAGACGGGTACGTATACCACGGTGCTTCGCCATATGCTAGTGATGTGGACGCATATATCGCAGCATTGGGAGATCCTAGTTTGTACCCATCTGTGGAAGGCATTCACTTGGCTGTTCCTGGGACGCGGCCGCAGTCGCTTGAGCAAGTGGTTACGGATTTTTTAGAACGGGTCAAGGAAGCGGGACGGATCCCTCATTTGTCGTTTGCGATGAGCATCGGAGATGGTGAGGCGGTGGATGATGTGATCGCCCGAACAACCAGGTATGACGGCCTGATCCGGGCTGTTGGCCGGATTATCCGTGATTACGCCGCTCCAGTGTTTGTGCGGATTGGCTTTGAGTTCAACGGGCCATGGAACGGCTATAATCAAGGGCTTTATCCGATTGCGTTCCGCAGATTTGTGGACTTGCTCCGGGAGGAAGGGGCGCACAATATTGTTACCATATGGTGTTACGAACCTAACAGCCCTGGGGATTTTGACGCAGTCGGGCCCGATGGGGAACCGCTGTGGTATCCGGGAGACGAATATGTGGATTGGTTTGGGCTTGACCTGTTCTACCACAGCTGCTTCACCTCTGTAGCCTCCGTGGGTATGTCGTCGGATGGAGACGGATTAGTGGAAGAAGTTCTGCAGGCGGCCGGTTGGGAAGGCTGTACGAGTCACAATACGAGCGCTCGATACGCTTTCTAGATATGGCTCGCCGGCATGGGAAACCAGTCATGCTGTCTGAAGTGGCGGCAGTTGACGCTCATTTGACACCCGACAGTGAGGATCCTGGATTTGTTGACGGCAAGGCCGATTGGGATTTGTGGTTTGGCCCATTCTTTTCGTTTTTAGAGGAACATCCTGAGATTAAGGGGTTCATCTATATGAGCCAAGACTACCGGGGTACTCGCTACGAGAAGAACGGTTGGGGCGATTCCCGTATTCAAATCAACAGCTTTATCTTGGACCGGTGGGTCGAGACGCTGCGGGATGAACGGTTCATCCACGGGAAATAAAGGGATGTGCCAGGTGTGCCAGGGGTGTGCCAGGGGACGGTGACCTGTCACGCTGTGTGTGACAGGTCACC
>FIZJ01000043.1:0-6862 GCA_900019385.1 uncultured Clostridia bacterium
GCATGGATGGATTCGAGGTGCTGAAGGAGCTTGGGCCTTGTATTGAGCAGGATAAACTACGCGTCATTATACTGACGAATTATGACGAGCTGGACAACGAAATCATGGGCCTGCAACTGGGCGCTGTCGATTTTGTCAGAAAACCTGTTCATATGGCCGCCTTGAGGGCGAGAATCGGGATTCATGCGGAGCTTCTACGCATTCAACGCACGCTTGAACAACAGGTGAAGGAGCAAAAATCGACATTTGATGTGATCTTTGATCAAGCGGCTGTCGGAATAGCGATACGTTATTCCAGTGAGGCCGTATCGGCTCGCGAGGCTTCAAGGAGCGACCACGTCAGCATAAACCCGGTTTTTGAGCAGATCACCGGTAGAACGAAAGAGGAGCTCATCAGGATAGGCTGGGCAAGCATTACGCATCCCGATGATCTCGATGAGGATCTAAAGAACTACGAGAGGCTCCAATCAGGCAAGATCAACGGTTACACAATGGACAAGAGATTAATAAGGCCTGATGGTTCGGTTGTTTGGGTGCACTGGATTATGGCTCGCCTTGCCCTATCCGGCGACTCTCGATACAACCATATATGCCTTGTTCACGATATCACCGAACGCAAAAGGATCGAGGAGGCGTTGATTGAGAGCGAGCGCAGCAAGTCCGTGTTGCTTTCCCATCTGCCGGGTTTGGCGTATAGGTGCAGCTATGACCCACATTGGACGATGCAGTACGTGTCTGAAGGTTGTCTCAAGTTGACCGGCTACTTGCTGGAGATGCTTTTGAACAACAGGGACGTCGCCTACATCGACATCATCGCGCCCGAGTATCGAGACCTAGTCCGGGCTGAATGGAACCGCGTGATCTCTGCTCGGCTACCGTTCAGGTGCGAGTACGAGATCGTCACTGCTTCGGGAGATAGGAAATGGGTACTTGAAATGGGCGAGGGCATTTACAGCGAGGCAGGTGAAGTTGAAGCGCTTGAGGGAATCATCATTGACATAACAGACAGGAAGGCCATTGAGGATACTCTCAAGTACGCGAGCGAACATGACAGATTGACCGGCCTGTACAACCTGAGCTACTTCGAACGCCTCCTCAGAAGCGATGCAGAGAAGGAATCGACAGAAAAGAGAGCTATTGTAGGCATAGATCTGCGTGCAGTGCAGTCACTGACTTTGACCTACGGATTTCACTACACCGAGGGGCTGATAAGAGACGTAGTCGACTCTCTCAAGATGTACTCGAGCGACAAGTGCACGCTGTTTAGCATGAGTGACAATCACCTTGCGTTCTACTTGAAAGGTTATTCGGACAAGGCCGAACTTACCAGCTTTTGTGAAGCTATTGCCAATACGTTGCGAGCCTCGCTTGAGGCTGAGCGAGTCGGCTGCGGAATCGGCGTCTTGGAGATCAATCAGGACAATGAGAAAGATGTGGAGGGGCTCTTGAGGGACCTCCTGATTGCGTCTGAAAGCGCCACGGACTCCGCAGACAGGGACTTCGGCATTTGTTTCTACGATGCTGAAATCGAAAAGCGGGTAATGCGTGAGCACGAGATCAAATCTGAGCTCACCAGGATAGCGATAAATGCTGATGATGGCAGTTTGTACTTGCAGTATCAACCGATACTGGATCTTAGGTCTGGACAGATATGGGGTTTTGAGGCATTAGCCAGATTGCGCTGCAAGAAGCTCGGCGAGGTATCACCTTTTGAGTTCATTCCAATAGCCGAGAAAAACAAGCTTATCGTCCCAGTTGGAAAGGCGGTCTTTCTCCAGGCGTTCCGTTTTCTCAACAAGCTAAGCGAGAGTGGGTTTGGCGAAGTCAACGTCTCAGTCAACGTATCCGTAACTGAGCTGTTGACCAACGGTTTCTTCAGAGACCTGCTTGATAGGGTACAAGAAATGGGGGTAAACCCCACCAGCGTCGGTATAGAGATCACTGAGTCCGCATTGGCTTCGGACTTCGACGACCTCAATAGAGTCCTCGGTGAGTTGAGGGATGCAGGGATCCATATCTCTATCGACGACTTTGGCACAGGATACTCCTCTCTCGCAAGGGAAGGGGAATTGAACATCGATTGCCTCAAGATCGACAAGTACTTCGTCGACAGGTTGATGCACCTCAAACCTGAGGAATCCATCACCGGAGACATAGTCTCAATGGCGCATAGGCTTGGCCACCATGTCACAGCAGAAGGCGTCGAGCACGAGAGGCAAAGGCAATATCTGCTCGATTATGGATGTGACAGAATACAAGGGCACCTGGTAAGCAAGCCTCTTCATGAAGACGCAGCGATTAGGCTGCTCAGGAGGATGGCGAAGAGACATCTGTCAAGTGATTAGAAACGCCACTTTGGAGTAGGAAGGTCACTTCGGAGTAAAAAGGTCACTCCAGAGTAGGAAGGCCGTTTCGGATTAGAAAGTGGGGATGCCATCCCGTAGAGGGAACTGGAGGCCGTGTCACGGAGGTGATTGGAGATCACCTCGTGGGGCGATCCGGAGGCGATCCCATGGAGCGACCTGAATGCCGCTATAGAGGAGCCGAAGACTGCCGCACAGAGGCAACTGAGGGCGATTTCACGGAGGGAAATGTGCTCATGTACTTCCTGGACTTGAGACGAGAGCCTAAGGTGATCAGATCGGATCATATCCAGATGGGCGGAGTGGACCCGAGGGGGAATCGGATTAGTTTCACCAACTACTACATGGAGCTCAACGGAAGGCCATTTTTCCCGATCTCCGGCGAGTTTCACTACTCACGCTACCCGTATGAGTCGTGGGAAGACGAGATAGTCAAGATGAAGATGTCGGGCGTCAATATCGTATCGACCTATGTCTTTTGGAATCACCATGAAGAAGACGAGGGCGTCTTTGACTGGAGCGGCAATAAGAACCTCCGCTACTTCGTTGATCTCTGCGCCAAGCAGCAGCTCTACGTCATCTTGCGTGTCGGCCCCTTCTGCCATGGAGAGGTGAGAAACGGCGGGATTCCTGACTGGCTCTACGGCAGGCCGTTTGATGTCAGGTCCAATGACGAAGGATACCTTGCTTACGTGAGGCGGCTTTACCGGGAGATTGGGCGCCGGGTCGCCGGCCAGTTTTTTAAGGACGGAGGTCCGATAATCGGAGTTCAGCTCGAGAACGAGTTTATGTCGTCGTCTGCGCCGTGGGAGGTCACGTCTATCTACGTGCACGAGCGGGTTAGCAGGGGGTCAGGCGGCAAGGAGCACATGAGGGTGCTAAAGGAGATCGCGCTCGAGTCAGGGCTGACGCCGGCTTTTTTCACCTGCACTGCCTGGGGTTCTCCCGTGCTCGAGGGAGAGATCCTGCCGCTTCACGGTGGATATGCCTTTTGCCCATGGGCAGTCGATGAGAGCAGGCCAACGCACGCACCGACGCCGGAATACCTGTTCAAGGACCTGCACTGCAGCAACCCCGGCCGCAATAGGTCTGCTGACGAGGCTGGTCTTGACGGTGACGGCAACCTCGGCGGCAATAGCGGCGATCGAGGCCTCGAAGGTGGCATCAAGGGCGGCGGCAGTGATAGCACCGGCCAAGCGCTCAGCGAGGCAGATATCAAGGCGGGCTACCGCATCGAGGACTATCTTTATGCCTGTTGCGAGATGGGCGGAGGTATGCAAGTGTGGTATAAGTACAGGTTTGTGGTGCCCCCGGAGAGCGTTGAGGCTATGGCACTGTGCAAGGTTGCCGGAGGGTGCAACTTCATAGGCTACTACATGTACCACGGCGGTTCCAATCCAGTAGGCAAGCACTCATACCTCAACGAACGCGTCGTGCCAAAGATCTCGTATGACTTCCAGGCACCGCTAGGTGAGTTCGGTCAAGTTAGAGACTCATACAGATATCTCAAGACTTTGCACCTGTTCCTCCACGAGTTCTCCGATGTCTTGATTCCTACGGCGACTGTGCTGCCAGACAACAGCGAATCCATCACACCTGAGAGCAACGACACTCTTAGGTATGCCGGCAGAGTCAAAGGGGACTCGGGGTTTGTATTTCTTAACAACTATCAGGACCACGTAGAAATGAGGGATCTGAAAGACATACGGATGTCCGTCTGCACCGAGTCAGGCGACATTGTCTTTCCTAGAAGGAACGGCTTTACGCTCAAGAAGGACGAGTGCGCCATCCTGCCCATCAACCTCGACATCGAAGGGGCGAGGTTGCGGTACTCAACCGCTCAGCTTCTGACCCGACTTCCCGTAGAAGACGAGGTTTATTACTTCTTCTTCGCGCGTGAGGGATTCGACCCGGAGTACTGTTTCTGCAGTGACAGTGTCTTAAGCATCGAGGCCACAAGGGGTGAGATTGAGCGCGATGGAGATGCAGTCTACGCGTTCGTCCAGCCCGGCATGGACAGCGTCGTCAGAGTCGCGAGCAGGACTGGTGCAAAGGTGGCAATATGCACTCTGACGAGAGCTCAGGCGCTTGATCTTTGGAAGGCGCCTGTCTGGGGCAGGGATCGAGTCATCATCTCAGACTCAGCAGTGTTGGCTACGGACGGATATGCAAAGCTGCAGAAGACGGGCAGCTCCGAGATGAGTCTCCGCGTTTTCCCAGGTGTCGCCGAAGGGCTCAGGACGCCCTATGGAGTCTGTGATTCCGAGAGAGATGGAGTATTCCAGCGCTATAGTCTGAGAGTGCCCGACGCTAATATAGATCTAAGAGTCGAGTACGTTAGACCAAACAAGGCAGTCGTTCACATCTCGCCTGAGTCGTTCGCAGGCGTCGACGATGTGTTGTTGCGCATCGACTATCGAGGCGATGTCGCAAGTGCGATGATCGACGGAAAACTGATTAACGACAATTTCAACAACGGCACGACGTGGGAGATCGGGCTTAAGAGATTCCTGCCGGAAGTAGCCGAAAAGCCCATCTACTTCTACGTAACCCCTCTTCGCAAAGGCAGGACTGTAATTGCCGATTCGACAGCCGGCCCCCACCGCGAGTTCGTGGGCGAAGAGGTCGCTGAGATAGTCTCGATCGAGGCCGTGCCTGTCTACTCAGTAGTTGTGGGCAGAAACGTCTAGTGAAAGCGCATCTCAGAGCCTGGGAGAGTGGGATCATGGGTAGTCGTTTCGCTAAGCGCCTATCTGACTATACACACGGTCCTAACCTTAAGTGTCGAGGAGGGAACTCCGAACTATGGATGCGATGCATTTCCGGGAGCTTCAAGCTGAGGTCTTTCGGCTTCACTCAGAGCAGTGCTACGCTGAGGCGCTCGCGCTCCTCGAGCGCGAGGCAGGCCGCCACCCTGACCGATTTGGAGACATCCTGTTCTGGCGGGCTTGTTTCTTGTCCCTGATGGGAGACGTTGATGGAGCGATCGCTTCTCTGCAGGAGGCTGTGGGCCGTGGTCATTGGTGGTCGGAGGGGACTCTCATGCGCGACCCCGACTTGAACAGGCTCCATGATGATTATAGGTTTAGAGAGATCGTGGCTACTTGTCAGGAAAGGCATGCCGAGGCTCAACGAGCTGCCAAACCGGAACTTATCTTGCTGAAGCCCGAGAGCGATCCGCCTTGGCCGTTGTTGATTGCCCTGCATTGCATGGGAGGATCCGCTGATGAATCTGTAGAACACTGGAGGTTTATGGCAGCAGATGGCTGGCTGGTTGCCGTCCCTCAGTCATCACAGGTTATCTCGCCCGGACGTTACTGGTGGGGAGACCAAGACCGTGCAGTAAAGGAGATTCGCGAGCACTATGAGGCGATAGCTCGTGAGTGTGAAGTTGACTCTGGTCGCGTGGTCATCGCAGGTTTTTCACAGGGCGGATCAACCGCCATACGGATTGGCCTCAATCGACTCCTTCCTGTGAAAGGCGTCTTTGGGATCGCGAGTGCTCTCCGAGATCTAGATGAGGTGCAGCGAGCCATTGCAGACCCCCTATCTCGTCAGGTGCGGGTGTATCTAGTAGTTGGGGACAAGGATCACTTCTTTAGTCGCACTGTAGAATTCTACGAGCTCCTGAGATCCGTCGGAGTGGCCGTGCAGCTCGAGGTGCGACCAGGTCTTGGCCATGAGGTGCCTGAAGATATCGGTAGGAGCATAGCCACGGGATTTGAGTTCCTCCTTGGCTAACTCGTGCTAGTCTTGAGACCCTTTGTTCAAGTCTTGCTCAACAGGGGCAGCTTAGGCTCCTCGGACAAGCGCGTTTGGACAGACAGCTTCGCTCAAGCACCTCAGAGCAAGCGCTTTCGGACTAGCACCCCTGCCCCGATACGTTGGCCCTATCAAACGCCGGGCGTTTGACGTCGACCTTCATCACCGGCTGTTATCTTGGTGCCGAATGCCTGACGTCAGTCTCTAGCTCCCACTGCTGTCTTGGCACATTACGCCTACGGTCAGCCTCATGAACTCACGGCTGTCCCAGCAGTAGAATGTTATATATGGTTTAATAGTATAAAGCCTTAAGCGAAAATGAATAGGACTGTATAATAAGGTTAAGGCTTTATATCGCCCGAAGCGTAAAAACGCAATAGGAAGAATAAAATTTTTGCCGGGGATAGGCCAGCCTTGCAAACTGGCTGACAAGCGAAGTCTCCCCGCTTCCCCGGCAACAATTTCAAAAATAGGGAGACAGAAAGGGAGACGAATCTATGAAAGGGAAAGTCATTCGGGACATTAGGAACAAGGAAGCAAAAAGAAAGCAACTCCAAAAGGAGATGTTCAGGCAAGTGTACAATAGGTCAAAGGAGAAGGCTTTTTCTGATATAGACCAACTTAACATGGACAGCTTTCGGGCTATCCCTAAAGACATAATTTCCTATGGATTATCAAAGGCTGCCCTGGCTGTTTATCCGGTGCTCTGCTGTGAGGCCGATTTTGAGAAGGATGAA
>FIZJ01000043.1:6893-7016 GCA_900019385.1 uncultured Clostridia bacterium
ATTATCAAAGGCTGCCCTGGCTGTTTATCCGGTGCTCTGCTGTGAGGCCGATTTTGAGAAGATGGTCTGTGCGACTGTACCATCTGCGAGAGCACTGTAGAGTAGATCAGCTAGTTCTTGAGC
>FIZJ01000044.1 GCA_900019385.1 uncultured Clostridia bacterium
AAAACGGACCACCAAAAGCACGGTCCGCTTAGTCTTTGCCGAGAGCTTGGGCCTCAACCACAACCCTCCTAATCTGAGATGCATTTCGGACTAAGCTCATTTATTATAAACCAAAGCCTGCCGAAATGCAAATCAGACAGCACGCAGACTGCCGGTTCGCACCGACGCGCCGCCGGCGCCCACCCTAGACAGCTGCTCTACTCTTCATCCTCCTGCTCGAGAACCTCGACAACACGGTCAAACTCTTCATCGTCCTCAATTTCCACCAGGATGTCGTCGCCGTTTTCATCCTGGTCAATCCTCATGATGATGGCGCCGTTTTCCGGATCCTCGTCGGGCAGAAGCACGACATACCGCTGGTCGTCAATTTCCAAATAGTCCAGCAAAGTAAACTCAATCTCGTTGTTTTCCTCGTCGATCAAAGTAATCTTTTCTTGTTCACTCATTAGTTAATCCTCCTCTTTGTTGATCCAAGTAGGCCTGCAAGATGATGCTCGCAGCCACTTTGTCCACTACCTGGCGCCGCTTTGCCCGACTGACGTCTCCCTCAAGCAGGATTCTCTGGGCGGTCACAGTCGAGAACCGCTCATCCCAAAACTTCACCGGCACCGATACAGCCTTTTGTAAAGCCTTGGCAAAAAGCTCCACTTTCTCAGCTTCCGGCCCATAGCTGCCGTCGGTGCGCCGCGGCATGCCAACGACGATCTCCTCCACCTTGTAGGACGCAGCCAGCCCAACCAGCTGCTGAAGATCCTGATCGAGAGTCGATCGCCTGATTACCTCCAATCCCTGGGCTGTAATCCCCAAAGGATCACTCACTGCGACACCTATCGTCTTTTCTCCCACATCCAACCCAAGCACCCGCATTTGTTTCTCCTCAGATCACTTTGATGGCGAACTCAGGGCAAACTGCGCCGCAGTATCCGCAGAATACACATTTGTTCTGATCAACCACAATCTCATTCGGCGTTTCCGTAAGGGCCCGCGATGGGCAGGCTCTCACGCACCGGCCGCACAACATGCACCAATCGTCGATGTGCAGCTTGCGCTCGTCATACTCAAGCGGTTCTTCCGGCAGGGCTTCGCCGTTGAAGTATGCCAGATTGCGCCTCAGTTCCTGCTCGTTCTTCATGCCCACAGCGATGGCGTCGATGTCTTCCTGCTCAAGCAGGAATTGAAACGCCTCCTGCTGCTTGGGGATCAGATGCCCGCCCCCTAGTGGTTTCATGGCATAGATGCCTTTTCCTAAAGACTTCGCTTTCTTGATCGCCGCCAGCATGTCGCTGCGTGTGCCGCCCTGAACGCCGATCCCCGCCACATTGATCAGCGGCGAAATGATCTCAATCTCAGGATATCTGCACGCCCCTTCCACACCCTGCACATAATGGGTGGAAATGCCTACCGCTCCCACCTTGCCCTGCTCCTTGGCCTTCAACAGATACTCCAAGGCAGGCCAGTGGCCGCGGATCGTATGCTGCGACTCCTGTTCATGGAGCAGGAAAATGTGGATATAGTCCGTGTCAAGCTCCCTCAGGGCTTCTTCCAAGGCGTTCTGCATCAGTTCTTTCGTGTATGCGTAGGACTTGGTGGCAATCACCACCTCCTCTCGCCAGCCGCTCAGCGCCTGGCGGATATAACTGTAGCTGCGGTACAGCTGAGCTGTATCAATGAAATTGACACCGGCTTCCAAAGCCTGGCGGATCAGCCGGCCTCCTTCCGACAAAGACAGATTGCGCTGCAGGGGCCCAATGGTCAAAGCCCCGAAGCACATCCGCGAAACCCTGATCCTAGTGTTTCCCAAAACTCTGTATTCCACTAAGACATCTCCCTCAATATACCGGTTCCTCTATCTTGACCTTCAGCCACCGGGGCAGTGCCGGCAGCTTGTCTGCTGCACCGTTCTCTATATGGATTCGGGCGATCGCCGGATTTGCGGCCACCACTTCCTGAAACTCCGCCGCATCCTTGCCCGCCAGCTGATCCGCAAGCTCGCTGGGATTGATTATTCCTTTAATCACCGCTTGAGCTTGAACCCTCAGTCTGAACTCGGATTCACCGGCGGCCAGCCGCACTTCCACCAATTCCACGGTCCCCGGATCGATGGCGAAGCCCTCTGGCACCTTGGCGGCCAGAGCCCTGGCCACTTCCTCCCCGATACGCTCAGTGTCGATCAGGAACGCCTTGCCCAGGCACACTGCGGAAGCGAACACCTCACTGGTTTCCTCGCCGGCCTGGGACATATTCACCCACTGGATTTCGCTTTGGAAGGTATCCTCCAGCAAGACGCGGCCGTCAAGCCTGGCCTTGATGGACTCAAGCAGCTCCTGGGCGCTGTCCCTGGACACCATGGCCTTCGCCCGCTCCAGATCCTCCTCGGCGGCGACCTGCAGCACCACATCTTCGCCGCCAGTGGTAGGCTCCAAATTGCGCACTTCCAGATTATACCCTTGAATCGAATTGATCCGCCCAGCGGCCACATTTCCCCGGATGCCCGGTTCGACAGCGATGATCTCCACCTCGGCCTTACCTGCGATCAAACCGGTGGGAATGTCCATAAAGTACTGAGTCTGCACTGCCGGTACCACCACATCGCTTGCTGTCTGAAACTTGACGCCGTTTCCCGTCTCCACGATCGATCCCTTTTTCACCAAAACCTCGGATTGGGACTGGTTGATCAAGGTCACCACACCACGGGCCGCGGTGATGCCAACAGTCTTTCTTCCGGTGGCCGGAGTCCTCCGGGTGAGGGTGGTCTGGACGGCTACCAGTTCCGCACCTTCCAGCTGCGCCAAGGGCAGTTCAATGGTTTCGGAGAAATCGATCAGTTTCGGTGACACCACAATGATTGCCTTCGGCAGGTGGTAATAGGCTAACCCCAACATGGCAGCCAATACCAACAATACCACAAATAAACGCTCATAGCCAGCCTTTTTTGAGCTTCCCCGCCGATTTTCTCTGCCGCGGTAACCGGAGCTTTTATCGTCATCGTCTTTTGCTGCCGCAGCTTCTTCCACAAAGCTCCCGGTCTCCGCCTCATCCAAGCCGGCATCGGCTGCCGCCTCTCCACAATTCTCCTGCTCTGCCTCGGCCCCGTTCCCAATAACTGCAATCTGATTAGCTTCGGCATACATGATTACCAGCGGGTCACTAGTTTTGATGGCCAACTGTTTTTGCGAATCTTGTGCATATTTTGCCAACAATTTTAGGTTGATGGCATTTCGCAAAGCCCAATTACCCGGCGGCACAACCAAAACAATCTCCGGATCCGGCGCCGTGCGGATCCGGTGAACAATTGTAGTCAACTCATCCATGGGATCTACATATATGGTCATCCCATCTGGACACCTCCAAGGATGGTCCTGCCCTTAGATTCGAACAAACTTGCCTGAAAAGCGATGCTCTTGGGTGTCACATCCTGAACTTCGGTCAAGAACCGCTTGGGATCCCCAATCCCGAACACATCCTCCGTCTGCAGCAGCCTCACTTCCGGGATCACAGCGAACACTCCCGCTTCCACAAGTTTGGGGGAGGCGATCGCCTCAATGATCCCCGGCAGACCGCTTCCTCCGCCGCAGAGCACAACTCGGGGCGGCAGCGGCTGTCCCGGCTGGATCCCGGACTGCACGCCCAGCTCCTGGGGAATTCCCTGCTGTATTTCCTTTAAGCCCATGATCAGGGCGTCCTGCCAAATCTGCAGATCAGCGGCGATCGCTTGGCGGACCTCTGCCCGCGTTTCCATTCCGGCGGCATAGTCCAGCTTGATCTGCTCCGCTTCCCGCAGTGTCGTGCGGCAGATGTCCGCGATTCCTTTAGTGAAAGCCCTTCCGCCGATGGCGGCCATCTTGGTGTTGATGATCCCGCCCCGATGAATAAGAGCGATATCTGTGCTGCCGCCGCCGATGTCGATTACAAGCGAACCCAAGGCATAGGCTTCATCGGTGAAGGTGCTGGCCGCCACAGCGAACGGTTCCGCAACCAACCCCACCAGATCCAACTCAAGCCTTTGAGCGATTGTTTTCATGGCGCTGACATGCATGAGAGGGGCAAAAACCATAAACACGGTCAATTCCACATTCCGGCCCCGGAAATCCACAGGGTTGCTCACCTGGTAACCGTCGATGCGGAGCTCCACTATAGCCGAGTTCACCAACTCCAGATCCAGCCGCTTAAAGCCGGCCTTCTCCGCGATCTCATCAGCGGCCTGCTTCATGGCTTCCCGCCGCACCGTCCCCACCAGATTGCACAGCTCCCGCCTGGTTAGAGCCCGTTCCGGGTGCTGACGCTGCCGAAGCACGGTCCTGGTCACACCGGTGACCAGCTGCCCGGCGATGCCCATCACCACTTCTTTGGGCTTGATACCCGCCACCACCGCGCCCTGGTTGATGGCTTGGCGGCAGCACCGGGCCACGCCGGAAATATTCGCTACCGCGCCGCTTTCCATGTCGGCGTAGTCCTGCTGCGCCCTGCCGACGCCGATGATCGTCGCCACGCCGCCCGCCTGTTCGATAAAGACTGCCTTGACAAATTCGGTTCCCACATCCAGGGCAATCCGGTAACTCGGAACGTCAGGCTTGGCGTGCCGGAGATTGATCCGCGCAATCAGATCCTTTAACATGAAACCTCAATCCTTCGCCGGAAAGAAAATATACGCAAGAGACTACTGACCAGCCTCTTGCGTCTTCTGTAAATAACTCGCTACCAACTCTTCCAGGATTTCATCCCGCTCCAGCTGCCGAATGAGATTGCGGGCGTCTTTGTGGCTGGTGATATAGGTTGGATCGCCGGACATAAGGTATCCGACAATCTGCCTGACAGGGTTGTAACCCTTGGCTCGCAGGGCTTGATACACCTCGCCCAGAACCTTTGCGATCAGGCTGCTCTGCGCCCGTCCATTACTGCGAAAAACAGTGGTCCTTTCTTCCATAACCACCGAGCCCCCCATGGTCATGCTTACTTCTCTAATTCGGCACTGTGGTTTATTTTTCCTCTAACTGCTGTCTCAGCAATTCCCGGGCCAACTCCAGAGCCTGCGGCAGTTTCTCCGGATCCCGCCCGCCGGCCTGAGCCATGTCGGGCCGGCCGCCGCCTCCTCCTCCGCAAACCGCCGCGGCTGATTTGATCACATTGCCAACATGCACTCTGCCTCCGGCGATCGCTTTGCTGGCCATCGCCACAAGCTGGACCTTGCCACTGGCTCGGGAAGCCAGAAACACCACCGCGGGATTCAGGCGATCTCTTAGATCATCGCCTAAAGACCGCATTTGCTCCGCCTCTGTCAGGTTCACTTCGGCGATGACCACATTCACACCGTTTACAACCTCGGCCTGCTTGATCAGTTCGGCCCCGAGGTCCGCCACGGCTTTGCGCTGATACTGCTGCAGTTCCTGCTGCAGTTTCTTTTGCTGTTCCAGCAGCCTTTCCAGCTGCTCCACCGCTTGATCAGGCACTGTGTCCAACAGCTCGCTTACTCTGAGCAAAGCCTTCTCCCGCCGATCGGTGTACTCGAGAGCCCGTTTCCCGGCGACAGCCTCGATCCGGCGCACGCCGGCGGCAATACTGCTTTCCGATACAATCCTGAACAGGCCGATGTCCCCTGTGGCACTCACATGGGTGCCGCCGCACAGTTCCATGGAGGGCCCCATGGACACAACCCGGACGTCACTGCCGTATTTCTCGCCGAACAAGGCGATTGCCCCTTTGGACTTGGCTTCATCTATGCTGAGAATCTCAGTCTGCACCGGATAGTTGGCCATAATCGCTTCGTTGACCTTTGCTTCCACCAGCTGCAGCTGTTCATCGGTCATAGCCTCGAAATGGGTGAAGTCAAAGCGCAGGCGGTTGTGGTCCACTTCTGATCCAGACTGGTGCACATGCTCGCCCAGGACTTCCCTGAGAGCCATGTGCAGCAGGTGTGTGGCGCTGTGATGCCGCGCCGTGTCCCAGCGTTCTTTCCCGTAGACGCTGGCCAGGACCTGGTCGCCGACAAACAGTTCACCGCAGACCATCACTCCCTGGTGAACAATCACTCCATCCACAGGCTGCCGCACATCCTTGACGCTGAACTGGCCTACTTTGCCGGTGATCGTCCCTGAATCCGCGACTTGGCCGCCGCTTTCCGCGTAGAACGGTGTCTTGGTCAGCACCACCGTTCCTTCCTGGCCGGCGACGAGGCGTTCCACCATCCGGCCGTTGTGGATCAAAGCCGCGATGTTGGTGGAGCACTCGGTCTGTTCATAACCGACAAAGATCGATTCCACCTGTTTCTGCAGTTCCCGGTACACTTCCCGCTGCTGATCGGTGTAGTCTTTTTGGACATGGGCGCGCCTTGCCCGCTCCCGCTGCCGCTCCATTTCCGCCCGGAAACCATCCTCATCGATGGTGAACTTATGCTCTTCGGCAATCTCCCGGGTCAGCTCCACCGGGAACCCATAGGTGTCATACAGCCGGAACACATCTGTCCCTGCGATCACCCGGGGCTGATCGGCCGGATGGGCATGGATGATCTCCTGCAGCATATGAATCCCTTGATCCAGAGTTTCATAGAAGCGTCTTTCTTCCAGTTCCACCACCCGGTGGATGTACTCTTTCTTGTCGAGCAGTTCCGGATAGCCCGCCTTCATCTGCTCGATCACCACATCGACAACACTGTTTAAAAACTGCTCTTTGATTCCCAGCAAACGGCCGTGCCGGGCAGCTCTCCTTAGAAGCCTCCGCAGCACATAGCCCCGGCCTTCGTTGCTCGGCAAAACTCCGTCGCTCACGAGGAAGGTAATCCCCCGGGCGTGATCTGTGATCACCCTGAAAGACACATCAGCCTGGGGATCGCTGCCGTATTCGGTTCTGGCGAGCTTCGCCACATGATCGATAATCGGCCTTACGGAATCGATTTCAAAGATGCTCTTGACACCCTGCATCAGAGCCACAATCCGCTCCATACCCATACCGGTGTCGATGCTCTTGGCTGTGAGCGGTTCATACTGCTCCCCTTCCCGCTTGATGTATTGGATGAACACCAGGTTCCAAAACTCCATGAACCGTTCACAGTCACAGCCCGGCTTGCAGTCTGGGCAGCCGCAGCCGAACGCTTCGCCGCGGTCGAAATAAATCTCGGAACAGGGGCCGCAGGGGTACCCCACACCGATTTCCCAGAAGTTGTCCTTCTTGCCCAGGCGCACGATTCTATCCGCAGGCACACCGACACTCTGGCTCCAAATGGCGAAAGCTTCTTCGTCATCCTGGTAGATGCTGACCCACAGCTTGTCTTTGGGAAGCTCCATGTGTTCGGTGATAAACTCCCAAGCCCAGGCAATCGCTTCCGGCTTGAAGTAATCACCGAAGGAAAAATTGCCCAGCATTTCAAAAAAAGTGGCATGACGGTCCGTCTTGCCCACATTTTCCAAGTCAGGAGTGCGCAGGCAGCGCTGGCAGGTTGTCACCCGCCGGTGCTCAGGTTCGGATTGGCCTATGAAATACGGTTTGAAGGGAACCATGCCTGCACCGGTCAAAAGCAGGCTGTCGTCACCGTGCGGAACCAGGGAGGCACTGGGTAATATCTTATGGTCTTTCGATTTAAAGAATTCCAAGAACATGGAACGCATCTGATCAGCTGTAACGTACTTCATCATACCCGCATCTAAATGCGGTTTCCCCCCTTCTTTTCTCCACTTATTCCTATCTTATCCAATGGCATAAACCTTGTCAACACTAGGGCTTAGGCCTCTTCCACCCGTTTGAGCACGTAAAGAAAGGCTATGCGGACGACAGCCGCCGCCGGGACGGCGACCAGCATCCCGATGATCCCCATCAGCTCACCACCGGCGAAAATAGCGAAGATCACCGCCAAGGGGTGCAGTCCCACCCGCTCGCCGATGATTTTGGGGGAGATCACGTTGGCCTCAAGCTGGTTGACTACCACAAAAAGAATCAAGACCCAGAGCACAGACAGGGGGGACTTGGCCAAGGCAAAGAGGGAAGCGGGAACAAAGCCGATCACCGGCCCGAAATAGGGGATGATGTTGAAGACTCCTGCCAGAAGGCCGATAAAAACAGCGTATTTAATACCCAGCAGCGCAAGGCCGGCGGCAATCAGAGAGCCCACCAAGAGCGCGTTCACCAGTTGGCCGCGGATAAAGCCGTCGACCACACGGTTGATTTCCTTGCAAAATTTGAAGACTGTGAGACGGTAGCGTTTGGGGATCAACATGAAACTCCGCCGCTTGATCGCTTCCAGATCCCGCAGCAGGTAAAAAGCGAGGATCGGGGCGATCAAGAGGCTGATGATCTGCGAGACTATCCCCACCAGGATCCCGGCGATCCGCTGCGCCACACCTTCCACCAGCTGTTGGATGCGGCCGACGATCAGGTCAAAGCTGGCCTGGAGCACTTCCGGCACCGAGATTTTGTCGAGGCTGCGCCAAATGCCAAGGCCGTCGGCGAGCATTTCCGTCTGGTCAGGAATGGTTTTGATCAGTTCATCCACTTCTTCAGCGAGCTGGGGAATGAGAAAAGAAACAGAAAGACCGATAATCACCGCGAAGAGGAGATAGACCAAAATGATGGCAATGGGGCGGGGCACCTGGCGCCGCTCAAAAATCTGCACCAGGGGATAAGCTGTGTAGGCAATCACGGCTGCGAACAAAAACGGACTTAAAACCATCCTCACCCGGTATAGGAACAAGACAATCAGAGACAGCAGTACAATAAGAACCCATTTTCTCGTGTCCATGGTCTTATTATTGATAACCGCCGGCGATTTATGTAAAAGAGGCCGGACGGGCCGGCCCCTCTAACGGCGCAGCATGGCGAGTTTGCTGCCGAGCATGTCCCTGCCGGTTTGAAAGCCTTCACTGAGGCTGCGCATCAACCTGCGGCGGGTGAATTTCATCCTTCGCTGCATCGGGGTTCCCTCAAGCTTGTTCATGATATACATGCCAGCCAGGGCACCTAACACTCCTGCAATAAGCCAGCTTCTACCGGTTCGCATATGATCACTCCTCGGTAGTTATTATGCTCATTTCACAAAAAATTACCGCTCACCATAAAGCAGAGGCGGCGGTAATATGTGTCAAAGCAGGACTGGTGCCTACTGCACTGCCTGCAGTTTCTTCGACCGGTAGTCGGCTATGGCGGCCTTCAAAGCATCTGCCGCCAGGTTCGAGCAGTGCATCTTGATCGGAGGCAGTCCGTCCAAAGCATCGGCGACAGCTCTATTGGTGATCGCTTCCGCCTCGGTGATGGTCTTGCCCTTCACCAGTTCCGTGATCATGCTCGATGTGGCCACAGCCGCGGCGCAGCCGAAAGTCTTGAATTTCACATCCACGATCCGGTCATTTTCGACCTTGATCCAGATCTTCATGATGTCTCCGCAGCGGGCATTACCCTCCACCCCGACGCCGTCGGCGTCGGGAATCTCTCCCACGTTCCGCGGATGCTGAAAATGGTCCATTACTTTCTCAGAATACATGGCTAGTTTCCCCTTCACCCCGATTTAGCGTTCTAACTGGAAAACAAAGGCGACATCTCCCGCAGCCGTTCCACTATCGGCGGCAGGGTCTCAAGGACATAGTCAACGTCGGCGTCAGTATTATCCCTGCCCAAAGTCAGCCTGAGGGATCCATGGGCCACCTCATGGGAAAGCCCAATGGCCAGGAGCACATGGGACGGATCCAGCGAGCCGGAAGTGCAGGCTGAGCCGCTGGATGCTGCAATGCCCTTCAGATCCAGGTTCAGCAGTAACGACTCTCCTTCGATGAACTCGATGGACACATTGATGTTGTTCGGCAGCCTTTCAGTCCTGCTGCCGTTCAAGCGAGTGTGCGGTATGTTTAGGATCCCCTCCAGGAGCCGGTCCCGCAGCTTTTGAATCCGCGGCGTCACCACTTCCCGCTCGGCGGCTGCCAGTTCCAGGGCTTTGGCCATACCCACAATTCCCGGGACATTCTCAGTTCCCGCTCTGCGGCGGTTTTCATGCCCGCCGCCCTGAATCAGCGGCACCAACCGCACACCCTTGCGGACATACAAGGCGCCTACTCCTTTCGGGCCGTAGAGCTTGTGGGCCGACATGGTGAGCATGTCAACGTTGAGCTTCTTGACGTCAATGTCCAGCAAACCGGCAGTCTGCACCGCATCGGTGTGGAACAAGATCCCACGTTCTTTGCAGATGGCGCCGATCTGAGCTATTGGCTGGATCACACCTATCTCGTTGTTGGCGTGCATGATGGAAACGAGTATTGTATCGCCGCGGAGAGCGTTGGCGAACTCCTCCACGCTCACCAGGCCTTGATCGTCCACCGGCAGATAGGTCACTTCGAAACCTTCCTTCTCCAGCTGCTGCATAGGATGGAGCACAGCGTGGTGCTCGATGCTGGAGGTAATCAGGTGTTTACCCTTGTGCCGGTACTCCCAGGCAGCCCCTTTGATGGCCAGGTTGTTGGCTTCCGAGCCGCCGCCGGTGAAGATGATCTCGTTGAAATCCGCGTTGATAATCCCCGCGGTGGCCTGGCGCGCTTCATCCAGCGCTTTCCTGGCTTCCCTGCCGAAGCTGTAGACACTGGAGGCATTGCCGAATTTTTCTTTGAAATAAGGCATCATCGCCTCAATGACTTCGTCCCGCATTGGTGTGGTCGCGGCATGATCCAGGTAGACCGCTTTCATGTAGAATCACCTCTGAATTGCAGCTGTTGCCAGAATCTTTTTCGCCTCGTCTTTCAGCCATGCCAGAGTCGTTTTACTCAATACCTCTTCCATGCTGGCCTGCAGTTTCTGCCACAGCATCCGGGTTGCGCAAAGCTCCACGTGGTGGCAGTCGGCGTGAGCGCCTTCCACACAGTGCATGGGTGCAATCGGCCCTTCCAGCGTCCGGATGATTTCACTGATAGTTATCTCTTCAGGCGGTTTGGCCAGCTGGTAACCTCCCTGCGCGCCGCGGAAGCTGACTACCAGCCCCGCTTTCCGCAGTGCTGAGATTAATTGTTCCAAATAATGCTCCGAGATATCCTGCCTGGCGGCGATCGCACTGAGAGGCACCGGTTCTTCGGCGCTGTGGAGAGCCAAATCCAACATGGCTCGGACTCCGTACTCGCCTCTGGTTGAAATCCGCATTACACTGTCCTCCCAACAATTCCGACCAAATTCCTCGGAATTGGTTCGAAATAATAATAGCACAGACTGATTAGGGCTGTCAATCCAAAGTTGCCAAAAAATCCAGCCGTTCTTTGACTTCTTTTTCCTTTCCCTCGGTGGTGGGCTGGTAGAATCTGGCGCCGGCGATATTGTCCGGGACATACTGCTGCTTCACATAGTGGTGAGGGTAACCGTGGGGATATTTGTAGCCCACGCCGTGGCCCAGCCTTTTCGCTTGGGCGTAGCTCGCGTCCCGCAGGTGGGGAGGCACCGGTTCGTGGGCGGTGGTTTCGGCCACAGCCATGGCGCTGTCTATGGCCTTGACAACGGAGTTGCTCTTGGGAGCGCAGGCAATGTGGATGATCGCTTGTGCGATTGGGATCCGCGCCTCCGGCATGCCTACCCACTCCAAGGCGTTGGCCGCCGCATGGGCCACCAGCATTGCGGTAGGATCCGCCATGCCCACATCCTCAGAAGCATGGACGATCAGCCGCCGCACAATAAAGCGCGGGTCTTCCTGGGCATAAAGCATCCGGGCAAACCAGTACAAAGCCGCGTCAGGATCGCTTCCCCGCATCGACTTGATAAATGCGGAAACCACATCATAGTGGGAATCACCGGACTTGTCGTAATTGACCCGCTGAGTCTGGACCGCGTCTTCCATGACACTCAAATCAATAACCCGGATTCCCTGCTCATTGGGGGTGGTGGTCATCACCGCCAGTTCCAGGGCATTGAGGGCTACCCGGGCGTCGCCGTTGGAAGTTTCCAAAAGATGATCCAACGCTTCCGGGGTGATCTGGTGAGGATACTCGGCCAAACCTTGGGGAGATCTGCTTGCCTGTTCCACAACCCTGGCCAGTTCCGCCTTGGTAAGCGGCTTGAGCTGAAAGATCCTGGCCCGGCTGAGGAGCGCGGCGTTGACTTCGAAATAGGGGTTCTCGGTAGTCGCGGCGATCAGGGAGATGTCTCCGCTTTCCATGGCCGGGAGCAGCACATCCTGCTGGCCCTTGTTCAAGCGCTGAATTTCGTCGATGAACAGTATCGTCTTCTGGCTCTGGAACTTGAGCCGATCCTTGGCCTCGGCGATGATCTTCTTCAGTTCCGCCACTCCCGTGTCCGTGGCGCTCACCTGGATAAAATGGGCTTTGGTGACTTGGGAGATCACATAAGCCAGCGTTGTCTTGCCGCTGCCCGGCGGGCCGTAGAGAATCAGCGAGCCGATCTGATCGGCTTCGATGGCTTTCCGCAGGAGTTTGCCGGGGCCGAGAATGTGTTCCTGCCCAACAAACTGCTCAAGGTCAGCCGGCCGCATTCTCAGCGGCAGCGGTTTTTCAGTCCGATCCATATACGCCCTGCTGAAGAGATCCACGCTGCTCACCTCTTTGTTTGTTTGGACTACCTGGCCAAAAGATCCCGCACGACCACACTGGCCATCACATATCCGGCGACAGGCGGCACAAAAGCGATTGAACCTGGAGGATGCCTGCCGTTTTCTTTTTTGTGCACCTTAAGGGGCTGCTCGGTGGAAAACACGGTCTTAACTCCCGAGACAATACCCCTTTTCCGGAGTTCAGCCCTGATCACTCTGGCCAGCGGGCAGGTGTGGGTTTCACTGATATCCGCGGTTGTAAGCTTGGTGGGATCAAGCTTGTTCCCGGCTCCCATGGCAGATATGATCGGGATCCCAGCCCGGACACAGCCCTCGATCAAGTCCAGTTTCGCCGCCACCGAATCGATGGCGTCCACCACATAATCCGGCCGGTGGGCGAAGATCTCCGCCTCGTGCTCTTTTTGATAGAAAATGGGATAAGTGATCACCCGGCATTCGGGGTTGATGTCCTTGATCCTTTCAGCCGCCGCTTCCACCTTCAGCCTCCCCAATGTGGAAGTCAAGGCGATCAGCTGGCGGTTGAGGTTGGATGGGGCCACTTGGTCGTGATCCACGATCACAAGGGTGCCTATGCCTGTCCTGGCTAATGCTTCAACGGCAGCGGCTCCGACTCCTCCCATGCCAAACACGGCGACTGCCGCCTGCTTCAGTCTGCCAAGCCCGTCCCGGCCGATCAGCCATTCTGTACGCACGAATCTTTCCACTGCTGCCGCTCCTTTGCTGGTTTAAGCATATCAATCAGAAAAACCTCCTATTGCTAGGAGGTTTGCCTCGTCCTTCCCCACCATGTCGTTCAACTGGCCTGAATGAACCTGCTCTCAGCAGGTGGGTATTCTCCTAATAGCTTCATGTTTCCTTGGCTTGAAGGCCTACAATCCACTATTAGAGTCCGAATTCCCTTCGTATTGGTGTTGGCTCATAACAAGGCCAGTGTCATCCCGAACACAGCAGGGTCCCTGATTTAATCTTATATTAACATAAAACCGTGTTCAATGCAACCATTTGCTGATGCCATTTTCATCTACAGGGCATGTGTACTAAATACAGGCCCGGGCTCATACACATTAATCAGAAACCACCATAAGGAGGGGATCCCCATCGAATTCTTGCTGCATAAAGTACTGGCTTTGGCGGTGCTGTCGGAAATAATTACCAATTTTATCAAAACCCTCGCGCCCAGTCTGGACAAAGCATACATACCACCCATCGCCGGCATTGTGGGAATTATTCTATCTTGGCTGACATGCGTTGGTATTTTCAGCACCTTGGATGTCCCGGTGAAATACGCTGTGGTCGATTATATCCTCACCGGCGTGATTGTCTCCCGAGGCGCCAACATTGTCCATGATCTGGCCGACAAGCTCAGCCAAACGGCGTGAGACTGCCGGGTTTGATCATCAGTTTTCCTCCAGCTTCAGGTTGAGCTTCAGCTCCCGCAGCTGCTGCGGAGACACGGCCGACGGGGCGCCCACCATCAAGTCCATGGCGCTGGTGGTCTTCGGGAATGCAATCACATCCCGGATGGAATCACGCCCGGTCAGCAGCATCACCAACCGGTCAAGCCCGAAAGCGATGCCTCCGTGAGGCGGCGCTCCGTACTCAAAGGCCTCCAGGAAAAAGCCGAACTTCTCCTGCACTTCAGCTTCGCTCAGCCCCAAAGCTTCGAACATCTTCATCTGCACTTCTTTCCTGGAAATGCGGATGCTGCCTCCGCCCAACTCGATGCCGTTCAGCACCAGGTCGTAGGCTTTGGCACGGACATTCCTCTGATCTGTGGCGAGAATGCCCAGGTCTTCATCATGGGGAGCGGTGAAAGGATGATGGGCCGCGACCCAGCGTCCTTCTTCCTCGCTGTATTCGAACAAAGGCCAATCGGTCACCCAAATGAAATCGCAGCGGTTTTCGTCGATCAGCCCCAACTGTTTGCCGAGGGAAAGCCTAAGGCGCCCCAGCACATCGGCAGCTGTCGGGGCTGCGTCGGCCACCAGAAGCAGCAGGTCGCCGCTTTCTGCCTGAAGCTTTCTTAAGATCGCCGTTGTTTCTTGTTCCGAAAGGAACTTGGCAATCGGCGATTTTATTTCGCCTTCGCCCACATTGATCCAGATTAGGCCCTTGGCCCCGTACTTCTCCGCTTCCTCCACAAGATTGTCGATCTCCCGGCGGGAGAATTTCGCGCCGCAGCCCTTGGCGTTCAGCCCCCGTACCACTCCACCGGCGGCAATCGCCGCGGCGAACACCCGGAACTGGCTTTGGGAGACGCTGTCGGTCACATCCACGATTTCCATGCCAAAGCGGGTGTCCGGTTTGTCGCTGCCGTAGCGCAGCATTGCTTCAGCCCAGCTGATCCTGGGAATCGGGGCCGGCACTTCCCGCCCGGTGATGGCCTTTACCAGGCCGATCATCATCTCTTCCATCAGGTTCATGATATCTTCCGCTTCCACAAAGGACATTTCCAGGTCGATCTGGGTGAACTCCGG
Source organism: uncultured Clostridia bacterium (assembly GCA_900019385.1). GTDB lineage: Bacteria > Bacillota > Limnochordia > Darwinibacteriales > DTU012 > DTU012. The sequence goes on from FIZJ01000044.1 coordinate 14,992, forward strand.
CTGCCGATCCGCCCGCAGATCCTCGTCTCTAAAACACCTGGCAATCTGGTAATACCGCTCAAAACCAGCGATCATTAGCAGCTGCTTGAACATCTGGGGAGACTGGGGCAGGGCGTAGAATTTTCCATGATGTACGCGGCTGGGGACTATGTAGTCCCGGGCTCCCTCCGGAGTCGATTTGGTCAGCATCGGCGTTTCGATCTCCAAAAAGCCGTGGGAGTCGAGGAAATTGCGGACATAATGGACAATCCGGTGCCGGGCCGCGATTGTTTCCTGAAGCGGCTGGCGCCGCAGATCCAGGTACCGATAGCGCAAGAGCAGGGTATCGTCGACATCCGCCGCCCGGTCCACGGGAAACGGCGGCGTTTTGCTTTCAGCGAGAATCTCCAGGGACTGGACATCAACCTCTATCTCGCCGGTGGCCAAATTGGGGTTGGCCTGTCCTTCCGGGCGCGGCCTGACCACGCCGGAAACCGACACCACATATTCCTGCCGCAGGCCTTCCGCCAGCCGGTACTGTTCCTCGCTCAAGACTTCGGGACTGCAGACAATCTGCACCAAGCCGGTGCGGTCCCTTAAATCGATGAAAATCAGTCCGCCCAAGTCGCGCCGGCGGTTGACCCAGCCGTTAAGGGTGACAGCCTGTCCCACCAGCTCTTTGTTCACTGTTCCGCAGTAATGAGTCCTTTTCCAATTCATGCCCCATGCTCCTCTCTGTCGGCTGTGAGATATGCTGCAATCTGATCCAGCTTCACATCCTGCTCATCGCCTGTGGCCATATGTCTCACTTTGACGATCTGCCGTTCCAGTTCACTTTCGCCGATAATCACCGCAGATCTGCACCCCAGTTTGTCCGCGGATTTCATCTGGGCTTTCAGGCTCCGGCCGAGGTAATCCATCTCCACCCACAAACCTCGGCGGCGCAGGTCTGTCACAATCTCCACCGCTTTGGCCTTGGTCACACCGCCAAAGTGGGCCACATAAGCGTCGGGGCGCGGCTCTTCGTAGTAACGGCCGGCTTGTTGGTCCAAGGCTAAAAGCAGCCGCTCCAGCCCTACCGCATAGCCTACCGCCGGCAGTGGTTTTCCGCCCACTTCTTCCACCAGGCCGTCGTAGCGGCCGCCGGCTCCGATGGCGTTTTGCGCTCCCAGAGTGGGCACCGTGATTTCAAACACTGTCTTGGTGTAGTAGTCGAGGCCCCGCACCAGCTGCGGATTCAAGACATAATCGATGCCCAGCTGATCCAGGTACTCTTTTACCTGCTGGAAATGATCGGCGCATTCCAAACAGAGGTAATCGGTAATCAGCGGTACCTGCCCCACCAAAGCGCGGCACTTCTCTTCCTTGCAGTCCAGGACTCGGAGGGGGTTGCGCTCAATCCTCCGCCGGCAGTTGGGGCAGAACTGATCCACATTGGCGCCCAAATGCTTCAATAGTGCCTCCCGGTATTGAACCCGGCATTTGGGGCAGCCGATGCTGTTCACTTGGACTTGGAACCCGTCCAGCCCACAGGCTCGGTACAGCTCGATGGGAAGCATGATCATCTCCACATCCAGAAACGGGTCAATGCTGCCGATGGCTTCGACGCCGAACTGAGCGAACTGGCGGTACCTGCCGGCCTGCGGCTTTTCATAACGGAACATCGGGCCCAAGTAATAAAGTTTCACCGGCAAAGACCGAGCATCGAGCCGGTGCTCGACAAAAGCCCGCACCACCCCGGCTGTCCCTTCAGGCCGTAAAGCCAGGCTGCGGCCGCTGCGGTCGGTGAAAGCATACATCTCTTTTTCCACAATATCCGTCGCTTCGCCGATCCCCCGCACAAACAGTTCGGTATGCTCGAACACCGGCGTGCGAATCTCCTGGTATCCGTAACGGCGGCACAGCTCACGGATCTTGGCTTCCACAAACTGCCACTTGCCCGTTTCTTCCGGCAGGATGTCGTTAGTACCTCTGGGTCTCTGTATATTCAATCTCCACTACCTCCCACTCGGATATGACAAACGAGTGGCGGAGAACCCGCCACTCGCTTACAGCAGCATCAATGAAGGGATTGGCTGTTACTCGGCAGAGTCAGCCGCATCATCGGTCTGAGTGTCCTCGACAAGTTCATCCGTGCCCTCGCCGGTTTCCGCGTTGATCTCGTCGTACATCGCCTGGATTTCCGCGATGCGCTGATCCACCACCGCTACCGCATCTTCGGCTCCCAACTCCGACAGGAGGGAGCGAATCATCATCTGGGCGAAAATGTCGTTGATGCTGAGCTCGGACGCAGTCAAGAATGCCGCCACCGCTTCCTCGTTCCGCTCAGCTTCCATATACAGGGAGGCAAGCGCCAGATGCAGCTGCCCGTTGGTGGGCCCGTACTCCACAGCCTTTTCGTACTGGGCGACAGCCTCGTCAAGCTGATCCAAATACAGGTAAGCTTGTCCCAACGACGCGTACAGATGCGGATTGGTCGGATATGCCTCTATCGCTTTGCTGTATGCCTTGGCCGCTTCAGCGTATTCGCCGTTCGTCATGTGCTGGTAGGCTAACAGCTGATAGTCGAGAATCACGATTTCCGCTTTGTTCTTCTTGTCCAACAGCCAGTTGTTGAAGATCTTGACCCGTTCTTGTTCCGCCAGCTGTTCCCGGAGCGATTCCTTTTCCGCTTCGAATTCATCCCCTTCGGCCAGCTTCTTCTCGGTGACCTTGATGATATGATACCCATATTGGGTCTCCACCGGGCCCCGGACTTCCCCTACTTCCATGCTGAAAATGGCCTGCTCGAAAGGTTCCACTGTGTCGCCGCGGCGGATATACCCCAAATCGCCGCCGGAAGAGCCGCTGCTGTCATCACTGTACAGCATGGCCGCTTCTTCAAACCCCAGGGATTCCAACTCTCCCATGATCTGTTCCGCAAGGGCCTTGGCGTTGTCCCAAGCCTCCTGCTCGTCTCCTTCGGCCCGCACTAGTATGTGGCTGGCCCGGACCTGTTCGTAACTGTTTTTAACAGCTTCGTCGCTGATCACGATCTCGCCTGTGATTTCATCCACCAGCTGCTGGAACTGAAGCTGCTGGGTCACATACTGTCTCAGCTGGGCGTCGGTATAACCGATGCTGCTGAGATAATCGCGGCCGTACTGCTCGATCAAGGCGTCGAATTCTCTGTCAATGTCCGCTTTGGGAGGCTTGTACTTGCGGGCTTCCAACTCCTGCTCGATCAGGGAATTATTCACCAGGATGTCGAAGGCTTCGTACCTGATCATCTCCAGGAGATTGCTGCTCAGCTGGCCGCCGTACATCAGCTGGTAATACCAGGCTTCTTGGAAATAAGCGTTTTCCAAAGCATCCAGAGTAATCGGCCGACCGTTGACAGTGGCCACCGCCGCATAGGCGCCTTTGTCGCCGAAGAAGGACATGCCGCCGATATATAAAGCACCGCCTAAAAAGGCCACACAGATAAATATAATCAGTGGTTTCGCCATTGCTTTAAATTTCCTGCGCAAATAAAACCATTCCCTTCCAACTGTCAGATAAATGCACAAGAATATTGTACTTCACAGCCCCTGTTCTGTCAAACCGATAAGTGCCGTTCGATCTGGTACTTTTTTGCTGCGATGATGGCACTGATCTGCTGCCCATAGGTGGCTGGGCATTTGGGATTGGCATGGCGCGCCACACTTAGATCCGGGCTCACCAGTTTGGTGATGGCGCCTCCGCCCAGCCCGACAATCGTCTGTCTTTCTTCCATCATCTGAACGTTGTAGATCGATTCCGCGCCTGGTTTGGCGTAGCCGGTGTTCTCCAGATCGCCGAAAATGTAACGCTGGCGGTAAAGATAATAGGGCTGCATCCCGGTTTTTCCCAGCCTTTCCTGGGCATACCGGGCCATCGCTTCCCCCCGCTTTTGTTCCAGCTCCAACCGCTCCAGGTTCTGCCGGAAACTGCTTGCCCTTTTTAGAGCCAGGCTGTGGACGGTGATGTGATCCGGGTTCAGCTTGATGATCTCCTCGAGGCTGTAGGCAAAATCTGCTTCGTCCTCGCCGGGCAGACCCATGATTAAGTCGGCGTTGATGTGCCGGAATTGATACTCTGCCGCCCGGGCGAACGCCTCCCGGATCTGATCTGCCGTGTGTCCCCTGCCGATCAGCTGCAGCGTGCGGTCGCGCATAGTCTGGGGGTTGATGCTGATTCTCTGCACACCATGTGTTTTGAGAATCGCCAGCGTTTCCCTGGTGAGTGTCTCCGGCCGGCCCGCCTCGACCGTGTATTCTTCGCACTGATCCGCTTGGAAGTGCTTGTTTAAAAGTTCAAGCAGCGTGCTTAGATCAGTGCCGGTGATGGTTGTGGGCGTGCCTCCCCCCAAGTAGACAGTCTGCACCTTGATCCTGTGCTTGCGGAGGAGTTCACCCACAGCCTCGATCTCATGATGCAGCGCTTTGATGAACCCTCTCACCAGGTGGGAATGAGTCTCGAGGGGATACGCGGCGAACGAGCAGTACCCGCACCGGGTCGGGCAAAAAGGTATGCCGACATAGACACTTACCGGGTTGTTCACATCCGGCAGGAAAAAGCGCCGCTGCTTGTCCACCACATCCAGCAGCAGTTCCTGCCGGGACTGGGATACGGCGTACACATCCGTGAGGATAGCTGTGATCTTTTCCCTGCTGAAACCCCGGTCAATCAGGCGGTGGACCAGTTTGGCCGGCCGCACCCCCACCAGGATGCCCCAGGGGCTGAACGGTATACCGTAGGCTTTGCAGAGCACTGTCTTGACACCCAGGCGGATCCGTTCCTTAATCCGGTTCTCCCGGTCTTTTTGATCATAGCAGGGGCTGGTGATTTCCCCGTCGAAATGGTGCCACGGCTGGTGGCGCTCCAGCCTCACTGTGGCTTCAATGCCCGCCTCCGTGTCCTTGACCGCTACTGCCAAAACCGGGCCGCTTGTGAAATCCACAGTGCGGAACAAAGAAGTTACAGCTCCCTTCACCGTCGCCGCAAACTGTGGAGGAGCCTCAATTTGAAAGCACTTGGGCTGTAATTGCTGTGGTATGGGCATCAGCGCCGCTCCTTAACGCAGGAAGAAATTGTGGGCCAGTTCTTCTTTAAGCGAAGTCTCCTGGCCGTGCCCCGGGTAGATAATCGTCTCCGGCGGCAGTTTCTTCAGCTTCTGCAAACTCTGCCTCAAGATCTTCCCATCGCCGCCGGGGAAATCGCTCCGGCCGACCGATGCTTTGAACAGAGTGTCACCGCTGAAGAGCGCTCCGGATCCCAAAAGGCAGATGCTTCCCGGTGTGTGCCCCGGTGTATGGATCACCGTCAATACCGTCCCACCCACAGTAATCTGATCTCCATCTGTCAGCAGCCGCTCTGCCTTTGGGCTTGTCATGCCTTCCCCAAGCACCATCTGGGAAAGATTGAGGGCCGGATCGGCCAGATACGCCGCGTCGGCCTCATGAATCCAGACCGGCGCCCCGGTTTCCACCGCAAGCCGCTGGTTTCCGGCGATATGATCCGCATGGCCGTGGGTATTGACGATCGCCAGAAGCTTCAATTCCTGCTTCCGGAGATAATCGAGGATCATCTCGACTTCAACAACCGGATCAATAACAACGGCTGTATCCTGTTCTGAAACGACATAACAGTTAACAGCCATCATCCGCGAAACAAATTTCTTGATTTCCATCTTTAAAGACCTCTTTTGCCTGTTCTCTCCACAATGCCGGCCCATTCGCCGCAGGGTAATTGGCTTTGATCACGTGGGAGTCGCCCGCCGCACCGAGACCACTCCGTCCACCTGCCGCAGCCGCTGGATAAGAGACTGCATGTGCTCCAGGTTATGAATGTCCACCGTCAATAATATGAGTGCGATGTCATCCTGGAGTTTGCGGGTGTTTACCGCCTCAATGTTAGTCTTGCCTTCGGCGATGGTGTTCATGATCGTCGACAGCATGTTCATCCGGTCCACCGCCTTCAGCTCCAGCTCCACAGGGAACGACCCTTTGTCGTCGGTGTTCCACTGCACTTCAATCTGGCGGCCCCGATCCATAGCCAAATTCTTGACGTTGGGGCAGTCGGCTCGGTGAATCGACACTCCCCGCCCCCGGGTGATGTAGCCGACAATCTCGTCGCCCGGAACAGGGGTGCAGCATTTGGAGAAGCGGACCAGGAGATTGTCCACCCCTTTGATCAAGACGCCTTTGGCTTCCCGGTGCTTGGGCTGTTTGGCCTTGCTGATCTGCTCCATGCGCCGCTGTTCTTCCAGTTCAGGTCCGGCCAGTTTCTGCATCACCTGGTTGGCGGTGACCCTGCCGAAGCCGATGCTGGCGAACAGATCCTCAGGGTTGCTGTGTCCGTAGCGCTTCGCCGTCTCGGCAAGCCGCTCCATGGTCATGTATTTCTTGTGATCGAGATTGTGCTTGCGCAGCTCCTTTTCTAGGAGTTCCCGGCCCCGCTCGACGCTCACATCCCGATGCTGATCCTTGAGCCAGGCCCGGATTTTGCTCTTGGCCTTGGATGTTTTTACGAAGTTCAGCCAGTCCTGGCTTGGGTTGGGATACTTGCCGGTGAGGATTTCCACAAATTCGCCGTTTTTCAGTTGATAGTCCAAAGGCTCGATCCGGCCGTTGACTTTGGCTCCCATACAGCGCAGGCCGATATCGGTGTGGACCTCGAAGGCGAAATCCACCGGTGTCGCCCCGGCGGGCAGGGCTTTGACATCGCCCTTGGGAGTGAACACAAACACCTCGTCTTCGAACAAGTCGATTTTAAGGCTTTCCATGAATTCCTGCGGGTCTTTGGTATCCTGGAGCCATTCCACCGCATCCCGCAGCCACTGGACTTTGTTCACCACCGAACCCGTGTCTTTGCGGGGATTATAGCCTTCCTTGTACATCCAGTGGGCCGCCACACCTTTTTCGGCGATCCGGTGCATCTCCCAGGTTCGGATCTGAATCTCGTAGGATTCGCCGTTGGGCCCGATGATGGAAGTGTGGAGTGACTGATACATGTTGGATTTGGGCATGGCGATATAATCCTTGAACCGTCCCGGGATCGGTTTCCAGAGTGTATGGATAAAGCCGAGCACTGCGTAGCAGTCCTTGACCGATTCAACGATCACCCGCACCGCCAGAAGGTCGTAGATCTCGTTCATGGTCTTGTTCTGCCGCTGCATCTTCTGATAGATGCTGTACAGGTGTTTGGGACGGCCTTGAATCTCGGCGGTGATACCGACCTCCGCCAGTTTGTCGCTTAAGATCTGCATCAAAAGCTTGAGGTCCCCTTCCCGCTCCTGCCGCTTCTTGTTGATCTGGCTCACCAATTGGTAATACTGTTTCGGCCACAGATAGCGGAAGGCGAGATCCTCGATCTCCCATTTGATGCTCCAAATTCCCAACCTGTTCGCCAAAGGCGCGTAGATATCCAGCGTCTCCCTGGCGATGTTCAACTGCCGTTCGTGATCAACATGGCGAAGTGTGCGCATGTTGTGCAGCCTGTCGGCAAGCTTGATCAGAATCACCCGGATGTCTTTGGCCATGGCGAAGATCATCTTGCGCAAGTTCTCCGCTTCCCGCTCAAAGCGATCTTTGAAAGGCAGTTTTTCCAGTTTGGTCACGCCGTCCACCAGGGCGAAGATGTGATCGCCGAATTCCGCCTTAAGCTGCTCCGGGGTCACGGCTGTGTCTTCCAGCACATCATGAAGCAGCCCGGCGGCTATGGTGTCCAAATCCAGCTCCAGATCGGCCAGAATGGAGGCAACCTCGAACGGGTGCAGGAAAAAAGGTTCCCCTGAATCACGAAACTGTCCTTCGTGAGCCGCTTTGGCAAAATGATATGCTTTTGTGACAACGTCTAGGTTGGTGTCTGGATAGTATGTCTGTATCCGCTCGGCCAAGGACTCCAGATTCAAGGTCTCACCTCACTCGGCAATCACTTGTCGTACTTCACGAGTGTGAAGACGTCGTATCCTTTCAGGTTTTCTCTTCCCTTAAGAGCCTCAAGCTCAATCAGGAAAGCAAAGCCGGTAATCTCCGCGCCCACCTGCTCCACCAGCCTGGCAGCGGCGCCGATGGTCCCGCCGGTGGCCAAAAGATCATCCACCAGCACAACCTTCATACCCGGCTTGATGGCGTCTTTGTGTATCTCCAAAGCATCGACGCCGTATTCCAGTTCATATTCCACGCTCAACACCTCGCCGGGCAGTTTGCCGCGCTTGCGGATCAAGACGAAACCCAGGCCGAGTTCATATGCCAACGGGGCTCCCAGAATAAAGCCGCGGGACTCCACACCTACCACAATGTCGACAGCACGTTCTCTGCAGAACTGGGCTATCTGCTTAATGGCATAGTGAAACGCCGCTGGATCCTGCAGCAGGGTGGTAATGTCCTTAAAACTGATTCCCGGTTTGGGAAACCCTTCAATCACCCGAATTTTTTCCTTTAAATCCATCGAGAAAGCCCCTTTCCAAACAACGCTGTAAGTGCGTTATGATCTGCATCCGTTTAGTTTTACCTCTATTATACAAAACTGAAGCATTTAAGTCTAGTTTCTGCTCCGGTTTGGGCAGCAGTTC
>FIZJ01000045.1 GCA_900019385.1 uncultured Clostridia bacterium
CAGTAGTTCATCTCCAAGTTGATGTTTGTGGTATAATTACAGCTCCATGGGGGTTCTACCTGATCATTCCAGATTCCCTGCAGGTTGGCCGGCTGAGTGCCCGGCCGGGATGAGGAAATCAACAGGTAACGGCCGAAGTCAAAATAAAGAGCCGTCAGTGCCGGATCAAGCTCTCCCCGCCTTACTTGCTCCAACCACGCATCTGTGGGCAGACCGGGGTACAGAGGCTCGCCGAGGTCCAACTTAACGCGGTTGAACAGCTCTTGATAGTCTTTGACATGTGCGTCGAGAAGTTCGGTATAGGCCTTCCCTGCTGCCCGCTCCATCATCGCTGCACAGCTTGCTTTCGGGTCTTTGCCTTCCAAGTGAGGATTTTTGTCAAAGCCGTTGAAGCTGGTGGCTGCCACCAAGATGATCGTTGCACTGGTGGCACCGGCTACAATCAGCTTGTCATCTTCGGCTGCAAGGGTGCCTTCATCGATCGCCACCTGCACCTGAATGCGGTATCGCATACCCTCGCTGACATCATCTTCGTAAATGACATAGTTGTCCAATTTCGCAGCATAGCGAGGGACCACTGATACAGGGCACCGGCCGTCGAGCACCAGACAGTCTCCGCCTTCTGGGCTCACACGGCAGCGGTGAGGGCTCTCCAGTGAAAGCTTGAAATTTACTTGACCCGGCTTCTCACTACGCTGGCGGATAACCAGGACCTGATCAGGATATGAACAAAAGATTTCCCGGATTTGCCTGCCTGTCCTCGTCACGAACGAAACGGTCACCACCGACCGCTCTAAATCAAGTTCCCGGTAATAGTCTGTGACTTCACCATCCAGGATGTTTTCCATGATCAGCACGCCCAACGGTTGATATGCCTCTGTGTAGGTCCCCTGCATTTTCGCTTCGATCAGCTTCTGCGCTTTTTGATATTCACCGGAGAAAATAAGCTGCCGCGCTTCGAGCAAATAATCATAGGCCTGGTAGTTGTTGCGGTCCCGGGGTCTTCCGGACCAGAGTGTGTCTTCGTTAAGCTGAATCCGCTCCTGCCTTGGATCGCCAAACACCATCCCGCCTAGGCGCCCGTTGCCAACCGGCAGTGCTTCTACCCATGTCATAGCCGGCTTCTGGTACCACAGTCTGCGGCGAATACTGTTCGCGTCTGACATAAGCAATCCTCCTATGACCGTTGGCAAATACCATTTCAAATATTCTGTTTATGTAACAAATTTCCTGCATAAAAAGATCTCCCAATGCACAGCATTGGGAGATCTTTTCCAAATTGTCGCCGGCTAATCGCAGCAGTTGGCTAATGTGCCCGTTAATACCGCCGCCCCGGTTTCCCCGTTATCCCGATTGAGGGGGCGGACAACTATCATCGTATCGACCGGCCATCCAGAGCCAGGTATGAAATTGAAAGTCCCGGCCCAGGTCACAGGACCATTTGGGCCAAGAGTGACCGGCAGCAAGGTAAAGTGGAAAGTGGTGTTCTCCGGCGGCGGGATTGCAACTCTTGCTTGGTAGCTGTTGAACGCTCCAAGCTCTGATGGTTCGGGAATTCCCACACCAACAACGCTGATGGAGCGTTGGTTAGTGTTCAGAAACCGAATCAAAGCACTCCCGGCGGCATCTGAGATCACGCTTCCGGTGCGTTTAAGCAGGACTACACAAGGCGGTTCCACATCTTTCTTGCAGGGAACACACAGCACATCACAGGGGAAGATCTGGTTCGGATTGGTGATATGCGGGTTGGCGGCAATCAGAGCATTGACGTTGACACCAAACCGCTGGGCGATTGTGAACATGGTGTCCCCCGGCTGCACCGTATAACGGCATTCAAATCCTGGCGGGCAGGAAGCGGGCATCCGGCACTGAGGCTGCTGACCGGGCACGCACAATACATCGCACGGGAAAATCAGGTTCGGGTTGCTGATATGAGGATTGGCGGCGATCAAGGCGTTGACGCTTACCCCGAACCGCTGTGCAATGGTGAACATGGTATCTCCTGGCTGGACGGTGTAGCGGCCTTGAAATCCCGGCGGGCAGGAAGCTGGCATTCTGCATTGAGGCTGCTGCTGGCCAGGCACACAAAGCACATCTCCGGGAAAAATCTGGCTTGGATTGGAAATGTGGGGATTGGCAGCGATCAGCGCATTTAAACTAACCCCAAACCTTTGGGCGATTAGAAACATACTGTCTCCAGGCCTTACAGTATAACGCCCCTGAAACCCCGGGGGACAGGAAGCGGGAACACGTCCGCTATGCATAAAAACCCTCCTTTACTAAGACCTCGCTATATTCTATTAGCGATCAGTAACGTGGTGTTAGTAAAGGAGTCCTGTTTTTGCCTATTTCATATATTGATTGCCTTCGTCGTTGTTTCCGGCGCTGATGTTCTTAAACAGTCGCCCCAACGCTGCTTACTACTCATTGAAGAACCTGATGTCGTCATAGTAGTAGACCATTTCGAAGTCAGGTTCCGCGGTCCGGACTTGGAACTCGATCAAGTCGACATCTTTACGGGAGAAGTACTTGGTCGGATCGGTAAGGTCGACTTTGACATAGTTCCAGCCATTCTGAAAGTCTGTGACTGGGAACGGGAAGTTGATCTTCGAGCCGCTGGTCAGCCAGAAGGACATCTGCAGAGCCACATCTTCCCTCAGCAAGGAAACATCCGGGAAGTAGACCCAGAAACCAAGGCGGTTGTAGGCTGTCAAATCACTGATAAAGTTGCGGTGATAGTTGCGAAGCCGCACCATAGACCGTTGATCGCCGGCTTCCTTGACAACCTTCAGGCTGAAGACGCCCTCTTTGACAAACTCTGGATCAAAGTTGTAGGATATAATGGCCTTGTTCTCAGTTGTAAACCCATGCACCGATTCAAAGTTGTCAATCAGTTTTTCCTGTGCGGCAGCCACTCCCGACAAAACCAACGCCAACAATACCATCAAGCCAATAACTCTTTTCATTGATAATGCCTCCTAGCCCGTTTTATTCTCTATTCCTGCCACCACATGGCGATTTCATCATAATAGTAGGTCATGGCTGTCGCACCGTCCGCCGTCCGGACCTGGAATTCGATCAAATCAACATTGGAGCGATCGAAATACTTTTCTGGATCAGCCAGATCGACCTCAACATAGTTCCATCCATCCACAAACTCTGTTACAGGGTACGGATAGTTGATTTTAGCGCCGCCGGGCAGCCAGAAGGCGATTTGCAGAGCCACATCCTCTCTCAGCAAAGAAGCTTGCGGGAAATAAACCCAGAAGCCTAGGCGGTTGTACGGTGTCAAATCCTGGACGAAATTGCGGTGATAGTTGCGAAGGCGCACCATGGACCTGGCGTCGGTGCCTGCTTTGTCCACCCGCAGCGCCCCACCGCTGCCTTTGGAATACCGGGAATCGGTGGTATGGCTTATCTCCGCGTCGTTTTCTCTGGAAAAACCGTCGAAACTGCTGAAATCATCGATCAGCGTGTAGTTGGCAACACCCAGCATTATAGAGAATGAGACTGAACGGGACTGAGTCTTGCCGTTAAATGTGGCGGTTGCTGTCAAAGTGTAGTGGCCGTTCTCGGATATCGGCTCACCATGATAGGGTTCTCCATTGAGAGTCATGGTCAGTTCCGCGTCTGCCGGATCCACTTCCACCACGGGAGTGACAGCCTCAGAATAAAATGCGCCGTCGTTGACTCCGCTGATTGTCACGGCCGGCAGCGAATCGCATCCAGCCAGCGCAAGAACCATCAGTGTCAAGACGGCTGTAGTGATCACAGATTGGCGACTGCGCATAAAAATACCCCTCCTTTTGATCATTCTAAAACAATTATAACAAATTGTTAGCATGCGTTTAAGAACATATTTCTTACAAAACGGGACATTTTTCTACGCTTCTGCCATCCAAGGCCGCCTTATTGCACAAACGCACGGTAAATGGCTTTGACCGCCCGCTCGAAATCGGCGTTTTCCACACCTACGATCAAGTTGATTCCATGAGCGCCCTGGTCGATCATCCGCACGTTGATCATTTCATCCGCCAAGGCTTTGAAAAGCCTGGCGGCGATTCCGTGGCGCTTGGCGACCCCCTGCCCCACAGTGGCGATCAGAGCGATTTCTTCGATTACCTCCACTCGATCGGGCTGCAGACGTTCATGAATCAGCTCGATCACTCGATCCAATTTCCCGTTGAGCTCTGATTTCAGGATCACCAGCGATACCATGTCAATACCGGAAGGCATATGGGAGAAGGATATCCGCAGTTCTTCCAGAATTGACAGCAGCCTTCTCACAAAACCCGTTTCCGAATGCATCAGCGCCTTTTCAACCTGGATGATCACAAAGTCTTTCTGGCCAGCGACCCCGATTATATCCCTGCTCGCGCCGGCGTCGTCAATGCTCTTGACAATCATGGTTCCGGGGTGATCCGGACAGTTTGTGTTACGGATGTTGATTGGTATTCCCACTTGGCTTACAGGATAAATGGCGGCCTCATGCAGGACATTTGCCCCGTTGTAAGCCAATTCCCGCAGCTCCCGGTAAGTGATCAGGGATATGGGCTGAGGATTGTCAACCAGGCGCGGGTCGACCATGAAGAACCCTGATACATCAGTCCAGTTCTCGTATACCTTAGCCTTCACGCCCCGGGCGATCAAGGCGCCGGTAATATCGGAACCGCCGCGGGGAAAGGTTTTGATGGAACCGTCAGGCATCGTTCCATAGAAACCGGGAATAACCGCTCGCGTCCCCGGCGGCAGTTTCTCCGCAATCAGCCTTTCGGTGGCGACAAGATCCAAGAACCCGTTTTCGTTAAAGCGAATCAAATCCAAAGCATCCACAAATTCATATCCCAGGAGCGCGGCCAAGATGACGGCGTTGAGAAACTCGCCTCTGCTGGCGGCATAATCAGGCTGAGATTGCTGGGGAATTCGCCCACGGATCTCGTCCAGCAGGCTTTCCAAATCCAGTTCCAGCCCTAATCCGGCAACAATGGACCGATACCTGTCGGAGATCTGGGCGAACAAATCATCAAACCCCTCACCCCGGCTCACCCGATCGTGGCAGGCATATAACAGATCTGTAATCTTGTGATCAGCAGCGTCGCGTTTTCCCGGTGCTGAAACCACTGCGAAACACCGGCGGTCGTCCTGTTCCATGATGGCTTTGACCTTTCGGAACGCTTCAGCACTTGCCAGCGATGTACCGCCGAACTTGGCCACCAGAACCTCCATTAAGCACTGCCTCCTCAAAACATCAGCTTTGCTGCCGCATCCTCTTGACGAAACGGCCGATTCTTGTCAGGGCTTTTTCCAGATTGCTCAGAGAATAGGCATAAGAGCAGCGGATATACCCTTCGCCACAGCTTCCAAAAGCAGTCCCGGGCACTACGGCAACCTTTTCTTCCTGCAGAAGCCTGCTGCAGAACTCTTCGCTGCTCAAGCCCAGTGATTTGATGGATGGAAAAACATAAAACGCTCCCTTGGGCTCAAAGCACTCCAGTCCCATCTGACGGAAGCCGTGAACCACGAATCTGCGCCGGAGATCATATTCGTTCCGCATCTTCTTCACTGATTCCATCCCGTTTCTGAGCGCTTCAATCGCGGCATATTGACTGACCGTCGGGCTGCACATGATCGTGAATTGATGCACCTTCGTCATTCCGGCGATGATTTCGCTGTCCCCGGCGGCATACCCCAAGCGCCAACCGGTCATGGAAAACGCTTTTGAAAAGCCGTTGATCACGATAGTGCGCTGAGCCATTCCCGGCAGGGAAGCGATGGACACATGCTTTGTCCCATAGGTCAGTTCACTGTAGATCTCGTCCGAAACCACCAACAGGTCATGTTTGCAGATGACTTTCGCCAACGCTTCCAAATCGCTGCGCTCCAAAATGGCGCCGGTAGGGTTATTGGGGTACGGCAGCACCAGGACCTTGGCCTTTTCGGTTATAGCCTTCTCCAGCGCATCCGGCGTCAGGCGGAACTCTGTCTCCTCAGTAGTGGTAACTGCGACGGGGACGCCTCCAGCCAAAATGGCGCAGGGGGCATAGGACACAAATGAAGGCTCGGGGATCAGGACCTCGTCTCCCGGTTCCAGCACAGTGCGCATGGCCAAGTCGATAGCTTCGCTGGCTCCGATGGTAATCAGGATCTGATCCTCTGCCCGGTATTCCAACCCATACTGCTCAGCCAGGAAACGAGACACTTCCCGGCGCAGTTCGAGCAAACCCGCATTGGAAGTGTAGGTGGTCATCCCCTTTTCCAGAACGTAGATTCCTTCTTCCCGGACATGCCATGGGGTGGGAAAATCCGGCTCCCCCACTCCCAACGAGACTACATCCTGCATCTGGGCGACAATATCGAAAAACTTCCGAATGCCGGACGGCTGCAGACTTTGAACTCGACTGTTGACCCATGACTTGCTCATAACCAGATCGCCGCCCGTTGGTCTTTTGTGTCAGGGCCGAAAATGAACCCTTCCTGCTTGTATTTCTTCAGTACAAAATGTGTCGCGGTGCTCTGCACCCCTTCCATGGGCGCCAGCTTCTGGGACACAAACATGGCCACGTCTTTCATGGTTTTGCCTTCGATGATCACAGTCAGATCAAAACCGCCGGACATTAGAAAGACGCTGGTGACTTCCGGATACTGGTAGATGCGCTCGGCGATATTGTCAAATCCCAACCCTCTTTGGGGAGTCACTTTGACTTCGATCAACGCAGTCACCAACTCTCGGTTCGCTTTTTCCCAGTCGATCACCGCATGATACCCAAGAACCACCCGGTCTTGTTCCAGCTTGGCCATAAGTTCGGCAACTTCGGCCTCTGAGATTTCCAAGACTGCCGCCAGCTGCTCCAGGGAAATCCGGCTGTTGCGTTCCAGGATCTCCAACAGTTTCCTTTCCACAGCAATCCCTCCAGTATCACTACTAATATTCCTTAATTGTAGCGGATCCTTGGTAATAATTCAATACTGAACCAAGGCTATCCAATGGGAAACAGAACTCTGGCCGCGTAGATCACAAAGGTCAAAGTCACAGCGCTGAGAATAGTTGCCAGCATCACCGCTTGCGAAGCATAATCGGGCCTGTTGTCGAACTCCACGGCAATCAAAGCGGTATTGACGGCTGTGGGGACCGAAGAAGAAATCATCAGGGCTTGAGCTACAACCCCCGCGAACCCGAAGGCCTTAATCAGGATTAAGGCTAGAGCAGGCCCGCCGATAAGCCGCATGGCGACGGCAAGATAGATATCCTTGTCCTTGAAATTGAAAGAAGTGCGGGACAGCTGTACACCCAATGTCAAAAGAGCGATGGAAATCAAGCCGTGCCGGATGAAAACAAAGCCCGGCCAAAACGGCGCCGCGGTCAAATCGATCGGGAGGGATTTCAGGATCAGCGCTGTGGGAATGGCGTAGACTGTAGGCATGTGCAGTATTGCCTTCAGGGACTCTTTCCAATCTAGATAGGCTCTACCAGCGTTAAACACGCCGATGGTATTGGTCGTCACATTCTGCACCACCAGAATCATCACCTGGATAGTCAAGGCCAGGTCCAAATAGGGAGCTTGTCCATCGACAATATACGGCGCACTGCTGAAAACTAGTGTGATGAGGGGCACGCCGATATTGCCGGAGTTGTAAAACATAACCGCATTCTTGAATGCACTGGTGGTCCGCAGATCATATCCCCTGATCCGCGCCACCCAGCTGCTGGCTGCCATATTGGTGGCTAAAAGCGCAATACCGAAGATAAGGGCTTTAATCAGGGTGAAGTCAATCGGTGTTGTATATAAATTCACAAAGACAAAAATGGGCACGAAAACATACAGATTTATTTTGGTGAGAGTGAAGATATCCAGCTTGAATGCTCGGTTGAGCAAAAACCCCAGGAAAATCACGGTGAAGATCGGAATGATGTTGTTTCCTAAAATATAGAAGAAAACCTGCATTGTACCAATCCTTTGTCCCATTATTTTAGTATTCTATTTGATAATACACCTAACCTCGGCATTTGCCAAGTAACGGCCGTTAAAAAATAAAAACGCAGGCTGTCATCCAAAATATTACCATTTTCTTGATAATTGGAAAAAGGATTTACATGCCCAACGTAGAAGTATACCATGAATTAACTCATTTTGTTAGTTATGGCTTAATTTTCTTGATCATGAACTCTGGTGCTTCCCAAAGCACCGCATGAAGCAAACGCCGGTTAAGCTCAAATCCGGGGGGAACAACGGTGATGCCGAACCATTCCTTAGAAAAACAGGCAGTATCCAGCGCTCATATTTTGATTGGTTCGACCGACTCTACCGTGCTAAGAGATCTCTCACTCCTTGACCCTGAGCAGTTTAAACTGATTCCCGTTCAGTCTTTTCATGAAGCATTGCACTGCGTTGAAACTAGAAGCATCGAAGTGATCGTCCTCGATATGGACTCGCTCGGAGAGGACGGTTTCCTGGCAGCCATGATCATCCACCACAGGCACGAAACAAGGCATATTCCAATGATCGTGCTCTCCAGCCACGACCAACTGCCAATTCATGCCATCGATGGCTGCAGCGACTGTATCGACTGCCTGACCAAACCTTATGATCCGGATGTCTTGGTCTGGAAAATCAAGAGTTTCTGGAGAATGCGGACCTACCTGCAGCAAATCAAGAGTTTCCCTGATTCGCTAGGCAGCGGAGCCTACTGTACGGCAAGCTGCGATGATGGCCAGGATCTGACCGATGACCACATCGAAAGTTTCATCAATTTCAACAGTTCCATCTTGTCCAACCAGTTGGCGGCCTGCATCGCCCATGAAATCAAGAACCCGATCACCACAATGCAGGCGCTGTTAGAATTAGCCAAAATGTCAGAAAAGCCGCTCCAGCCCGATAAAGTCGAGGTTCTCCTTGGAGAACTGCAGCGGCTCAGCACGGTCGTCAGCAACTTTATGACCCTCAGCAAGAATCAGCGGTCGGGCAGAGAAAAACACCATCTGGAACAAATTGTCCAGAGTATGAAACCGGTCCTGGAATCAAAAGGCGCTTTGGAGGAGAAAACGATCGTCTACGAGCTGAACCCCTGTCCGCCGATCATGGTCAACTATCACGATATTGTCCAACTAATCCTGAATCTGGCCATCAACGGCCTTGAAGCCATGACGGACAAGGATGCGAAGCTGACCATCACGGCCGAACATCAAAATGGACGAGTACTGCTCCATGTTGCCGATGAAGGCCCCGGTATACCAGACGCTGTGATCGAAAAGATCTGGGAGCCTTTTTACACTACCAAATCTACAGGCTCAGGTTTAGGCCTGGTCATCTGCCGGGCTCTCGCGGAGCGCAACAATGCGGAAATCAATGTCAGATCATCTCGTGCCGGCTCCGTATTTACCGTAGCTTTTCGGCCGCAGGAAGACTAGCTCTGTGATTCGCGCCATGCGTCCAATTTGCCCAGCAGCTCCGCCGTGAGCTGCTTTTTTTGTTCTTCTGGCAAGAAAGCCGCCCGCGCCCCATTGAGGACGATCTGCACTATTTCATCGGCAGTGAAGTGGAACACTTCCGCCAAAAGCTCAAACTCGGAGGAGATGGTAATGCCGGAGGTGGTGGGGTCATCATCCCCCAGGCTGATGGATACTCCCATGTCGAACAGCCTGCGGATTGGATGCTGTTCCAGGCTCGCCACCGCCCGGGTATGGAGATTGCTGGTCGGACATACTTCCAAGGTTATGCCCGCTTCGATGACTCGCTCAACCAGATCCGGCCGAGCGGCGATTTGAATCCCATGCCCGATCCGGTCTGCCCCCAGTTTGACGATCGCTTCCATTACCCCACTGCCGTCGCCTACTTCGCCAGCGTGGACAGTAATGCCTAAACCGTTGGCTTTAGCCAACTCGAAAGCTTTGGAGAAAACACCTGCGGGATAGGCAGCCTCGTCACCGGCAATGTCGAATCCTGCCACGCCTAGATCAGCATACTCGGCAGCCATCTTGGCCAGCGCCAAATTGGCGTCGGCATCGTGGTGCCTCAGAGCACAGACAATCACCCGTGCTGTGACAGGATACCTGGAACCAGCCTTTCTAATGCCCGCGAGCACCTCCTCAACAGCCTCTTCGGGCCGCCGGCCTCTCTCCAGGTGCAGCAGCGGGCCAAACCTGATTTCCAGACAGCGGACATTTTGATGGTATGCATCCTCCACCGCCTCAAACGCCATGCGCTCCAAAACACCAGGATACTGAGACACTAACAGTGAACGGTCCACTTTGACCAGGAAATCAGCCAGGCTCCGATCTGCGTCCGAAACCCTTAAGAATTCTTGGGCTTCCTCGAGGTTTTCGATTGGAACCGGAACCTGAAAAGCTTTCACACACTCAAGGAACGTTTCAGGACGAACCGCACCCTCCAGGTGGTGGTGCAAATTGACTTTCGGCAGCTGAACCCAGATCTGCTGTCGATCCATCCGTGAACCCCGCTTTCTATCGTGAAGTTGTTACGATCCATTTCGCCGCAGGCCGATGAATACCTTGTACCGGCCGGCTTATGCCTTGATGGCTGCGGTTAGCTTTTTTCAGTGCCGCGTACCGCCCGTAGCTGATCGGCCGCAGATGGATCGCCCGCAGCAGCTCATCGTCAGCATAGTCTTCAAACAAATCTTTGCGGGGTTTGCCGTTTATTTCGATGATCCACGGTTTGTAGCTTTGATCGACGATCCAATCCACACTGATTTCCGCGAACATGCCGAGTTTTCTGGTCAAGAGCTTAGCCGCCTCCACCGACATTTCGGAAAGCGGCCTGATCAGATGGGGCAGCCCCAAGTCTTTGAGCAGATCCTCACCGTCGGTTATCCTGTAAACCAGGTTGCTGATCAAGTAATTGAGACGATTGATCCGGCTCATCACGGCGGTTACTGCCCACTTGCCCGCCCCGTCCCGCTGCGCTAACAGCCTCAGGTCAAAAAAACGCCCCCGCAGCTTAAGAGGTTCAATGTACTGCTGAACTAGATATGGTCTTGGTTTGGGCTTGACGAGCATCCCTTCGATCCAGTTTCTCAGCTGCTCCAGCTCGGTGAAACTGCAGTGCGGCTTGCGCAGAGTTTCAAAATAGACTTTGTACCTGGATTCGGTTTGAACCACTTTGTAGATATTAAACCCATAATTCCCGTAAATAGGCTTGAGGATCACCTGATTGTGTTTGCGGAGCATGTCTGCGAATTGACCCCAACAAAACTCGCTGGTTTCAGGAAGGTTGGCCTTGAGCTTCGAACTGTGGAGAGTCTCAGCCACTTGGATTTTGCTCAGGCGGTTTTCATGATTGAACACACATTTATTGCCCAAGGTTTTCGCGAGCTTAGCGACTGTTTTTGAATTCGTCCCGTAAAGCCGGTTGTAGACTGCATCCGGCAGCCGGGTCACACCCGGCTCCCATCCGCCGTCCTTTAGGATTAGGCCGCGGACTGTTTCCTTCATCCAGTCAATCCCGTAAGGCGTGAAAACCACAAGGCCAACATCCAAAGCCTCGATTTCCTCCCCCAAGTCGGCGTATACCTGGTACCCGTCCTCCAGAGGCTCCAAGGTTATTGTCAGAATTCCAATCAAAGGCCGGTTCTTCACCTGCATCACCGATTCCACTATATGCATCTGTGTGTCATTCGCCACTCAAACCAGCGATTTGATTGACCTTTACCGGCGATTATGTTACGATTCGTGTTAGTGAAACTCCACCAAAAGGAGTGCAGCGCATGCCCCGGTTCTTAAGAATCGATCCAGCGGACAACGTTGCCACAGCCTTGTGCGATCTGCATGAAGGAACAGTGGTGGTTATTGGGGAACAAAGAATTGGACTGCTCGATACTGTGCCTCGGGGGCACAAGTTCGCCATCACAGACATCAGCTCCGGTGCCGACGTGACCAAGTACGGCGCCAGCATCGGACGCGCAGTCCGGGCTATTTCCGCCGGAGAACATGTCCACACGCACAATGTGGAAACCAAATTGGACAGCACTGCAGTGTACAGCTATCAGCCGCAGCCTGCGGCGAAGCTGCCGAACCCGCCGGCTGAATCCTTTATGGGTTTTTTAAGGCCAGACGGTAAAGCGGGTATTCGCAATGAAATTTGGATACTGCCCACAGTAGGGTGCACAAGCAGACTTGCCGAGATTACTGCCGCTGAAGCACAAAGAGAGATTAAGAAAGAACCGTGGGCGGGGAATATTGACGGGATATATGCTTTTCCCCACCAGTTCGGATGCTCGCAGCTTGGTGATGATCACGCGAACACACAGAAACTGCTTGTCTCCTTGGCCAACCACCCCAATGCAGCAGGTGTCCTGTTCGTGGGATTAGGGTGCGAGAACAACCAGATTGACGAAATCAAAGCGGCGCTTGGCGATTATGACTCTGACAGGATCAAGTTCCTGAAGGTTCAGGATGTGGATGATGAAATCACTGCCGGTGTCGATTTGGCAGCTGAACTTGCCGCCCGGGCAAGCACCGCCGTGCGGCGGGAATTGCCCCTCAAAGCATTGAGACTCGGCCTCAAATGCGGCGGATCCGACGGGCTGTCAGGGATCACCGCCAATCCCTTGGCCGGGAAGGTCTCGGATTTTATAATCGCAGCAGGAGGCACCAGCATCCTGACGGAAGTGCCGGAAATGTTCGGCGCCGAACACCTGTTGATGCAGAGAGCCAGTGGAAAAGCTGTCTTTCATGATATTGTCAGTCTGATCAGCAATTTCAAGCAGTATTATCTCAGCCACGGGCATCCGGTCTATGAAAACCCTTCTCCCGGCAATCTCCAAGGAGGAATTACCACCTTGGAAGAAAAATCATTAGGATGTACCCAGAAAGGCGGCATGGGCCCCGTGACAGCAGTCCTCGATTACGGCTGCCGAGCGGCGGCGCCTGGACTAAACCTGCTGTGCAGCCCTGGAAACGACATGGTGGCAGTCACAGCCCTCGCGGCAGCTGGATGTCAGCTGATTCTCTTCACTACCGGCAGAGGCAACCCCCTCGGCACCTGTGTGCCGACGGTTAAGATTAGTTCAAATACGCAACTATATAAGCAGAAACCTCATTGGATCGACTTCGACGCCGGCATTTTAATTAACAAGGCCACATTGGAAGAGGCTGCCGGCCAGCTGTTCAATCTGGTCCTGTCTGTCGCCCACGGTGCACAGACTAAAGCGGAACGCATGGGTTTTCGGGAGATCGCCATCTGGAAGAATGGTGTTACTTTATAAAACAACAGAAACATGTCAAGGAGGATTTGAAGAATGGTGACTAGCAGCAATTGGCGGTCAGTATTCCCTGATTCCGGGAACAACCTGGCAGCACTAAGCGAAAGACTGGCCACAACCACAAACCCGTCTGTCTACAATCGTTCAGTGCAGAGAGTCGGAGACACGCTTTTTTTTATGGTGCGGGAAGGGTTAGAACGGAAACTGGTCGTTGTCGGCGGCTCAGCCAGTGACAAGTTTTCCGGAGAGGTGGAGCAGGTCGAGGATTACCAGGTCAAAGTCTGCCCCCTCACCACAGACAACCGAAAAGCACTTCAAGCGCTGTTCAGCTGGCTCGTCCCGCAGGCCTGCGGCAGGCAAAAAGCCTCCATCGGCCTCGGCGACCGGTTGGGTTTAGCTACTCCAGGCCACATCGCCACAGTGCGGAACCGGAATGTGATGCCCATCCTGGCTCAGCAGTCCATCCGCGAACTGGATCTCACCGGCCGTAATTATACTGAGGTGCTGGATGCGGCAGCCTGGGCTGTGTTTCAGGAAGGGTATGCCGACGGCTACGGAGCCGACGGTGACCACCTGAAACGGAAAGACGATGTGAAGATGGCTTTGGAACTTGGTTTCAGCATGATTACCCTTGATTGCAGCGAACACATCAACGACCAAGTCGGATCCATGACCGGCGCAGAAGTGGACGCCCATTACCAACAGCTCAGCGGCGAACTGCGCGCACACTTTGAGGATACATACTTGAACCAAACCTTCACCTTGGCCAGCGGCAGCGAAATCACGTTCACAGCCGACAACTTCAAACGCATGGTCTTGGTGTATGTCAAGGCGCTGGATTTTGCTGAAGAAGTCTACCGGACGATCATCAAGCCTGCCAACCGCAGCATTGACTTTGAGATGAGCATTGATGAGGTCGCCACTCCAACAACACCCCAAGATCATTTTTTTGTGGCAAATGAGCTTATATCACGCGGTGTGGAGTTCAACAGCCTAGCACCCCGTTTTGTAGGAGAATTCCAAAAAGGTATCGACTATATCGGCGACCCTAACCGGTTCGAAGCCGAATTCAGAATCCATGCCGAGATTGCCGATCATTTCGGCTACAAGATCAGTGTCCACTCTGGAAGTGACAAGTTCATGGTCTTTGACACCATCGGCAAGTACACCAAGGGCAGGTTCCACGTCAAAACAGCGGGAACCAACTGGCTGGAGGCAGTGCGGGTCATTGCCGAGGTCAACCCGGGATTATACCGGGAAATGCACCAATACGCCCTGCGGCACCTGGATCAAGCCAGAAAGTATTACCACGTCACTTTCAACGAGGCAGACATCCCACCACTGGAATCCTTAAGCGATCAACAACTGCCGGATCTAATGAATCAGCCGGCCGCCCGCCAAGCGATCCATATCAGCTATGGTGTGATTCTGCAGGCGAAATCGACCGAAGGTGCATTTCTGTTCAAAGACCGCCTGTACCGGGAACTCCTCATCAACCAGGAGCTTTACACCCAACGGCTGAAAGAGCATATCGGCAGGCACTTGGATCTTCTGCACGTAAAATAAACAAGGAGGTTTTGGCATGATTAAAGACAAGCAAGCATTGCGCGACACTGTTTTCCAAGAAGTTGAGAATGTCGGCATCACCGACATCCACACCCATATCTATCCAGGCCATTTCGGCAATCTCCTGCTGTGGGGCGTGGACGAACTTCTGACTTACCATTACCTAATCGCTGAGTTTTTCCGCTACAGCAGCATGAGCTATGCCGAGTTCTTCGCCCTCCCCAAACAGGCGCAGGCCGACCTAATATGGAAGACACTCTTTGTGGAACACTCTCCCGTCAGCGAAGCCCAGCGCGGAGTACTAACCGTACTGTCGAAACTGGGCCTCGATGTTGCCGCCCGGGATTTAGACGCCTACCGGGACTACTTCGCCAAAATGAGCATTGAAGAATACATCGACAAGGTTTTTGACACGGCTGGCGTGAAGACCGTGGTTATGACCAACGATCCCTTTGATCCCGCAGAAAAACCTTTCTGGGACACTGTGGGCAACAATGACCGCCGTTTCAGGGCAGCGCTGCGGATTGACCCTTTGCTGAACGACTATCCCAACTCATATCGCAAACTTCAGGACTGGGGCTATGATGTTTCCCAAGATCTGAACGACAGATCGATTGCCGAGATCAAACGCTTCCTCACCGACTGGATCAAAAAGATGGACGCCCTGTACCTGGCTGTCTCGCTGCCCCCGAGCTATACTGTCCCCGATGATTCACTCCGCTCACGGATTGTGGAGCAGTGCATCATTCCGGTCTGCCGGGAACAGAATGTCCCCTTCGCCATGATGATCGGAGTGAAAAAGCTGGTCAATTACTCTCTCGGTTTGGCGGGCGACTCTGTAGGCAAAGCAGATATCAAGACCATCGAGTATCTCTGCCGCACCTATCCAGACAACAAGTTCATGGTCACGCTCCTGTCCAAGGAAAACCAGCACGAGCTGGCGATTACTGCCCGGAAATTCCGCAACCTGATGATTTTCGGCTGCTGGTGGTTCTTGAACAATCCAAGCATTATCGATGAGATCACCCGGTTGAGAATGGAAACCCTAGGCTTGTCCTTCATCCCTCAGCACTCTGATGCCCGTGTTTTGGATCAGCTGATCTACAAGTGGTCCCATTCCCGGAAGATCATTGCCGAGATCCTGGTTGACAAATACAGCGACATTATGGATGCCGGCTGGTATGTGTCAGAGGATGAGATTAAACGCGATGTGGCCGATTTGTTCGGCGAGAACTTCTGGCGGTTTATCGGGCGCAAAAACGGTTAACCGCAGCCAATTCGAAAACGCAAAAAGCTGTGGCGTGGAGCATAATTCCAGCCACAGCTTTTTTTAACCGTTGTTAGGCATTGGCCCAGGAGGCGCTTCCGCCAACCCCACGATTTGATCGCAGAAGAGAATGGCGGTTTGGATGCCGCCGATATCCACTACAAACCGTCTGACCACGATATAGTTGGTTCCAACATCAACCAACTGCCACTGAACGTCAAAAAATGCCTCGGTGTCATTTACGGTGTAAATAAAGAACCAGTCATTGATGAACTGTTCGAGAATGTCTGGACAGATACAGCGACCGTGGATCCCCATATGATCACTCCTTGCTGTGATGTCATTTTCATTAACACTATATGTGCGTGATTCATATGGGGATACAAAATTAGTCCAAAATTACCAGGAGAAGTGGCTGTAACCTTCCAGTTCTATGATCCGGCCTTTCTTGGACCAGCTGATCCCTTCGTCCGATGGCAGGGCTTCATTTTGATAAAGACTGACCATCAAAGCGTTGAGATGATCAACATAAATGGTATCTGAATCTGGATCATGTTTAATCAGCTGTTCCGGGAACTCGGCCGCGGCGGGCATGCTTTCATGGATCCCGTTGATGCAGATGGTATGGGTCAATGCGGCCTCGATACCACACGGCACAGAGCCTTCGCCCCGGATTGCATCGATCATCATCCAGAGCTTGCGCCGGGGTTCCAGCCGCGGATTGCCGTAAGACTTCCAAGTGCCGTCATTGTATTTCACTATAATTTCCGGTTCCGCGCTGCTCTCGTTGTAGCGGACCACCGCGTCACTGAACTGGTATTCGAATATCGGCCCGAGGGACTCTTTCACAGCATGGCTGGCGTAAAAAAGAATGTGGGTGCCGTCAGAAGCCACTGCCCGCACCATACATGTGTCGAAGTTCTCAATAGCATTGGCCCGGTATACTTCTGCCTCCACCTGTGCAAGATCGGCACTGGCATCGATCTTACTGCCGAGGATAAAGAACATATTGTGCAGATAGTGGGCTGCGGCATTGTTGGCCACACTGTCCAGGATCCATCTGCCGTTTGAGTCTTTCAGCCTGCCGGCCCAACCCCGGGCGTAGTACTTCCGGCTGCGGGGCCACAAGACCAATGTCTTGAACAACCTCGGCTCGCCAAGCCTGCCTGCGATGATGTCTTGTTTCAATGCCAGAATTGGTTCGCTGAACGACCATTGGTAGCCAATCCCAACCAGTTTGCCAGCATTGTCCCGCGCTGCCAGCATCTGCAGTGCTTCTTGAACCGTGGCGGCGATTGGCTTTTCACAAAGCACATGACTACCGTGCTGCAGAGCCAGCACAGTCTGGGGACAGTGAAAATGGATTGGTGAAGAAATAACAGCCAAGTCGGCTTGATGTTCTTGGTAAAAATCTTCCAGAGACTGGTAGACAGGGGTGTTGTTCGCTTTCAGCCTATCCAATCCGGGATAGTTCTCGGGGTAAGGGTCCACCACTCCGGCAATCTTCACATCCCGCTCCGGTTTGTCAAGGAGCAGATCAACGTAACCGCTGCCGTAACCTCCAATGCCGACAAGCACAACAGTCAGCTTACCCACTTGCTCCACTCCTTTTGGTCAGTTTCCGCGACCGGCCTTGACTTTCTCAACAATCTCCTGGTCATCTCGGCTGTTTAAGACAATTTCCATGAACTCATCCGCCGTCAGCCCCAGTTTTTTCAAGAGTTCCTGATCCCTGGGACAGGGATAGATATAGTCCCCGATTGTTCCATCAGCCTTGGCTCTGGCCTTGTCGATCATTCTTGCCAGCCACGGCATGCCGCCGAGAGCAATATTTCCGTCACGCGGCTCAAAGCCCATGCTTCCACCTCCCTCTATCTACAGGGTATCAGAACTTGCTCCGGAAAACAATCCATATAAACTTAACATACAGATTATTCCTCAACTAGAAGGAATCTGTTACGAATTGTAGAAGTGACTTATTCCACTGTGCAGCCGGCCACTGACAAGCTGCTTTGATCCTCGTCGGAAGGAGAGTTTTTCATGCCTTATTATGTTTTTAAAGAAATCTGAACTCCGTTGAAATTGTTCTAAATCCGATTTTTCCGAGAATTAGACTCGCAGATAGTCTACATCAAGCTCGGAAACCGGCGGCGCAGACGTCTCCGCCGGCACAAAGCAGGTTAGGAAGTGATCGATCAGAGTATCATGGCGAAAACGTTTCGCCATGATATTTTTGTTTTTGGGCACAATAAAGGCGGTAGAAAAGACAAGGAGGTGGTAGTCTTGCCGGATGTTTACTGCAGTGTCGACAACTGTCATTACTGGAGCCAGGGCAATGTCTGCAAGGCTTCGCAGATTCTGGTCGCCACCGATTCCTGGGCTGAACAGGCCAGCGAAGCCATCGACGCATCCTCGCACATGGAAGTGCCCACCGCCAGTGCTGATACATGCATGGAAACCTGCTGTAAAACCTTCGTCCCAGAAGGGTCAGCATCCGTTGAAGTCGACGGCACCACTAGGAAATAAAAACGAGGAGCATTCTGCTCCTCGGCCTTCTTTGCTCATTTACTCTGCTTCGTATCCTTCAGGGTTGTTTTTCTGCCAGCGCCAGGAATCAACACACATTGTCAGAAGATCCCGCTTGGCTTCCCAGCCCAGTTCCTGCTTCGCCTTGGTCGGATCGGCGTAGCACTCGGCAACATCACCAGCCCGCCGCGGCCCGATTTCATACGGGATCTTCTTCCCAGAGGCCTGTTCAAAAGCGGAGATGACATCCAGCACACTGTACCCTTTGCCTGTACCGAGGTTGTAGATATGGACACCAGGGCTTTGCCGTAGTTTTTCCAAAGCACACAAATGCCCCAAAGCCAAATCAACCACATGGATATAATCTCTCACACCAGTCCCGTCATGGGTTGGGTAGTCACTGCCGAACACCCGCAGCATAGGCAGCTTACCTACAGCCACCTGCGTAATATAGGGCATCAAATTGTTGGGTATGCCGGAGGGATCCTCGCCGATGCTGCCGCTGGCGTGGGCGCCGATCGGATTGAAATAGCGCAGCAAGGCCACACTCCACTGCGGATCTGACTCATGCAAGTCCTGAAGGATCTGTTCAATCATCAGCTTTGTGCGCCCATAGGGGTTCACAGGTGCCAAAGGAGCATCCTCTTTGATCGGTACTTTTTCTGGCGTCCCATATACAGTGGCGGAAGAGCTGAACACTATCCTCTTGACCCCGTACTCCTCCATCACCTGGCATAGAACCAAAGTGCCGGCCACATTGTTATGATAGTACCGCAGCGGGACTTCCACCGACTCGCCCACAGCCTTAAGCCCGGCGAAATGGATCACAGCCTCAATGCGGTTATCCATGAAAACTGCCGACAGCGCTGGTTTATCCAGGATATCCACAGGATAGAAACGGAAGTCCTTACCGGTAATGGCCCGGATGCGTTTGATCACTTCGGGTTTGCTGTTGGACAAGTTGTCGACAACGACAACGTCGCAGCCTGCCTCAAGCAGTTCAACCACTGTATGGCTGCCGATATACCCCGCTCCTCCTGTTACCAGTATCGCCATCCTCATCCCCCCATCATGGTCGTCCATGATCTATCATAATCGTTCCCCCGAGATTTATCTACCGGATTAACAGAAAGTTAAACCAATATTTACGATGGGGCTACAGGATCGCCGGCCTTTTAAACCGTGGGTGTGTAACTGCAGAGGATCTCCGCAGCACCATGCACCGCCCGGGCCTGCCACTCACGGCAGCAAGCTGGAATCAGGCAGCTTTCGCCAGGTTCGAGCTGCACTGGATAAGCACTGCTTTCGATCAGCAGTGGCTGGTTGATACTGGTGACAATCTTGAAATAGGGATGTTCCGCTGAAAAACTCGCACCGGCCTGGAGCCGGTGTTTGGTTACTGTAAAGAACGGGCACGCAGCCAGGATCTCTGCGCCGTGAGAAGCAGGCGCAGGTTTAAAACCGAAATCGATGACCTCCAACGCCTGACGCACGTGCAGCGGGCGCGGCCTGCCTTGATCATCGGTCCGGTTCCAGTCGAAAATGCGGTAGACAGCGTCAGACGTCTGCTGAATCTCCAATACAAGAATACCTGCGCCAAGGGCGTGGACCACCCCTGCAGGAATGAAAAAACAGTCGCCGGGTTTGACATTGACCTCGTTCAAACACTCGGTAACAGTTCCATGGGCTATCGCTCGCTCCAAGCTTTCCCGGGTAATCCCCTCTTTAAGGCCGTAAATCAGCTTCGCTCCGGGCTCGGCGGCCACGACATACCACATCTCGGTTTTGCCGGGCTCATTGGACTCGTGGCTTTGGGCATATTCATCATCAGGATGCACCTGCACCGACAGAGGTTCCTGAGCATCGATCAGTTTCACCATCAAAGGAAAATCCTGCCGCTTTCTGCCAATGATTTCCAGCGGGTACTGCCGGCAGAGCTGATCCAGCGTCCTCCCGGCCAGGTCCATTGGTTCAACGACCACACTGTGCCCATTGCGGTGGACAGATATCTCCCAACTCTCTCCAATCCTCCCCGGCGGCAGGTTCCTATTGAAAACAACCTCCAAATTGCGGCCGCCCCAGATCTTGGGCTGGTAAACCGGAGCAAACTTCAAGGGGCCAATTTTCAAGTACAAGCACTCCTTTAATTACAGTTCGTCTGTTTCTACAACATCAAGGGCGGCTCGCCAGCCACGTCCCGGATGATTTTCCCTGCGGCCTCCAGCTGTTCCTTGGACCCTGAGACTGCGATCCGGTAACTGCCTTCAGCGCCTGACACTCCTCCGGCGGCCACCAATTCCGCTTCTGCCCCAGTGAGAATTTGAATAGCTTCCAACTCGGTGATGATCCTGCCCCGCACTGGGAAATACCGCGGCCCTGCAGCATTGGCGGCGTTAAGTTTGGCTGCTATGGCTCCGATGCTTCCTGATACTCGCTTTTCCAATCCGACGGGAATCACAAGTTCAACACGCCGGCCGATGACTGCCTGGATCGCCGCGCCGATTGTTCCGGCTTTGGTGTGTCCAATCAAAACAGCCGCTTCCCGCTCATCAAGGTTGACTGCATTGGCTCCTTTGACAATTATATCACCGGTTTTAAGCTCATCAGCAACATCGAAGATGGTCGCTCCCCGGTCCCACTTGCCCTGCCGCAGGACCACATCTCCGAGGAACTGTTCCGATTCCCGCTCCAATGTAGCTTTGTAACCGGGTGGGACTGTGAAACCGCGGTAGAAGTGCTGATACGAAAAACCCTGTGCCTGTCCGAGAGACCGGAGTATTTCGTCGGCAATATAGGCGTTGGTGGTACCAGCTGTGATCACGATTACATTCTCCGCAAGCGCTTTCTTGATACACGCTAGCTCAGCCACCGCTTTGGCGATCAACCGCTTTCCGGCTGCCACCGACAGCCAGTGCTGTTCAACAAAGATCTCTGTCATCGGCATACCTCCTCAAGGAATAATCTCTTTTCTTATGAATACAGCAGGTTAAGTGCCACGTTCCTGTGCCACTTAACCTGCTTTGCCCTTTGGCTTGCTTGCCGGATAGACCGGGCCCATTGCCCTTACCGTTCCTTTGCGCCGGCAATTTCATACAGAGCATGATAGGCCACCGGTTCGCTTTTTTCATACCGGACGAGCTTGAACTCAGGCAGCAGCCTCTGAATCCAGGCTTCTGTCTGCTCAGGCCCATCCGGGAAGATCCCGGCTTTAAGCTCTGCGATGATCTGGGCTATGGTCTCTTGATCGACAGTAGTTGGAGGCGCGATGAAAATGCGCTCGTGCTGCGTCGGGTTTTTCCGGACTTCCTCAGTGGTCAGCAGCTCTTCATACATCTTCTCTCCAGGCCGGAGCCCGGTGATCACGATGCCGATGTCCTCCACTTCAAAGCCTGAGAGTCTGATCAAAGTCTGAGCCAAATCGATAATCCTGACCGGTTCTCCCATATCCAGCACGAAAATCTCTCCATCATGGGCGAAAGCTCCGGCTTGGATAATAAGCTGGACTGCTTCGGGGATGGTCATGAAGTATCGAACCATGTCTTCGTGCGTGACAGTGACCGGCCCACCCTGGGCTATCTGCCGTTTAAACAGAGGCACAACACTGCCGGCGCTGCCCAGGACATTGCCGAAACGAACACCCACATACCGTGTCTGGCTCACCTGGTTCAGATACTGGATTATCATTTCCGCAATCCGCTTCGACGCACCCATGATGCTGGTGGGGTTGACAGCCTTGTCAGTTGAAACCAACACGAAGCGTTTCGCTTTGTATTGATTGGCTGCCTCGGCCACGTTGAAAGTACCCCAGCAGTTATTCTTAATCGCTTCTTCGGGATTGTATTCCATCAAAGGCACATGTTTGTGGGCGGCGGCATGGTAAACAACATCGGGCCGGTAGGTATCGAACACGCCGGCGACTCCATGCCAATCGCGGATGTCTTTAATCAGCGGCACTATCACTACACCGTTCTGCTCCTGGAGATCAAGGATCACATCATTGATGCCGTTTTCGTTGATATCCAAAAGCAACAGCGCTTTGGGAGACAGGCGCGCCAGTTGGCGGCAGAGTTCGCTGCCGATAGACCCGCCGGCTCCGGTCACCAGCACAACTTGATCCCGGATGTAGCCGGCCATGCTTTCCAGATCTACTTTCACAGGCTCCCGCCCCAAAAGATCCTCCACTTGAACCTCGCGAATCTGGTTGACAGTGACATTTCCGTCAATTAGATCAAAAATTCCTGGTAAAATCTTGATTTTGGCGGAAGTCGCCTGACATATGGCGACAATGTCCCGGATGCGCTTGCCCGAGACAGACGGCATTGCAATAACGATCTCCTCAATCTGGTACTGCTCCACCACCCTGGGGATATCTTCCCGGGTACCGAGGACGTCATGGCCCAACAGCTTCAGCTTCTGCTTGTTGGGATCGTCGTCGATGAATCCAACCACGTTTACCGCCTGGTGATAGTGGTTTTCAAACTCTTTCGCCACCAACGCGCCGGCGTCTCCAGCTCCAACGATGAGCACTCGCCGGCCCTTCGGCGATGGAGGGATTATCCGCCAACCTTGCTGACGGATCCGGAGGAACAGACGGAACCCGCCGATCAACACAATATTGATGAACCAGTTCACGATTTCCAAACCCACAGCGTGCAGGGGTTCTGGTAACATGTACATCATAAGGGACACACTCAACAAAGACCCGGTGGAAACCGCTTTGATCGTGCTGATCAGTTCATTGATGCTGGCATACTCCCAGATCCGGTTGTAAAGGCCGAAATAATAAAGGCAGCAAAGCCGGACAAACGTTAAGACAATCACAAGGAAAAGATACGAAGCAAAGTTTATATGTATAACTCCTTGATATGGAAGGTTGATGGTCAACAGCAGAGCCAGGTTCACCAAAAGGATGTCCACCAGCAGCATCCAGAACTTCTTTATCGGATACACAAAAAATTCCCCCCAATATCCAACCCCATAGAGATAATTCGACATTTCACCAGAATTATCCTCCAAAATGACAAGGGCAGCGATATTGGGGAGAAAAAGACTGAATTGCCAAAAGCTACATGTATACAGGGCAAATCGCGACCGGGGCCAGCAAGCCCGATTTCAACCGGCGCCGGTCATAATGGGCCAGATGAGCGAAGCGGCCGTGGTAGCGTTCCTGCTCCAGTCTAAGCGTGCCGGCGACACTGTTCGCCTCCGTGTTGTACACCCGGATCTCAAGATGATGTTTGCCGGGGCTTAGATCAAGCTCCACCCGATATGGGCGATAAGCCATCTTGCCTATCAGCCGGCCGTCAATTAAAATCTCGGCGTGGCTGTAGAGCTCGGGGGCGTTGATCACCGCCCGCTCCGCACCTGGCGGCCATTCAAATTCCGCCTGGTAACCCATGCATCCTGAGTATTCCGGAAATCCAAGTTCACTCCAGTCGGGAAAACGCTCGCCGTTAAGGGAATACAGCCCGCCGTCAGGCAAGCTCACACTCCAGCCAACCGGCACCACTGCTTCACCGCAAGCAGCCGCAGGCGGCTCGGCAACCTGAAGCCTACCCTCGGGATCAAGCAGGAACACCCTCAGCTGCATTGGAGCAAAGTCCACCACCACTCCATGCTGGGATCCTGTGACAGGTTCCAGCGTCAAATCCGGCAGGCTAACCTCGCAGACATGCCCTGGTTTGAAGCGGATCACCGCTTGGGCCGCCTGGTCATCTTCGTTGAGCAAGAGGTACAGTGTACAACTGCCCAGTCTTCGTACTGCCGCGGATATCATCAAGCCGGGCTCAAGATCAAGTTCTGGTTCCAGGACAGCACCCAGATCCTTCACCTGGTTGCACATGACCGCCTTGTCCATCAAGGGCCATACCGGTTTGAAAACGCAGACAATCCTGCCGCCCTCGCCGGCAAACTGCTGTAGTTTGGCCAGCACATGTGGTTCCAAAGTAGACCCGGGTGGAATGATAATAGTATCGATCACCTGGCCCGATTTGGTGGCAAGGCCGCCGGGGCCGACATCCAAGTCACACAATGCTTCCGGCCACAGGTAGCAGAAATCCACCGGCAGATAAGTCAGGTATTCGGCAATGTCTTTGATCCACTCCCACGGCAAGCGTTCCGCGTTGGTTATGCCCACATTCCTCAAGGCCAGCTGAGCCCGGTTGATATCCTGCGCCGGCAGGTACAGCGCCGTGCGGATATCCGGCTTGCCGACGCTGCCTAACGCCGCCCCAAGGCCGATCCGCTCGTAGATCAGCTTGCCGAAAGGTTCTTGAAGCATGTGATTGGGCATCTGTGGGCTTTTCTCGTGAGCCGGCGGTTTGTTCGACGAATACATCAGATGAAAGTCATTTATACCCCTGATCACTTCATGATCAGTGATAAACCGCATCAAATCTCCGCTCAACCCCAAGCCCATTCCGGCGAAGGTCTCGCTGGTAGCTCGCTCCCTGCCCAGCAGATATTTGACAGATCCGGCAAAGCGGGGGAAATCGCTGAATTCCCCCGGGGCAATCTGGGCCCAAATCACATCAACCGCCGGCCGGTGGTTGTGACGCAGATTTTTGTAGATATGCCCGCTGATGGAAAAGATGGTGTTGTAGTGATGATCCAAATCCATGTGGCCGGTCAGCTCCAAGCCTCGGTCGGCGCACCATCTGCCGAGCTCGCCGTAATAGTTCTCCGCGGCCATGTCGGTCCACACATCGAAGTAGTCATCGGCGTATCTTGCTATTTCGCCGCGGGCATGGTGGATTTTGACCAACAGCTCCGGCAGGATGGATAACAGATCATACCCTTTCTTCTTGCGGAACACCTCAGGCAGCGCTTCGGTCCACGGAAACTGATACGGTAGGTACGGCTCGTCGTAGAAGAACCCTTTGATCACACTTCCCATATAGTCCTGGAACCTGGCGTAGTACCGCTCGTGCATCACTTCGATGAACCGGCGGGTGGCATTGGGGTTCAGCATATCGATGCACGACATTGCCGGATCGCCGGGATAGGATCGGCAGTTGGATTTGGCCTGATGAGGGTCGTAATTCCAGCCGACAACCACCAGACGGACCGCTTGGCTGGCATGATAAGTAAACTGTTCGCCAGGTTTCAGCTCAAGCGCTTGATAGGATCCGCGGGCCGGAAGGATTCCGGCCGCGACGTAACGCTGTGGGACGGTGATGGTTACTGTCTCCCCCTCGGACATCAGGCAGTCATAAAGGATATCCAGGCGTTTAAGCCGATAATCAGGATTTGTGCAGACCAATCCTCCGGCGGTGCCGCTGGGGTAACCCCAGTCGTCGAAGATCCAGACTTCGAGGCCTTCCTCTTTCGCCGTTCGGATTGCTACCTCATAGGCGTGGAGCAGCTTTTCGATCCAGGCGTCATTGGCTCTGCCTTCGCAGCCCGATCCGACAATAATGTTGAATCCGCCGAAGCCCTGCCGTTTGCACCATTTCACCCATTGAACGATGTTGTCGTCGTCCTGCTCGATGTTGATGCCGAAAAAGGCGAGAGGACGGTATTTATCCTTCTGCAGATCGACAATTTGGTCCAGTTTCGATACTCCGGCCACTTGCACACCTCTTCTTCTACTTGCTGAACAAATCATCCAATTTTGCCTGGACTACAGGCTTGATTTCCGCCATAGCCGCTGCGGCGCTCTTGGTTCCGGCCTGAACATCGCGGGTCAGCTGGCCATAGCCTTCCAGGAAAGTTTCGAACAAACGGGATGCCTTGCCGTCCCATTCCCGGTTGGCCGTCAGCAGCACATCTGCCGCCTGCTGGCTCTTGACATGGGCGGCCAGGAAGTCGTTGACATCCACATCTTCTTCGCGCCAGAGGAAGCAGCGCAGTGCCGCCAGCGCTTCGGCATTCGTCGCATTGACCGGAATCACGGTTGTATTCAAAGCCTGGACCGTCCAGTAGTGTTGGTCAGCCCTCGGGCCTTTCGGGAACGGCACAATGCCCCACTCATCCGCCATGTTTTCCATCAGGTCGGGCAAGCCGTAGGCAGGCACGGAAAAGTACATAGCCCCGCGTCCGCTCCTGAAGGTATTGCTCAAATCGCCCGAACCGTAGCTGGGCATCTGTACCCCCAACTCAGTCCACCATTGATAGCACTGCTCCAGCGCTTCCAAGTAAGCCGGCTCATCAGCGATGAACACAACCCGGCCTGTTTCGTCGACTCCGGTCATGGTGGCGCCGTTGGCTACAGCCATATCCCACGGCCTGGCGTCGACAATGCCCCAAACGTCGATCACACCGTCTCCGTCAATGTCTTGAGTCGCCTTGACGGCTATCTCGGTGGCCTTTTCCCAAGTCCACTCCCCGTCCAGATACAGCTCATACAGATCCGGCAGCCCTTCCCGCTCAAACAAGGTTTTGTTGTAGGCCACGAACATCATGTCATTCTGATAGCCATATGTCGGCCTCCACTCAACCGACCCGATCCCCCAATACTTGCCGCGGTATTTAAGAGCCTCTTCGGTGGCAAGGTAACTCGGTGGCAGCATGGAATAGTATTGTTCACCCAACAGTTCGTAGACATCGTATACGGCGTCGCTGGACACTAGTTCCCAATAACCGATCTTGTTCTGCACATGCCACAAATCGTTGACCGAGTCGCCTGCCAGCAGCCGGTTGAAATTCACAGCCGGAATGTCCCGGTTCTGCATGAATTCAATTTTGACATTGAAAGCTGCTTCAGCTTCGGCAATCCTGTCGATAACCGGAAGATACTCGCCGAAATAGCGTGTTTGGATCCTTTCGCTGGTCCAGGAGATAATCGTTACTGTGGCGCCGTTGAAGTCATAGCTCTCCGCCGGCTGGAATCCGAACTCTGTCAAATCGAACGCACCGGCGGCAAATGACAGGCCGAACACTGCTGCGACAACAATCCAAAGCATTAGCACCTTTTTCATTTCTTTGCCTCCATTTTCGGATTAGTTTCCGGCTCCGCCTCTGGCTTCGCCATAATATGTTATTTTACCATTTGTTTTCACTTTCCTTCCAAGCTTAACAGATCCCGTGCAGAATGAGGCCATGGCCCACAGTCGCCTAACTGGAACGAACCCTAAGTTCAGCCCCGGCCGGAAGCTCAATCCACCAGCAGTTTCCATTGTCCAGTTTTCTGAAGGACCCTTGGGTGCAGCTCAATGCATAAACCCCATAGCCATCGGGCAGCTGCAGCCTGGCAGAAGTATCCCGTTCCACCGTCAAGACTGCTTCCAGCAGGCCAACGGAGCGGTTCCAATAGACTTTGGCGCAGCCCGTACAAAAACGCAGTCCATCCACCTGCCCTTCCGCCCATTTGCCGGGACATGCTGGCAGGATCTTGATTAGATCTGGCGAGGCGAACATAAGCATTTCCTGCACCGCGGCAGTCCAGCCGAGATTGGCATCGAGCTGGACCGGCGCCGACGGCATCTTGAGTGTGATTCCCATATTGCGCCAGTCGTTGTGGAGCGTGAAGAAATTATTGGACAGGCAAGAACGGGACAGAAGTTCCAAGCATTCCAATGCCTTGTCCCCTTCTTCCATCCGGGCATAGAGATTCGCCATATGGGCCAGCGACCAACCCGACTGATCGCTGATCCCAACCACCAATCGTTGGCCGACCGCGTTTCTGAAGGCGGCGAACAGATCCGGATCCGATTCTTTGGTCACTTCCTGTCCGGGGAAAACAGGATACAGGTGCGACAGATGGCGGTGATTGTAATTGTCTTCGAAATCGGGGTGCATCCATTCTTTCACCGCCCCATCGGTGTTAACCTGGTACGGCGGGATTTTGGCAAGCATCTGTCTCCACTTGTCCAATTCATCCGCATAAACCCCCAGGTATTCACTTCCGGCAATCAGGTTCGATAGTAGTTCCTTGATGATGGCGAAATCCATCGTGGCGTTGACCGCCGACGGCATGGGATGACCCAAAGCCTTCGCCTCGGGGGTGACATAGTTACGCGGCGAATTCTCCGGCGAGACAGAAGGATAGACTTTAAGATACCCATCCTTCCCTTCCACGAGGAAGTCTTCGTAGAACAGCGCCGCTTCCCGCATAAAGGGCAAAGCTTTGTCTTTCAGGAAGCAGTCGTCACCAGTGTACAGCCAATACTGATAAAAATGCTGTGCCAGCCAACCTGCGGCTCCAGTCCAGTTCAGGATCACCGGCACCACTTGGCTGGGCAGCCCTCCCGCAGGGGTTGTCCCTGCAGGGATGAAGATTCCACGGCACCCGAAAAGCTTGCGGGCGTTTTCCCGGAAGTCCGGCATCAGGCTGTTGTAATACTCGAACAGTGCCGGGATTAGACAGGCCAGTCCTCCCCCTAAAGCGTGCCAGTACATCATCTGGATGTTCTCATTGGCCATGAAGTGGCTCCAGATAGCCCGGTACGAACCGGCCCACAGCCCGTACATGTGCATGGGCAGGCTGGTTTCATCTGTCGCAGATATGAACAGGTAGCGGCCATAGGCCCACATCTTCTCCACCAGTTCTGTGGGGCACTGGCCTTCGTAGGCGGCAAGCAGCAGTTCTTCGTTGGTTGTGCCGCCTCCACATTTCAAGTCCAGACGCACTGCATTGAAGAGCCGGCCGTGAATCCGGCTGTGGGCGGACAAAAGTTCTGCATACGACCGCTGTTCCGCCGCCAACTGCTCCCGCAAACGCTGCCATGCATTCTGCCTCTGGCTCGACGTGAACACTTTGATCAAGACCAGGACTTCGTCAGCATCCCTGACGATCAGTTTTCCCCCATCGGCCTGGATACTGCCGCCGACAGCCGACATCTTGGCCACAGCGCCAAAATCAGTTTCATCAGGATGCCGCACTGCATAGTATAGGTATTGATCGTCAGCCAGAACGGCTTCCGATTCTTGGTAATGCTTTCTGTGCGGATGCTCCTGCTCGTGCAGGGTCAGGGTAAGCGCACAGTTGACTGAGGAACATAAAGAACCTGCAATCCGGTAGACAATCATATCGTCAGCCCGGGAAACAAACAGTTCCCGCTCGAAACGGCAGTTCCCTTCGTTCCAGACAACGCTCACTTCACCTGTCTCCATATTAACCGAGCGGCGGTAGTGGGTGAACCCATGGCGGACCGCCATGTCCAGGATCAGGTCTCCCAAAGGCAATGGCACTGCCATGCGGCTTTGGTAGTTCTGCTCTCTTAACGCATTTGCCAGTACCCAGTTGGCCTCATGATACTGCTTTCGATCCATCAGGCTGCGGACACGGCTGAGGGTATCGCTCACATCGGGCAGCCGGCCCTTGAATCCGTCGTGCCACAATCCGTAGTGATTGATAAGAACAGTTTCCCGGTGGACGCCGCCGTAGACCGCGGCGCCGATGCGGCCGTTGCCGCTGGGCAGTACATCGCGCCACAGATTCGACCACCATGATGCGGGATACCGCATGATTAATCTGTTTTTCGCCAATGCTGAACCCACCTTTCCCGATAGAATAAATTTTCTGCACAGCCCAAAATAAACCTGCCCCAGCCGCTGGAGAAATAAAAAAAGGCGACCGTGCGATCGCCCTTCTCATGATTACCTATTCACCCTTGATCTTCTTCACCAGACTCTGTCTTTTCAGCGGCAATGACTTCGGCCAAGGCTTCAGTCACCTGTTCCAGGTTCGGATTTTTTTCCGGGGTCACCTTATTCAATTCGCTGAGGACCTTCAAAAGCTCAGGCAAGAGTTCTATCACCCGGGATGAAAGCTCTTGCGGATTCTCTCTATTTCCAGCCAAAACCGTTTGCAAGCGCTCAATGGCTTGCTGGGCAGCAGTGTCATCCGCTCCGGTCGCCGCAGCTTTCAGGGCAGGCAGGGCCGCAGTCAAGGGCGGAATCAGTTTCATCAGTGTGTCAATAGTCGATGTTTCCTGTTCCGAATCAACCTCCTTGCCTTTCCAGGCGCGATCTCTGGCCCTGAGCCGGTCTTTGTCACGTCTGGATCCGCTGCTTTTGAAGTGCGGGATCACAGCCATGGCCACAGGCAGGAGCACTGACAAGGTATCCATATTCAAAAACTCCAGTTTACGCCCCAAGGGTTCCACCTCCTTAAACCTACCTCATTATACTGTTCTGGAACCGAAGATGTCTTAGTAACCCGCTCCTATTTTGAAAGGTAGTGGTAAACCCACTACCCCTCAAAAAGAATCGTGGTCTTTTCGCTCAGCGCAGCACTAGGCTAACAAAATGATCGCCAAAGCAAACACGAGAACCAGAGCTACAAAAATCAAGAAGGTTTGTTGTTGACCTGTCAAGTGGTTCACCTCCCACCCGGAAACTGAAGTGGCCGCATTCACCCCTTCAGTCATTAGGTTATTCATCTGGGACAGAAACGTAGCTAAGAGTGGGAGGCTATCTTTATGCCGCTGAAAGGTGGTTTTAAGCATGCTCCAGAGCCGCGTCACAGGGCTTTTGGTCAATGAGCACCACAGCGAACCATATGCAGAATATGCGGCGAAACACGATCTCAAGCTCTTGGTGTTCACACCCGAGGGCATCTGCTGGGAAAAGCGTACAGCAACCGGGCTCTATCTGACCAGATACGGTGTCTATTTCAAGCGTCTGCCTTTGCCCAAGGTGATTTACAATCGGCTGTACCCCCATGATCAGCGGCTGGTCGACCGCCTCCTCTCACTCTCTCCGCTGATCCAAGTCTTCAACCAAGTGACACAGTTCGACAAGTGGGAGATCCACAAAATGCTGGCCGCCACAGAACTTGCCGCCTATCTGCCTCAGACATATGAATTTGACCAAGCCACTCTGCACCAAGCGCTATCCCGGCATGGAGACATCATCATCAAACCACGGCTGGGCCGTCAAGGTTCTGGACTTTGGCGCCTGACCGCCCTTCCCGGGGATCTGCTTCTTGTCAAGCCTGCGATGCCTGTCCCCGTCGCTCTCCCCTACTCAGACGCAGTGCTGAATCTGTTCCATGTCTTGATGGTCCCTTATACAATGGTGATTCAAGAGTACATCGACTTGGCGGCGGCTGACGGCTGTCACTTTGACATGCGGGCTCTGGTGCAGAAAGACGGCTGCGGACGCTGGCAAGTGACGGCACTCACCTCCCGTGTCGCTAAGCCTCAACAGTACATCACCAATGATTACCAAAAAGTGGCCCATTCAGAAAAACTACTGGTAGAGCATGGATTCCCCGCGGACGCGATCGTTGGCGAGGCCCGCACAGTCAGCGTCAAGGCGGCCGCGCTCCTGGAAGCAGAGCTTGGGCATCTGGCCGAGATCAGCGTTGACTTGGCCCTCGGCCGCGGCAAACTGTGGATAATCGAAGTAAACAGCAAACCCGACAAACAACTATATACCGAGCTTAAGGATGAGCAGCTGTTGGAAGATGTCTATCTGATGCCGCTGAAATATGGGCTGTACCTGCGTAAAAAAAGACGCCCCCGTCGAGGCGTCTTAAGACCGATAACCTAAAGCAGCAGTGCAACCACAAGAACCAACACCAGCAGCAAAATCAGGAAGATCCAAAAATCATCGATACAGCATCTCTTTCCCATAGAGTTACCTCCCTCGTACCCTACTTGACTATCCTTCACTGTCAACATATGTTGCTGCTGGGTAGGATGTTTCAGGAACAAGTTACTATCTTTCTATCAATCCACCGCGGGATGAACCAGAACCACCGCTGCTGCTCCCCGATGTCCCACCCTTGGTGTTGTCCAGGACGGTATAGTCTCTGCCGTAGACCATGAGCACCGGGCCCATCATGTATTCGTCGCGCCATGACCCTGCAGGGCGGTGCCGGATTTCGAAGCTTAGGAGATCCACATCGCGGACATAGGGCGCCCGCATGGTGAGGATAAGCCTCGGAGGCCGGTATTCAATGATATTGGAATGGTAGTAGTCAAGGCCGGGTTCATAAGTAACCGAGATCCTGCCGCCGGATCGGTTGTAGAACATTGTGAACTCATCATCCACTACAATCCTGCCCCGGGAAGTGCCGCGCATGAAACTCTCAAG
The DNA here is from genome assembly GCA_900019385.1 of uncultured Clostridia bacterium. Lineage (GTDB taxonomy): Bacteria > Bacillota > Limnochordia > Darwinibacteriales > DTU012 > DTU012. The sequence goes on from FIZJ01000045.1 coordinate 32,561, forward strand.
GTCGACTTCCACGGCAAACGATGTGTTTGCAGGCACAAGAAAGTCGTTCGTCAAGAAGACAGCCTGTTCCTGGATTTTGATAGTGCGGCTGAAGTAGCCTTTGTAAATCATCACTTCCGTGATTGGGAACGCCGAGGACTTGATGTCCCGCGGCTCAAAGGCCTCAATCAATATGCACTTGCCTGGAACCAGCACCTCCCGCGAGGCCAGCGGGCTGCGGCTCTGGGTATTGTAGATCTCGATTCTGTAAACGTCCCGGGACGTAAACTCATTGACAACGGCGACATAAATCGTGTCGCCCGACCGCCAGGCGATAGCCATGGGCGACGCGGCATAGTCGGTCAGGTCTCTGCTGTCGATAGCCTGCGCAGGCAGGGATACAGCCAACACCAACAGCACAAGCAGCACTGCGGTTTTCTTTCTCATCATTCCAGCCCCCTATCTCCATTGATATGGATTCCTGATATAAATCACTCGGTTCTTCGGACCTTCGAACACTGGATTCTGATCGGTAACTTTCAGATCCTCCCACATCCAGTCCCGCGCATACACAAACAATTGATAAGCGGTGATGTAAGTGTCATTAATTGCACCCACACCCTTGAGCAGACCCGTAGTGAACAAGCTGCCCTTGCTTTCCCAAGCCTTGGTCCGTTCATATGTCCTGGCCGCGGCAAGCACTGTGTAATCCTTACCTTTTAGAGCCAGTAATTCAAATTCATCAAACGACTGTTTCCGCACCACACCGTCGATGAAGGTGGCTGCATAGGCAACATCCAGAATCACGGTCACATTATTGTTGGGGAAACTGCTGATCCAACTCTCAAGTTCCCCATCGGTGATGACAGAGTTCACGGCCTGATTAATGTCACCGTAGTTTTTGCCGTCATAAGGTACAATGTGGTCGAGGGGCTCAGTCACTCCACCAGCCCAAATCTCCCAATCGGCATATCCGGAAAAATACACCACCAGATAATCGTTGGGCCCAGCCGCCCAGGCTGCTTTCTCGATTGCATAGCGGATGTTGGCCTTAGTAGCATTGTTGTTGGTCAGCAGATAATACGTGCCGGACATACGGTTCTGGTCGACGAAAACTCTCTTGAAGGCAAGCGCGTCCCTGGCTGAAACATCATAGTTTGGAACCGGCATGGACTTCTT
>FIZJ01000046.1 GCA_900019385.1 uncultured Clostridia bacterium
CGCCTTAGTCTCGTGGGCTCGGAGATGTGTATAAGAGACAGGACCTGTCACGCTGGCGTGACAGGTCACCGTCCCCTGTCACACCCTGTCACACCCTCATTCACGAAAATTGACTTCGGTCAATTTTTTTATTTCCAAAACGTGTTAGACTACAGATGAAGAGGTTACGGAAGCAGGTGATGACATGCAGCGGTGGATCCTGAGGAGCAAAAACAAAATCGTCGCGCTGAACGGCGTCTTGATTGCCGCGGCTTTTGCCGGCAAGTGGCTTGTTGACAGCCATACTATGTTTCACTGGGGCTTGGCGCTTGCCGCTGTGTTTGGAGCGGCGCCCATCGCCATTCAAGCATATCAGGCCTTGAGAGTCAAAGTGGTAAGCATAGACCTTCTCGTCACCATCGCCGTGACCGGTGCGTTTGTCATTCGGAATTTTGAAGAAGCGGCCATTGTCACTTTCCTGTTTTTGTTTGGAGCATTCTTGGAGCAGCGGACGCTGAACAAAACCCGTTCAGCCATCAAAGAGCTTGTGGAAATGGCGCCTGAGACAGCCGTAAAGCAAATTGGCGACGGCCAATTCGTCGAAGTGAGCGTGGACGAGGTTGATGTCGGCGATGTGCTTTTGGTAAAGACCGGAGCCAAAGTGCCTGTCGACGGACAAGTCATGTCTGGCGAAGGAAGTGTCAATGAAGCCAGCATCACAGGAGAATCGATGCCGGCATCCAAAGAACCCGGCTCCTATGTGTATGCCGGGACAATCCTCGACAACGGCACCTTGTATATCAAAGCCGATCGTGTTGGCGAAGACACCACATTCAGCAGAATAATCGAGCTCGTGGAGGAAGCCCAGGATTCGAAGTCCGCGGCGGAAAGATTCATCGACCGCTTTGCCAGGTATTATACACCAGCAGTGCTTTTGATTGGCCTCATCGTCTGGTTGGTGTCCAGGGATCTGGAACTGGCAATCACCATTCTCGTTTTGGGATGCCCAGGCGCACTGGTGATCGGCGTTCCTGTATCGCATGTCGCCGGGATCGGCAACGGCGCCCGCCACGGCATTCTCATGAAAGGAAGCGAAGTAATCAGCGACTTTAGCCGCCTCGACACTATAGTCTTTGACAAGACCGGAACTCTGACCATGGGCGCTCCTTCAGTGGTGGAGATTGAACACTACGGCGATCAAACCAAGCAAGCCTTGGCCTATCTGGCCAGCGTCGAGCGGGAATCGGATCATCCGCTGGCCAAAGCAGTCCTGGCGGCGATCAAGGATGTTGAATACTACGAGGTTTCTGACACAGAAGTGATCAAAGGCGAAGGAATTGTCGCCACCGTGGACGGACACCGGGTAGCTGTCGGCAGCCGGGCGTTGATGGAGAGGGAAAAGGTACCCCTCAGCGGCAAAGCGCTGGCGGATCTTGAGCGAGTGGCGGAAAACGGCGGCTCTCTTGTGCTCGCTGCTGTGGACGGAGAGCTCAAGATTCTTATGGGTGTGCGGGATCAAATCCGGTCTGGAGTCGAAGAGGATTTGCGCAAACTCAAGCGGCTCGGTGTGAAAAACCTGATTATGCTTTCCGGCGACAACCAGCGGACGGTTGACGCCGTCAGCCGCCGGCTCGGATTGACCCAGGCGCACGGAAACATGCTCCCCGAAGATAAATCGAGGTACATTAGAGACTTGATGGAAAGGGGTGAGATTGTCGCTTTTGTGGGCGACGGCGTCAACGACAGCCCGTCGCTGGCCCTGGCCCAAATCGGGATCGCCATGGGCGGCGGCACCGATGTGGCCATCGAGACATCCGATGTGGTGCTGGCCAATTCAGACTTTCACCGGCTCCCCCACGCGCTGGGGTTGGCCAAAGCCATCGTGCGGAACATGAAGCAGAATATCGCTATTGCCGTGGGTGTGGTGTTGTTCTTGCTGGCAGGAGTCTTGTTCAGCGACTGGATGAACATGTCGATCGGGATGTTGGTCCACGAGGGCAGTATCCTGGTGGTGATCTTGAACGGAATGAGACTGCTCCGCTTCAAGCTTAAGCATTAAGCAAAAAAGCCAAAAGCATAAAAGCATTACAAGAAAGGAGTTTGCGAGATGAAAACAGCAACAATCCAACTGGAGACTTTGACTTGCCCATCATGCCTGCAGAAAATCGAAAACGCAGTGAAGGTCTTGGACGGGGTTGAGAAGGACTCGGTTCAGGTGTTGTTCAACTCCAGCAAAGTAAAAGTCAACTTCAACGACGACTTGATTGGAATTGGCGAGATCGAAAAGGCCATCACTCAGCTGGGTTACGAAGTGAAGAAATCCAGCGTGAAGTAGGTTGTACCGGTGAACCGGGGCTTTGCCAAAACTGGCGGGCCCCGGTTATTTATGACTGCGCTTCGGTATACAGTTTCCGCACAGTCCAGTAAGCTTGTTTGGGCTTGCGGTACTCATCGACAATCCCCTTGTTGTTGAAGCTGCGGGGCCGGCTCAGTTCCAGTTCCCTGGCTGTGCGGATATCGCAGTACTGCCAGATGTATGTGCCGACGACCTCCGGATCATTGAGGAAAAGCTTGAGAGTGTAGTCCAAGTACTTCGCCTGGAAATTCTCGCTCCACTTTTGCTCTTCAAACGTGTTCTCCCCATAGAGAGCCCCGGCGCCGAACTCAGAGACAATGATCGGCCTGCCTGACAGCCCCTCTTTTTCCAACTTGGCTTTGAATGTGTGGAGAAACTCCTGCCAGTCTTCCATCTTGCCTTGGTACCAGCCGAAATACTTGTTGATGCTGATCAGATCCACCAGAGACAGGCAAGTGTCTTCCAAGGGGTGCATAGTGGCGTAGGTAATAGGACGAGTGGCGTCCAGCCGCCGGACTGTCTCGGCAAAAGCCTTCGTTACTTTGTAAGCCGCCTGGGTGCGGGTGTCGATCTCATTGTGGAGCCCCCAGACAATAATCGAGGGATGATGGTAATCCCGCTTAATCATCTGTTCATGCATGGACAGCCCTCGTTCAAGAGTCAAAGGATCCTCCAGAGCATGCTCGGGAAAACCCCACATGGGGATCTCTTCCCAGAACAGGATCCCCTCCTGATCCAAAAGATCCAGGAACGCAGGGGAGTTTGGGTAGTGGGAACCGCGAACAGCGTTGCACCCCAGGTTTTTGATGATATCGATATCCTTTTTCATCAGCTTCAAGGGCACAGCGAAACCCCAATCAGGATGTTCCTCATGCCGGTTGACGCCTTTCAGCCTGATTACTTTGTTGTTCAGCAGCAGCTGACCGTGGCGCACCGTGATGGCGCGGAAACCAATGCGCTCTGCGATATCGTCGACTACGTCCTCGATGCCGCTTTCGGCACTGGCTTTGGCTAGTTCAAACCGGGCCAAGTACAAGTTGGGATCGCCCGGTTCCCAGAGTTTGACACCGGGCACAGACAAGCCAGCGAACCGGAGCGGAACTTCCGAGGATGAGCCGGTGCCAAATTCCACCGGTTGGGCGGCAAGCAGCCGATCATCCAAATACACCCTTAATTCGTGCGTGCCAGATGCGGAAAAGCTCTGTACTGTCACATTGATTTCCAAGGCCGCCGCAGCTTGATTAGGTGTGTCCAACCCGTCCAGCGTGTAGTCGATCCTGTAATCTTTAATCCAAGCGGCGTCCAACTCCATCAGTTCGACACTGCGGAACAGGCCCCCATAATGAAACCAGTCCACCCTGGAGAGGGGAATCGTGTTGGTGTCGTTGTGGGTGTTGTCGGTGACCACCACCAAGCTGTGTCCGCCTGGGGCCAGGCCATCGACGAGGCATTGATAACCGGCAAAGCCGCCGTAGTGGCTCCCCACCTCTTTGCCGTCGACGTAGACTTTGATCGAGCCGTAAAAGCCGTGGAACACCAGGATTATCTCGCTCTTCTCTGTCTCAAACTCCCGTCGGTACCAGGCGGCACCTTCATAGTGATAGAGTCCAAGCTCGTTATTCCAGCATCCGGGTACGAGAATCAGCTGACTGTCTTTGGGAAAATCCTGATACCACTTTTCCTTTTCACCGACTTGGCCAGGATCGGTTTTGAACTGCCAAAAACCATCCAGGTTTGTGACTTTCCTGTGCTTGTGGCGTTGATACAGCCGGTTCATGCCGACGCTCCTCTCTGGTCTGCGCTGCTGGTGGATAAATGCTCCACGGCTAAATTATACCATATTGGCTCATGCTTTATTGCTTAACTTGGGCAGAGACACAAGAATTAGCACTTGATATCTTTGCCAGGTGCGAAGGAAATCCATCCCAGACAATCGAAAATACTGGTAACTATGCTGAGGGGGTCTGTCGAAGTGAAAAGCTGCATTTTCCGATCTCTTGGCCTACTGGGGATCATCCTTGCCTTGACACTTGCCTTTTCATGCCTGACGGCTGCTCAGAACCAAGCTGAAGCGGTGGTGGAGCAGGCAAACGCGCTTTTGGCAACCAAACAACTGCCCAATATCCAGCAGGCGATTGAACTTTTGGAAACGGCCTTGGCCGATGAACCGCAAAACGGCGACGTGTTATGGGTATTGGCGAAAGCCTACCTGTACCTGGCGGATCGGACAACCGATCAGAAGCTCGCCCTCTATGAAAAGGGCAAAGCATATGCGGATCAAGCTGTGGAAGTCGCTCCAAACAATCCCCACTGCCATTACTGGCAGGGCGCATTGATGGGCAGAATCGGCCAAACACGGGGGGTGCTCAACAGCCTGTTCATGGTCAAGCCTTTGCAGGAAACCATGGAACTAGTGCTGGAGCTCGACAGCAATTACGCCGACGCTCACTATGCATTGAGCAACCTCTATGATCAAGCTCCTGGATGGCCGCTGAGCATCGGTAACAAGAACAAAGCGCTGGAGCATATTGAGAAGGCACTGGCAATCGATCCTGACAACCCCGAGTACAAAGTACAGTACGCGACAGTGCTCTTGAGCCATAAACGGCGGGATGAAGCGCGGACCGTCCTAATGGAAGCCTTTGAGTCGCCGGAGATGGAAATAGACGAAATCCTGCGGAATGATGCGGAAGCACTGTTGGAGAAACTGAAATAACCACAACTCCACATAGGGTCCCTGATCTAAGGCGAGAGATAACGAACTGCTTCGTTATCTCTCGCCTTTTTTCACCGTTTGTGAATTTTTGCGCGGTCTCGGGAAAGGAAATAACCCGGGCGAAGGGAATATATTTAGGCGACAGTACCGAAAGGAGCGGATTCCATGGGTGCGTTCTTCCCCAAAGCAACTCCGGAGCAGGTGGGGATCAGTTCACAACACGTGATCGATTTCCTTGACGAGTTGGAAAGAGCAGATGTCTGCATGCACAGTGTGCTTTTGATCCGGCACGGGAAACTGGCGGCGGAAGCATATTACGCGCCATATACCGCCGACACGCCGCACCGCATGTTCTCAGTCACCAAGAGCTTCACTTCTTTGGCTATTGGCCTGCTGGCCGCCGAAGGCCGGCTCTCTTTGGATGATCGGATCGTGGATCATTTTCCGGAAAAGCTCCCCGAAGCGGGCGCCCATCCGTATATTAACCAGATTACCATCAGAGACATGCTGAAGATGGCCACTGCCCATGCCTCCACCACCTACAAGCGCACCTCGGATCCGGACTGGGTCAAGAGCTTTTTTACAGTGGAACCGACGCATCTGCCGGGGACTCTTTTCTATTATGACACATCAGCCAGCCACACTTTGGCAGGCCTGGTGGAGAAACTTGCCGGAATGCCGATGCTCGATTATTTGCGCAGTAAATTTCTGGACGAAATCGGGTTTTCCAAAGCAGCCTACATCCTCACCGATCCCATGGGTGTTTCCATGGGCGGTTCAGGACTTGTGGCGCAGCCGATGGATGTGGCCAAGGTTGCCTGGGTTGTGATGCAGGGAGGATGTTGGCAGGGCAGGCAGTTCCTGCCGCAGGATTATCTTAAAGAAGCCGTGAGCAAGCAAATCGCCACGGTAACCACGGCGAATGATCTAGTGGATGATTCCGGTTACGGCTATCAATTCTGGCAGGTGAAAAACAACGGGTACGGCATGTTCGGCATGGGTGGCCAGCTTGCCATCTGTTTCCCAGAAAAAGACCTGCTGCTGGTGACCACTGCCGACACACAGGATGACCGCCGGGGTGATGGGATCATTCTCGATCTTTTCTTCAAGACCATCTTTGCCAACTTAAGCGGCATCCCCTTGGCTGAAAACCCCGAAAAACAGCGGGAGCTCGCAGAACGGTTGGCCCGCTGTGCCATTAAACCGCTGAAGGGCATCGACCAGGCTGAAGCGAAAACAGGTTTCGCCGGGGCACTTCTGGGCGGCGGCCGGACTGGTGAGTACATCTTTGCTGAAAACTCCATGGGGCTGCGCAGCCTGAGCCTACATATCGACGAAGAAGACACAGGGACTTTGTTTTTCACCAATAAATCGGGGAACCATGCCTTGAGATTCGGCCTGGGCCATCTGGAAGTGAGCCGGTTTCCCAAGCACAATTACCGCTGCGCTGCATCGGGCGCTTGGGCGGCGCCTGATACGTTTGTGCTGAAATGCCACATCATCGATTACGCACTGGGCAAAGTCCTAATCCAGATGGCCTTCACGGCTGACGCGGTCACCGTGGGCATGAGGAAAGTGATGGAAACAGGCCTCGCCGAGTTTTCCGGGATTGCCAGCGGCACACTTGCGGAGAAAGTATAAGCCAAACAAAATCGAGCCAGTAAGCATAGAGGAAGGTAGGGAACGGATTGATGGAACGCAATGATAGAGACTTGTTTCGCCAGCCTGATCAACCGCTGGAAGCTAGAATCGATGACCTGGTCAGCCGCCTGACCCTTGAGGAAAAGGTGAGCCAAATGGTTTTCGCTTCATCGGCTATTGGGCGTCTAGGGATTTTCGAGTACAATTGGTGGAATGAAGCACTCCACGGTGTGGCCCGCGCCGGTGTGGCGACCGTCTTTCCCCAGGCGATCGGTATGGCGGCAGCCTTTAACCGGCAGCTTATGCATGAAGTGGCTTCAGCGATCGCCACAGAGGGCAGGGCCAAATACAACGCCGCCCGCAGGCATGAAGATCGAGGGATCTACAAGGGCCTGACATTCTGGTCGCCCAACATCAACATCTTCAGAGATCCCCGCTGGGGCCGGGGACAGGAAACCTACGGCGAAGACCCGTATTTGACCGGAAGGTTGGGCGTGGAGTTCATCAAAGGCCTGCAGGGTGATGATCCCCAGTACTTGAAAGCGGCAGCCTGCGCCAAGCACTATGCTGTCCACAGCGGGCCGGAACTGAAGCGCCACGAGTTCAATGCCAAGGTCAGCCCCAAGGATCTGCGGGAAACTTATCTGCCGGCTTTCCGCGATGCGGTGAAGGAGGCTAAAGTGGAAGCGGTCATGGGTGCCTACAACCGGGTCAACGGAGAACCAGCCTGCGCCAGCCGGGAACTGCTGATCAGGATTCTGCGGGAAGAGTGGGGCTTCGAGGGCCATGTGGTTTCTGACTGCGGCGCTATCCTAGACATCTATGAAAACCACAAGGTAGTGGAAACACCGGCACAAGCGGCAGCTTTGGCGGTGAACAACGGCTGCGACCTCAACTGCGGCTGGGTATTCGAGCATTTGGTGGAAGCGGTAAAGCTGGGGCTGGTTTCGGAAGAAACGATTGACCAAGCAGTGAGGCGGCTATTCAGGGCAAGGTTCAAGCTCGGTATGTTCGATCCGGAAAATATGGTGCCGTTCAACCAGATCCCGTATGAAGTTAACGACTGTGCCGAACACCGGAAGTTGGCCCGGCAGATGGCGCGGGAAAGCATAGTTCTGCTGAAAAATCAAAACAGGCTTTTGCCGCTGGACAAAAACAAGATCAAAACCATCGCTGTCATCGGCCCCAACGCCGACAGCCGCGATGTCTTGATCGGCAACTATTTCGGCACAGCGTCGAAGTATGTGCCGCTTCTGGAGGGGATTCAGCAGGCGGTCAACGAAGGCACGCGTGTTTACTACGCCCAAGGCTGCGATTTGAGAACCACCAAGGTTTCCAGCTGGGGCAGAAAGCCGACCAGCGGCTTCGCGGAAGCCTTGACCGCAGCCGAGCTTGCGGATGTGGTGATTATGGCGATGGGAATCTCGCCAAAACTTGAAGGCGAACAAGGAGCATCGGCGGATTCTGACGGCGGCGGCGACCGGCTGAGCCTTGATCTCCCCGGCATGCAGGAAGAGCTGTTGAAGGCCATCCATGCCCTGGGCAAGCCGATCGTGCTTGTGCTGTTCAACGGCAGCCCGCTGACGATTAATTGGGCTCATGAGCACATTCCGGCCATCATTGAAGCCTGGTATCCCGGCCAGGAGGGAGGAAACGCCATTGCTGACGTTATTTTCGGCGACTACAACCCCAGCGGGCGCCTGCCGGTCACTTTCGTGAAGTCCATGGATCAACTGCCGGCCTTTGAGGATTACAGCATGGAAAACCGTACTTACCGGTATATGAAGGACGCGCCGCTGTATCCCTTCGGCTACGGCCTCAGCTACACCACATTCGAATATGCCGATCTGACACTCGATCAATCCAAAGTGGACGCTGAGTCTGATTTCACCGTGAAAGTGTCAGTGTCAGTGACAAACACAGGAGAGCTGTCTGGAGCCGAGGTTGTCCAACTCTATGTCAAGGATCAGGAAGCGAGTGTCCGTGTGCCCAACTGGGAGCTGCGGGGCTTTGAGAAGATCACCCTGAGACCGGGCGAATCGAAGCGTGTGGAGTTCACCTTGCCCCGCAGGCATCTGGCTCTGATCGACAATGACGGCAGATGCGTCCTGGAACCGGGCAAATTCACCATCTACGTTGGCGGCCGGCAGCCGGACGCCCGCAGCGCCGAGCTCACGGGCAGCCAGGTTCTGCAGGCGGAACTTACGGTCACAGGGAATCAGGTGGAACTGGAATATTAAAGGGGCCTCGACAAGGCCCCTTATTTCTTTCGCCGCTCTTCCAGCATCTCCCACAGCTTGGCGGTTTCCATGTAGTTCAAGCTCCACTGGGAGATGCCGTTGGTGTTGGCGAATTTCACTTCCCTAATGGGGCGAACATAGTGGATATCTTCCACATCGGTGTAAACCAGGCGCTCGTCGGGATCGAACAAGGCCGGCGGGTTGGCCTCCCAATCCGGCTTTACCTCCAAGAGCTCCAGGGCCTGGCGCATGCGGTCCGGATCTTGCCGCCAATAACCTGCATAGGCCACCATGCGGATGGCAAAGCGAATCCCGCGCCAGGCGTGGTCGTTGCTTTCGTTGAAAAGCCCGTTGGATTTCCGCTTCCGCTCTTCCGGGGTCAAGGCGTAGTACTCCCCGAATTCCGCCAGCATATCCCGGAGCTCATCGTCCTGAAGAAGATCCGCGAGTTCGAACCAGATCTCCGGGCCGCCAAAGCAGATTACCATGTGGTACTGGTAGTTGCCTTCTCCCAGATAGCGCATGACGTTGTCCTCGGGGCTGTACAGGAATGTTGAACCAGAGGCCAGCCGGTTCGGCGCTTTTTTGATGCTGTCCAGGCCGGCAAGGATCTTGTCGCGGTAGGTAGTGTCGTTGAAGCGCTCCCATCTGGTCATCCAGTTGGAGACAAACGAAGACCAGTCGGGGCCGGTGCGGATATGGGCAAAACCCGGCCGGTGCTCGAAGTAGTTCCTCATGGGATCCCGGACCAGAGTTGCGAAGTCAGCGTCTTTGACAAAATCCATCACATCGCCGATCCGCTCGTCCCCAGTGAGGTAGTAGAAAAAGCGGTGATGGCCGGCCATGGAGATCCGCGGTTCTTTGGCACCGCAGCCCCAATGCCTGACGTTGTGCCTGGTTCCCAGCATGGCGTATTTTCCGGAATGGTAGATATCCACTTCGCTGGTATGGCGGGCCATAGCCCGGGCAAAGCGGTAGATCCGGTAGTCCCCGGTGCGTAAAAACGCAAGCCAGTTGACATAAGTGGGGCAGAGCTCCGTATTCTGCCAGGCGTACCCGCCCACATCATAGCGCCAGCAGTGGCGGACAGGATCATAAGTGTGCATCACGTCGCCGTAGTCCCAAAAGCCGTACCAGCGGCGCTGCTCCACTTCATTGATGTAAAAATCGATAAATACGAGAAGAGCCCGTTCGTAAGCGGGGATTTGATACTTGGGATCCGGCGGGCACCAGTAGGTGCCGAACACCTTTGTCCTTTGATATGTCTCCGGATCGGCGACCAAAAGAGCGTCGGCCTGCACATCAAGGGCGAAATCAAAGATCTGCCGCTTGCCCGGCATGCGATCGAAAAGCTTCACAGTGATCTCGTTTGTATTGGCGATTCCCTCCGGGTGGTTGTCGATACCTCCATATGAATACTTGTGGGAAACCGTGTCGTAGGCGCGGAAGTCAAAAGCTTCACTGTATTTGCTCCACAGCCAGACAGTGATCCGGGGATCGTCTTGAGCAGCCCTGTCAACCTCCAGCGCCATCGGGTATTTCTGCCAGAAATCCCGGACACCGACGGCCAGGATCGCGCCGGGATCCCCAAAGAACACAGCCCCCTGCGACCGGTTTCCGAAAGCGGCCGGTATTAATGCGCATTGGGGCTTGGTGCGCTTGACGATACTGTAGTGATCGCATGCGTGCTGCAGCAGGCGGAAAGTGCTCCAGAAGGCGTTGTCATTGACGACTTCCCAGAATCTGGGATCCGTTTCTTGGTCAAGGTCAACGAACTCGCCATCCAGCTGCTGCTTTACGTAGAGCGACTGGTCGCCCCAACGGCCGTACATGGGCTGGACAGCCTCGTAGAACATGCCCGTGTCCCCGGCAAAGCCCACATGACGGTTCCAGAGATTGCCCTCCGCCTGCAGCTGGAACTGGACAGCGACGCCTTTGAGGAAATCCTGGTGTTGATCGCCGTCGTAAACGAAGCTGTGGACGAGCTTGACCTGATCGCTTTGCGCATAAAAGTACAGCCTCACCACAAAGGGGAAAAGCTGCCTGCCGCCGCTGCACTGATGGCGGCCTTCAAGCTTGACAACCACACGGAGCGGCCCGTTTTCTTCCAATACAATCCGCTCAGTCCAGCCGGTTAATTGGCGGATGGTGACTGTCTCCAAATCTTCCTGTTCACCGCGGTTTTCAACGTAAGCCAAAAGCCTGGCGGAGATGGGGTTTTGCCCGGTGTTTCTGCGGATTAGCGTTGAAATCAGCGAGCCGCCTGGAGCCAGCGCACACTGAAGCAAACCGCTTTCGATCGCAACTGAACCGTCATCGGCCTGTTCTGCTGTGATTGTGTTCGCAGCCGCTGCCGGCACTCCTTTGCTGACGGTGTATTGGCGCTGTGTGTCCAAAACGGCGCTGTGCAGCAGCCATTTCACCGAGCCGTCGGGCCAATAGGCGTTGATCTTGGTTTGAACAGGCAGGGACTGGCCTTTGTCATCAGTCAGAGCCACTGTGTCTTCCGGGCGCAGGCAGCCTTGTGCCCAAGGTGTGCCGAAGCTGACGGGCGTATAAACGGCTTTCAGCGGAGCGAGCCAGCGCAGTTTTACGGATGCTGTCATTTTTCTATTCCTTTCTGCCGCGTTTTGTGTATTCAAAGAAAAACACCGCCCCATTGCGAAGCGGTGTTTTCGACTGCCAAAGGTTGCTTACTCGACGAACTTCAGCGGGCTGTATGTTCCGGCGTCGACAAAGCCGCCCAGGATGCGGGTGCGGGTCTCGCCGTCAGCCGAGTCGTTGACCTGCACAGCCATCTGCAGTTCCACGCCGGGGCCGATTTTGAACTCAGCCAGATTGGCTTGGTTCTGGCTCAGGATTACCTGGCCGCGGTAGCCGAAGTCTGTTTCAACGATCAATACATCATGGTACTCGTTCGGCGCCACGAAGTACAGTCTGTCAGGATAACGGATAACGACCTCATAGCCCTTGGCCTCGGTGAGGGCGATCATCCATTTCTGCCGTGTGCCGGCTGCGTTTTTGATTTCCCACTCAAGGCTGTCGGCTTCAAAGATATACCGCTCAGTCTTCTTGTTGCCAAGCGGGAATTCGGTGTAGACATCATACTGGATGTACACATTCTCGTCATCCCAGAACACCCACAGTTTCCAGCCAGCGCCGTCGTTGGTGAAAGCGCTGTAGGCATTCTCTTCCACAACAGGCCACTCTTCGCCCAGCACCAAAGGTTTGGCGACTTTCGGCGCGTCATAAGCCAACGCGGTGGCTCCAAACACAAACAAGAGGCACAGCAGGCCTATGAGCACTACGGACAATCTTTTCATCTACAATCCTCCCTTTGTATATGTAAAGTTTATCTATTGTTTTAATACTAGATTTACATTCAGACTCCTGCTAACGAGGATCATTTTCCCGTAAATCGAGTGTGTGAAGATCAAAAAGCCGAGCAGCTGGTCCTTCAGGTGGCGCTCGGGCGAACGGCTCGTGCATTTCAGCTTGGGATCGTACAATAAAGATTGACAGCATGACTGAGGAGATGGGTTCGGATGTACAAGATCATGATCGTTGAGGACGATCCGACAATAGGGGAGATCATTGACCAAAGACTGCAAAAATGGGGTTACCAGACTTATCGTGCGCAGGATTATCAAAATATTGTGGCGGAATTTACCCGGTATAGCCCTCATCTTATCCTGCTGGACCTCAATCTGCCGTACTTCGATGGTTTTTATTGGTGCGGTAGAATACGGCAGTTGTCTCATGTGCCGATTATTGTCATCTCCTCTCGTGATTCCGACAGCGACAAGATTCGAGCTATTGTCCAGGGCGGTGACGATTACCTCGAGAAACCCTTTTCGCTGGATTTACTGATCGCCAAAGTGCAGGCAAGCTTGCGCCGAGCCTACTCCTATCAGGATCATTCCCTGAATGTGCTGCAGTACAAGGATCAGATCCTCGATCCCGAGCGGCTATTGATCGTCTGCGGCAGATGTCGAGTGGAACTCACCCCTAATGAGGCAAAGATCCTGGCTGTGCTGATCCGCAATCAGGAACGGACAGTCAGCAGAGCATATCTGATCAAGTCTCTGTGGGATGATGAAAGCTTTGTTGATGACAACACCTTGACAGTCAATGTGAACAGGCTGCGCAAGAAACTGAGCGAGGTAGGCTGCGAACAGTATTTGAAGACCGTCAAAGGGGAAGGGTATGTTTTGAAATGAGAATTAGGAGCTATCTGCACGAACGCTGGCTGGTTTATTGCGCTTTACTCACAGTGATTGGGTTCGCGTGGCTGGTCTACAGGCTTGAGCTAGGCCTTTATCTCACCGAATCCAATGCAGCCTATATTGGGGCAGGGTGGGCGTTAATCTTGTTGTTTTTCGCAGTGTTTGATTATTGCTCTCTGAGAGCACGGTTGAACAAACTCGTAAATTATATTGAAAACAACCCCCACAGTGATTCCGTTCACTTCTCCTATCCGGTGGACCAGGTATTGGCAGATTCGGTCCGCGGTTTGGCCGGAGAATTTGCGGATTTGAAATCAGAGATCAGCGCCAAGGCGGCCGAGCAGTTGGATTTCGTCACTAAGTGGCTGCACGATGTCAAAAGCCCGATTACGGCGGCGCGGCTGATCCTGGGCGAGTTGGAGGGTCATGGCGAGCATGAGACTGAGTGCTATCATCAGCTTGACCAGGAACTAGTGGCTATCGAAGAAGCCGTAGCCAAGGTGTTTTTCATGATTAAATCCGCAAGTTTCCACGAAGACTACAAGATTACCCGGGCCAGCACACGCAGGCTGATCGCCGCTGCCCTTAAAGGGTATTCGCATGCGGTTAGTTACAAGAAACTCAATTTGGTGATCCGTGGGAAGGACTGTCAGGTGCTGACTGATTCCAAATGGAGCAGCTATATTCTTACACAGCTTGTATCAAACGCTGTCAAATATACGCCGGTTGGCGGGAAAATAACCATTGATACTGAGAATGCGCCCAATCAGGTGACGATTTCGGTGATCAACACAGGCAAAGGGATTCTGCCTCAGGATTTGGAGCAGGTTTTCAATAGAGGGTATACTGCTTCAGAAGAACGGGCCGGGGCAAACTCAACAGGATATGGGCTTTTTCTCGCCAAGAAGCTGGCAGATCTCCTCGGCCACGGGTTGACGGTTGAATCCAAGTACGGTGAGTATGCAGCTTTTCGCTTAACCTTTTATGAAAACGCAACACTGCATGATGTGATCTACAAGGTATGAGGGACCATACCGAAGCCACCTTTGTTTCTTGTGACAAAAATGTAAGCGCAAGCGTCTAAATTGTAAGTTTGATCGATTTTGGCACAGGTTGCAAGCAGATATAATAAACTCATCCAAAGTGATGAGGGGGTATCATTTGATGGAACTGCTGCAGGTGAGAAATATCAGCAAGGTTTATCGGACTTCCAGGTCGGCAGCGGAGTTCCGTGCTTTGAATAATATCAGCTTTTCTGTCCGGGAAGGCGAGTTCGTGGGGGTGATGGGAGCTTCAGGCTCGGGCAAGACTACCCTGCTGAACATCATCGGCGGAATTGACAAGCCCACAACGGGGAAGTGCGTCATCGCCGGGCAGGACATTACAGTACTTGACAAAAGCCGCTTGGCGCAGTTCCGCATCAAAAATATCGGTTTCATCTTTCAGGACTTCAATTTGCTGGAAACTATGACTCTGAAGGAAAACATCCTTTTACCGCTGGCTTTGAACGGTTACAGCGCTGCGGAAATGGAGCGCCGGCTGAACCAATTGAGCGCTGATCTGGGGATCGGGAGGGTGCTGGCCAAATACCCGTATGAAGTCTCCGGCGGCGAGCAGCAGCGGGCGGCTGCCTGCCGGGCGCTGATCACCAATCCCAAGATCATTTTGGCCGATGAACCTACCGGCAATCTTGACTCCAACTCGGGTAAAGCCCTGCTGGATTTGTTGAGCATGATCAACAAGAAATACAGCGCTGCGATACTGATGGTGACTCATGATGTTTTCGCCGCCAGCTACTGCCATAGGATCATGTTCATCCGCGACGGCGAGATCTATAATGAACTCTATGCCGGCGAGAGCCGGAAGCATTTCTTCGATGCCATAATCGATGTTGTGGGCGTGTTGGGGGGTGAAGCATATGAACCTGGCTTTCCTGGCTGTGCGAAACATTAAGCGCAGTTTCTCCAAGTATATGATGTACTTTTTTACCCTGAGTTTCAGCGTGTTTACAGTCCATTCGTTTCTGGCGCTGGTTTTTAACGAGCAGGTAATGGAAAAACTTACCTACAGCCGCAGATACCAGTCGATGCTAGTCGCCTTCGGCGTTGTGATTTTTGTCTTTGTCTCTTTCTTTCTCATCAGTTCCAATGTTAACTTCATTAAAGCCAGGAAAAAGGAAATCGCAATGTACTCCTTGTTTGGCATGACGAATGCCAAGATTGGCCGGCTTTTGTTCACCGAAACGCTGATTATCGGCACTGCCGCCCTGGTGGCCGGCATTTGTTCAGGTGTTTTTTGTTCAAAATTGACAGCAATGATTCTGCTCAATTTCACCCTTGCCTACTTTGTGGGAGACATTCCTTTTGTCGTTGCCCCACAGGCTGTCTGGTTCACCGCTGTTCCCTTTGCCTTTGTTTTTATGCTGATGGGAACAGCAGGCAGGAGGGTGATCGCCAAGTTCGAGTTAGTGGAGTTGTTCAAAGGCAGCAAACTTCCAGAAGCCAATATTCGTGGTTCAGCGCTGCATCTGATTGTTTCTTTCGCCTTGATCGGCACAGGGTATTATTGGGCCGCCATCAAAGAGCCGGCGAAGCTGCTTTTGCTTGCAGTACCGATTCTGCTTGTTGTGATTGCAGGCACGTTCCTGCTTTTCTGGGGAGGCCTGCCTCAGGTTTTCAGGTGGCTTCGGAAAAACCCGCACCGCTATTTCTCCGGCGAAAATATGATCGCCCTTTCCATTTTTACGCATCGGATACGCTCGATTGGTTCAGTGATGGCAGCGATCGCCGTCATGTCGGCGGTGGGAGTGACAGCGATTGCTACCGGCTACACACTCTACGGCAGTATGGAGGTCAGCACATATGATCAGCTCAGCTATGACTTGTTTTTCTATGGTGGCCGGGATGTACGGGATGAGGTGCATGACGTTTTTACCAAGTATGGTGTCGGGATATTGGGAGAATATACGGTCAACCGGTATCAGGTGAAAGCGGTTCAAATCGATCCGCAGCAAACGGTGGAGCGAGTGTTCCGGATCTATTCAGAATCGGATTATAACCGCTTGATCGAGGTCTCCCGCAAAATCTACCAGCCTATTGAGGTCAAACCAGGCCAGGGTTTGCAGGCAGGTCGGGACATCGCAGCCTATGCGGAAATAGATGAACCATATAACGATGGCCGGCAGTCAAAACTCGTTTTGTCCGACCTTGAGCTTGCGGTTGTCACTCGTGCAGACATGGCGAACGTTCACTTTGGTGCTTATCAGATGCTTGTTGTCAGTGACGAGGATTTCGACCACCTGGTGCAGACAGGAACTTTTGCATCTGTGGACGCTTTCGGCGAGCCGCTTGATGAAGTGACAGTAATTAAGTATGAGAATCCTTTGCGGGCGCATCAACTCAACAGCGAGTTGAATCAAATTCTTGATGCCCGATCGAGTGGTTATGTCATGGCATACAACTATTATGTCGAAGCAATGGAGGTTTTTGGACTGGTGTGCTTCATAGGATCCTTCATGAGTGTCGTGTTCATATTGATGACTGCAAGCCTACTGTACTTCAAGCAGATCACAGCCGCTGAGGAAGAGCGCCATCTGTACCAGATACTGCGCAGAATCGGCCTCGATCCCAAAGCGGAATCCAGAGTGATCGCTAAACGTTTGTTGCCGGTGTTTTTCGCGCCGCTGCTGGTAGGTATCGTTCACGGCATCTTTGCTATGAAGAGCGCGGATACCATGGTGTTTAGACATATGCTTGATGTGGACAACACATTCATGGTGGTAATGAGGTTTTCAGCAGTGATGTACAGCATATATGCGCTGGTATACTCAGCGTTTTATCTAATAACCAAGCGCCAATACACCAGCACTGTCCGCTAGTGCGAAATCCTGCCTGCAAAGCAGGATTCCCCACCGGCCCGTGTCGAATTCATAAGCGAAACGGTAAAGAACCCGTGGCGCATGATGTCAAATGCGAGGAGGATCAAGGTGGAACAGTTCACTGTGAGGACAACCGGCCGCTGTCAGCTGATTCCAATTACGGCTCAGATTCGGAGCATCGTCCACAACTCAGGGATTACGAGCGGGGTCTGTGTGGTGTTTTGCCCCCATACCACAGCTGGTTTGACCATCAACGAGAACGCCGATCCGGATGTTGCCCGGGACATGGTCTACCAACTGCAGAGACTGGTGCCGGCGGACGACCCGGAGTACAAGCATGTGGAAGGAAACTCTGCAGCCCATATTCTTGCGTCGCTTACAGGATCCAGCGTACACTTGCTGATTGAGAACGGCGCGCTGCAGCTCGGCACATGGCAGGGCATTTACCTGGCTGAGTTTGACGGGCCCAGGGAAAGAAAAGTCTGGGTCCAGATCGTTGGTTCATGACTTGGAAAGGTGGGATGCCGAAGATGATGTGGAAGGAGAAATACAGGATTGGTGTAGAGGCAGTCGACAATCAGCACAAGGAATTGTTTCACAGAGTCTCGGATTTCCTGCGCGCAGTACAGCGCAAGGGTGATTGGAGCGAGAAGATTCCCAAGGTAAAAGAAACGCTGGCCTTCATGCAGGAGTATGTAATCGTGCACTTCCGGGATGAAGAGGATTACCAGCTGCAGATCGGCTTTCCGGAATACGAGGAGCACAAGGCTGTCCACGCCCGGTTCCGGGAGATGATCAACCAATATGCTGTCCGGTTCGCAGATGAGGGGTTCACGCAAAACCTCGTGCAGGAATTCGGCGGAAAATTGATGACGTGGCTGATCGTGCATGTGGCAGACATGGATCAAAGAATCGGGGCTTATGTCCGGGAACAAGGGGGCAGGGTCTGATGAAAGTCGAATTCGTTGAACCGTTCGTGAAGGCAGCCAGAGACGTGTTTCAGCTGATGATGGATTTGGATGTCCGCCGGGGCGGACTAAGAGCCAGCGAGGAGCTTATTCCAAGCAAGGACGCGAGTGTAGCCATTGCGGTTACCGGCGATCTGCTCGGCTCAATCCTCTATAGTTTTCCCAAGCAGATGACCTTGGACATGGTGGAGATCATGGCCGGAATGCCAGTGGAAGAAATGGACAGTTTTGTCGTTTCCGCACTTGGGGAGGTCGCCAATATCATCAGCGGCAATGCCGTGACTTATTTGAACTCGGCCAACTACCGGTGCAATATCTTCCCACCTCAGATTGTGCTCGGCAGGGACACAGCCCTTGACATGGTCACCCCCAAGGCACTGATCGTGCCTTTCCAGACCAGGATTGGAGAGTTTGACATCATGATCACCTTGAAAGAAGCAAACGAGCGGGTCGAAGCATTGCTTTAGCTGCCGGTGCTTTGGTAGTGCCGGACACCGACGCGCCAAATCAGAGCGGCGAACAAAGAAAACGCGAGCCCGGCAGGGAAAGCCAGCAGCCCTTTCCAATACGGCTGGCCCCATCCGCACACCGCAGCGGCGGGATAATAACTGATCACCAGCATCGGCATGAAAAAGGTGAACATATGGCGCAGTGCCCGGGGCAGATAGTCCACAGGGCATTTGGCCACTTGGTAGCTGGCATTGGTAAAGATATAGATCCAGTCCAAGCTGCGGATGGTGAAGAAAGCCAATCCGGAAGTGAGGATAAAAACACCTGTGTAGGTTAGGAAGCCGCCCGTCAAAGCCAGGACGATCACCAGGACATTCAACCCTGTCGCCTTAAACTCCAAAGCGTAAAGACACCAGATTACGGCCACCAGGCCTCCAAATGGCCTGTTCAAGCGGTGAATATGGAAAAAAGAACCGGCAGCCTGCACCAGCAGGGAGCGAGGCCTTAAAAGCAGCCTGTCAAAATCTCCCGAACGAATCATCCGCCAGGGGAAGTAGTCCAAGCCCCTGGCGAAGCTTTCTGCCAGCCCGAAGCTTGTCAATGCCAAGGCATAGACCAAAAACACCTTTTCAGCGGACCAGGCACCGATCCGGCCGAACCTGGAAAACAGCAGGATTATGCCGAGAGGATCGGTGATCACCGTAAAGAGCACCTGGACAGTCATTAAGAACCACCCTTTGTACTGAAGCCCGCTTAGAAAATGAATCCTAAGATACTTGGCATATAACCGCAGTGACTTCATTCTATTCCCTCACCCCCCCTGCACAACGATCCGCGCCAACTGCCTGGCCATCAGTAATCTTCCCACGATGACAAAAACCACAATCCACAGCCACTGCAGCGCGATCGCCGCTGCCGCCTGTTCCAGCGGCATCGAGCCCAGGTACATCCGGCAGGGAATGTCCAGATACCCAGCGAAGGGCTGCAGGAAGAGCCACCGCTGCCAGGCTTTCGGCCACAGCTGCAGCGGCAGATGAGAACCGGACAGCACTTGGCTGACAAGGATCAGCATAAAGACCGGCCCGCTGCCCCAGTCAACGCTCAACCTCACTGAGGACAGTAAACAGCCGAAAGCTGCAGCCAGAAACAAAGCACTGGCAGCCGCCGCCAACGTCCACAGCAGATTAGCCCATGACGCCGGCGGCCCGAGGCGGTATCCGGCGGGCATGACTATCCCGGCTGCCAGTACAGCCAGTCCGCGCCAGCACAAAGGGGTCAGGCGCCCGGCAGCGATTTTTGCGAACCAATAGGCATAGAGATCCATGGGACGGGCCAAATCCAGGCTGACATTGCCGTTCTCGATCTTTGCCTGGATCTCACTGTCCAGAGCCAGCGGCTGGATCGAGAACAAACACTGCGCCAACCAGACGTAAGTGACCACCTGGTTCAAGGATAGGCCGGCCGGAATCCCGGCGCCGGCCCGCTCTGAGTAGGTGTAGAACACAGTGAAGATCACAATCTCAACCAGACCCCAGAAAATGCTTGTGGTGGCTCCTGCGAGGGCTGCCAGGCGGTACTGCAGGTCCGCAAGAGCTTGAACGCGGAACAAGGATAGATAAGCTTTTACCCTCATAGGCGCAGCTCCTTGTACATCTTGGCAACCATTGCTTCGATGTCTTGTTCTTCGATCACCAGATCATTCAGGGCCATGTGCTGAGACAGGTGCCCGATCAGGACATGGGCGGGGATTTTCCCGGGATCGAACAGGACCTCAAGAGTGTTGCCGCGGAAGTTGACCTGCTCCGCGCCGGGAATGGGAAAGGGGTCTATCTGCTCCGGGATCTGGGCTTTCAGGCGGCGGAGCGGGGCGTAAAGCTGTTTCAGACTGCTCAACGCGCCGTCGAAAAGGATCCTGCCGCGGCCGATGACCAGCACCCTTGGGCACAAAGCTTCAATGTCCGCCATGTCGTGGTTGGTGAGGATCATGGTGATGCCCTTGGTTTTGTTTTCCAGCTTGAGAAATTCCCGCAGTGCCAGCTTGGAAACAGCGTCCAAACCAATCGTCGGCTCGTCCAGAAAGAGGATTTGGGGGCTGTGCAGCAGGGAAGCGGCAATTTCACAACGCACTCTTTGGCCGAGGGAGAGCTGGCGGACCGGTATCGGCAGCAGAACGCCGATCTGCAGCGCATCGGCCAATTCCCGCAGACGTTGGGCATATACATGCAGGGGGATATTATAGATCTCCTTCAGCAGATCAAAAGAGTCTTTGACCGGGACATCCCACCACAGCTGACTGCGTTGGCCGAAGACGACACCGATGTTGGCCACGTGCTTCACCCGCTCCTGCCAGGGCACGCGGCCGAGAATCCGGCACTCGCCCGAGTCCGGTGTCAGTATGCCGCTCATGATTTTCACAGTCGTCGATTTGCCGGCTCCGTTGGGCCCGATGTAACCAATGAGTTCACCTTGGTTGATGGTGAATGATACATTGTCCAAAGCCTGAACAATCTTTGTGTTGCGGACAAACGCGCCCCGGAGCGCTGCGAATCTGCCCTGGGGGCGCTGCGCCACTTTGAACGTTTTGCAGATGCTGTGTAAAACAATCTGTTCCACCGTTTCACCTTTCTTTTTCTTGGTTCTGGCAATGATTTTCCATTTTAACTTACACAGGGTCGAAAGTCAATTGTTCAAAATATGTGGAGAAAAAATGAAAATTTATGATTAAATAGGAGGAATAAATAAAGATACGACGAATGAAAAACGTAAACTGTTTGTGGTCATCTGCCACAAACAGTGCCGGTTTACCTTTTAAGCCCAATGATGATGCGAGACTTGCCAAAAAAACGCAGAGAAAGGAGTATTGCCGGCTTGGTAAAGCGGTTTTGCCATGCATGTGGGC
>FIZJ01000047.1 GCA_900019385.1 uncultured Clostridia bacterium
CCTTTGATGCGCAGGCCCATCAACAGCGCGCCTACCTGTGTGGGAGTGAACTCTCCATCCATGATCCTGGTCATGACCTGGATCATTTCCACTTCAGTCAGATCCTCTTTGTTCGCCAATTTATTGAGCACTTCAGGCAACACAGCTTCCACCTCCGATCAACTCTAGATTGAGGAAATTGCGCAGAATTTGTTTTCCGCACTCCGTGGCGATCGCTTCCGGATGAAACTGCAGCCCGAATACAGGGTGCATTCGGTGGCGAATCGCCATCACCTCGCCTTCAGTGGTCACAGCAAGCACCTGGAGCACTTCCGGAAGCGCCTTGGGTTCAACAACAAACGAGTGATAGCAAGTCACTTTAAGCGGGGCTTTGATCCCATGGAAAACCTGCTCGCCGCAGTGATGGATGAGGGTGGTTTTCCCATGGGCAATGCGCTTGGCCGGTATGATTCCGGCTCCGATATGTCTGGCGATTGCCAGATGACCGAAGCCGATTCCCAGGATGGGGATCCGGCCAGTGAAGGCAGCCAGCACTTGGCTGCAGATTCCCACATCTTCCGGCAAACCTGATCCAGACGACAATACAATGCAGCTTGGGGCGATCTTCTCAAGTTCTTGGACAACCGCTTCATCGCCGCGAATGACGGCTGTGTGTCGATCCATCTCCCCGAAATACTGGTAGAGGTTATACACAAAAGCGCCGCCGTTATCGATGATCACTATCATCCTCAACTCACCTCCGCTTGCCTAATGGCTTCCAGCATGGCTGTGGCCTTGCGCACTGTTTCTGTGTATTCGGTTTCCGGGTTCGAGTCGTGGACTATCCCTGCCCCGGCCTGGACATAGGCAAAACTGTCCTTGAACACAATTGTGCGGATGGCGATGCATAAATCCAGGTTTCCGTTGAAGCCGAGATAGCCGACGGCCCCGGCGTAGACTCCCCGTTTTTCGTGTTCCAGTTCGTCGATAACCTGCATCGCCTTCAGCTTCGGCGCGCCTGCAACCGTGCCCGCCGGCAGGCAGGCCTTGAGGGCGTCGTACATGGTCGCGCCTTTTTTAAGCCTGCCTGCTATGTTGGTGACAATGTGCATCACATGCGAGTACTTTTCAATGTGCATCAGGTTTCTGGTTTCGACTGTGCCGAATTCTGCCACTTTGCCGATGTCGTCGCGCCCCAAGTCGACCAGCATCAAATGTTCGGCAAGTTCCTTTTCATCGCTGAGCAAGTCTGCCGCGAGTGCTTCGTCTTCCGCGGGAGTCTTGCCGCGAGGGCGGGTGCCGGCAATGGGACAGGTTTCCACTACATCATCGGTCACTTTCACCATAAGTTCGGGAGACGCCCCCACCAGCTGGTATTCGCCGAAATCAATGTGGAACAGATAGGGCGAGGGATTGAGGGAACGGAGTGCGCGATAGGCGCTGAAAGGATCGGTGTTGGTCTGAAGTGCCAGCCGTTGGGACAAGACCACTTGAAACGCTTCACCTTTGGCGATAAGTTTTTTTATTTGCCCCACCTTGCGCACAAAGCTGTCTTTACTCTCTGTGCTTGAAGCCGGGGCAGAAAGCGCTGGATCCTGGGCATGCCGCCCTCGGTGCTGTCCTGCCGCGCCAGCTTTTTGATGAACAGCCCCAGCGTTCTCAATCTCGGCCTGGATTGCTCTCAACCGGGTAAGTGCTTGTTGGTAGCATTCATCGGGTGACCCTGACGCCAGGGCATTCACTACCAGGATGATCTTTTGCTTTACGTGGTCGTACACGATCACTTCTTTGGTCAGAAGCAAATGGATGTCCGGCATGTTAAGCGTGTCGATTTGAGAACTTTCCTGCTTCTCATGGCTTCTGGCCACGTCATACGCGAAATAACCGACAGCGCCGCCCACAAAGTCGGGCATATTCTCTGCCTGAGCGATTTTGTACCGCCCCATGAGGTCTTCGATGATCTCCAGAGCATCGCCGCTGATGTGCGTGGTGATGCTGACACTGGGGTCTGTGACACTCACCGTGTTACCCTTCGCAGTGACAATCAAGAAGGGGTTCCTGCCGATGTAGGAGTAGCGAGCCCAGCGCTGGCCGCCCTCCACACTTTCCAGGATATAGCTGTTCTTGCCCTGACCAAGCTTCATGAACAAGCTGATGGGTGTTTCCAGATCACCAGCCATTTCCAAGGCGACTGGCACTAGTTTCGCGCCGCGGCTCAATGCGGCAAATTCGTCGAAATCTGGGTAGATCAACTCGCCAACTCCTTTCTTTTGGTTTTTCAATAAAAAAGCATTTCGCCTCCGTACTAGAGACGAAATGCTTCCATTCCGCGGTGCCACTCTACTTAGACAGTGAAGTCACTTCCAAGAGGGCTGCTGTCAATGCCGCTCGACACGCTTCAACCGGGAAACAAAAAACTTTCGTCCCGGTTAGGACGAAAGTTTACTTCCGCGTTGCCACCCAACTTAGATAGTGAAACACTATCTCTCTCTTTCGGGTACCATCATACCCTATCCCTGTAACGTGGGAAATCCGGCTCACTGCTACTCTCACGCTGGTCTCACGTTCAAGCTGATCAGGCTTGATTTCGCAGGGCTTCTCCAGGAACCATTCAATAAGCGCTCCGGACCGGGCTCGCACCATCCCCGGCTCGCTTAACCTTCGCAACTTACCTACTCTCTCCTGTCATCGAATTTGCGCTGTACTGTTAATATTACCAATATCTTACTTACGGGGTGCGGTGTTGTCAAGAGGGAATTTTTCCACCCTCGCCACCACCCGTGCCAGGGCGGCTTCTGCTTTTACTTTGATTGGGAAGGCAATTACTTCGAAAGATTCAACTCCGCGCAGCAAACCCAGGCTCTTCAGGTTTTCCATAATCAATATGTCCGCTTCAAAGAGTATTTTGTGAATCTCAAACGGATGCCTGTCAGGCGACGGGAAATCCATCCCCAGCATTTTGATCTTTTTGTCGGCGAAAAACTCGGCTAGTGTTCTGTCCACAACCGGATGCCTGGTGAAATAGTCTTCACTGTCAAAGAACTGGTCAAAGCCGGTATAAAGCAAGACAATGTCATCTGCCTGGACCATGGTTTCATACTCGTTTTTCATAGTTATCACCGACTCATTCCAGACATCGAGCAAGCATCCCCTGCCGGTGAACCTGTCGACTGCCAGCTCGTCAACGGATATGCTGCGGTCCAGGAAATGAGATGGCAGATCGATATGCGTCCCGGCATGCATCCCTATCTCCAGTCTGGAATTGTTGTAACCATCCCTTTCCAGAAACCTGTCCCGGTAGAGCTTAACGGCGCTGTCGCCGGGGTACACCGGCATCGCGTCTGCGATGCTGCGGCTGAGGTCAATGTATCGATACAAGGCGGCAGCCAAGGTCACAGCCCCCCAAAGTAGTTCTCCGGTGGAACCTCGATGATACAGCAGATAATGTCGGATGGGTCAACCTGTGTGTGTTTGTGGATCAAGGCACTGAGCCTATCGCAAAGGCTTTGCTTCATCTCTTGAGTCCTTCCCGGGTACATGGTGATTTCCACAAACACGAAATTCTGATCTCTGCTTCCGTGGGCGCTCCTGAATTCGGCCGGAGTCTTGTAAAGCATGACTTGGCCGATGTTCTCCTTTATCCCCAACACCTCGGGCAGGGCGCTGCGAATCTCTTCAACCAGCATATGCTCGTTGGTTTTGGTTGCTTGGGACATATGGATCTTTACTTGGGGCATGATCATCACCTCTTGGATTTATAGATAACAGCGGCACGTTATCATCTGGGTTAAGAATGACGGCTCCGGCTGCTGCTTCCGGATGTTTAGCCGAGGGTCCCCCCTCACACACCTAAGTTTCCTAGGCATTCCCACCTATAGCCGACTATGGTGCAGAGTTTGTCGCCGATGTTTCTCTGCTGTGTGCCGATTGGCTTGCCGCCGAGGTGTTCGTAAAAGCTGACGGCGTTTTCATTTTTGTTCAATACCCAGACTACCATGGAAGTCATTCCGGCATTGAGAAGCCAATTCACAGCTGTATCCATCAATCGCCGGCCGATTCCCATTTTTTGATACTGCTCAAGGATGTACAATCCGGTGACTTCGCCTTCAAAACCAGCATCATTTCCTCGGGAGCGGCCGCCGGAGACAAACCCGACGATCTCCTCGCCGTCGCAAGCAACAAAAAGGAATCCCTGTCTATTGCCGCCGTTTGACTCGATTATCCTGGCCCAAAGCTGTTCGCGGCTTTCGTACGTGATACTGTCAATATACTCGTCGGCAAGCATCCCCCGATAGGTTGACCGCCATGAGTCAACATGCACCCGTGCGATGCCTCTTACATCGGCAAGTGTTGCCGCTCGGATTGTTATTGCCATACAGACACCTCCTTTGCGAGAGGCATGATGACCGATCACCGTGTATCGCTTTCTCTTTTAACATAGACATAAAGTGTCACCGGTTCCTCGTGGACACTGGCGCGGAACTCGCCGCGGCTTCTGTGGGACGGCAGGCCTCGGCCGATCGTTGCCCGAAAGCCCTGCATAATTGGATGGATCATATCATCCGCGAGGTAGAACAGGGACACATCACCTTCACCAACGGCAAAGGCGGACACAAACAGCTCAGTTCCGCCCGGCACTGCAGCCAAGGCTTGATTCGTGCCCGGAGACAATTCACCCCAAAAGACCAGCTCATAGCCCTCCTCCTGATAGCTGTCAGCAGTGAATGTGCCTGCGTTGACCATTTCCAGCAGGTGGAAATACTGGTGCTCGATAGGGCTTGGTTCGCGGCTGTCAATGTACATTGTAAGCAAACCGCTGCCGCCTGGCGACATTTCCAAGCCGTATTCTCCAGGCATGAGCGTGAATCCTGTAAAGCGCGCCATGGAAAGACTCTCACGGCCTTGATACATGGTCATCGTGTCTTTACTGCCAAACAGCAATGGTTTTCCTTCCAGATTCACGATCTGGAGGGTGACTTCGGAGTTGGTCTGCACAGAGTAAACGAAGTCGAAAACGGTCGGCCGATCGACTTTGAATGTGTGGAATATGGTTGAGCTGGAATCTATTTCATCCAGGCTCACTTCTATTTTCGTGTGGTAGGTCAGTGGTTGGCTAACTGGTTTCTGCCTGACGGCATTACCGATTAATACCACTGCTGCTGTAATCAATATGGCTGACAAGACCCATGCTGCCGGTGAAGTCCGGCTTTTGGCTGAATTCTCGCGCAGCGCCTTGACCACCGTTACGGCAGCATCATATGCTTTGCCCACCTTAATCACCAGAGCGAGTAATACTCCAAATAGGGCGACAAGCGCCCCGGCTGTCAAGAATGGGTTGAACCCAGTAAGGTTGAGGAACCTTGCGATATCCTCGCTTGTCCCAGCCATTTCAAAACCATAGGCGAACGCAATCACCGCAGAGATAAGGACTGTGGGAAGCAAACCGACGAGTGTCAATAGTACAAGTCCTTTCGTCAGCACATGCTTAGCCCTGCGCAGGACAAGGATAAGCAGGGGCACAAGCGCCAGCGGCACCAGCGGCCCCCCAAGACTGACAAGGGCTTGTCTCAAAGGATCGTTGATTCCAGTGTAGCTGATGTGGGGTTTGCTCACTAAGAAGTTGATCTCGAATTCTGTGAGTTCTCCCCCAAAAACAAGCACGAACAGGGCATGTCCACCCTCGTGCAGAATCGCGTAGAGATAAATCACGCCCAACGCAATTCCAGTCACTGCTATAAAGCGGAGTACTGTTTGGAGTGTGTTTTTATGTGTCATCGTTTGTTGTTTTTCCTCCGACGTGGTAATTCGCCCCTGCATACTTCTCCACGAAAGTAACAGCCCACCAGTGAACTAGCCGTAAACGAGGTAAAGTACTTGGCAATACCCAGCTGTGCCAGGGTCGGCTGCAGACAAGGCGATGTATCGCTGATTACGCCCATCTTGTGAAAGGCCAAACCCAACACACATCACACCTCGCTGTCCTGCTCAAATATGGATAGTACCGGCAGCATGAAACCTGTCCGAGATTTGTACTGGTCCCATTCATCTCGAAATCTGCTTTCTAATGCCCTCTCTTCCAATTTTGCCCGATAGACCTCGCTTGGAAGAAAGAAAAGAAACACCCCAAGCAATCCTAGCCAACTTCTAAAAGCAATAGTTAGCCCTATTAAAGCAATGGTCATTCCCAGATAAACCGGATGACGGACAAACCTGTACGGTCCGCTCGTAATCAATTCGTCTGTTCTCGGCTTGACCGCGCCATGAAATGCGCCTCCAAGATGCCTCGCAGACCAGAAAACAAGGACTCCGCCTGTCAATACGATGGCCACCCCCAGCAATTTGGCAACCGATGGAAGGACAGGAATTCTGCTATCCACTAGACAGCAGATGACAAGAACCCCTATACCTGCCATTACATAAAGTGTTGTCGGTAAAAATCCATTCTTGCTTTGAGCCATCCCTGCCCCCCATTGTCCTACCTCACTCCTGCTCAAGTTACCCAAGCAATCGCGGCATGGAGTGTAGATACATGGATGCTTGCTAAGGCTCAGTCTCGAAACATATCCGGCAGGATGTTCCAGATATACTGATTGACCCAGCCCCACCAGTGAGTGCCGCCTTTGGCCACCATGAAATAGAAGTTGCCCTGCGAGACATCTCCTGAATAGATGAAGGTGTCTTTCAGCTGTTTCATGGCGTTAATCTGCGGCAGCATGTTGCCGTAAGCTATATCCTGATCACCTGTGGCACACAGCAGATAATAGTCGGTTGGCTCGTAACCGCCCGCCCTGACCACATTTTGCAAGTATTCCGCGGTCAACCTGGCTCTATTGGCGCCGGCTGAAGCGGGGATTATCCAACAGTCGCCGCTTAACGGCATGAAGTACTTGACATAATCAAGGGCGAAGATGAACGTGTACCATGTGGAAAGCCCTCCCATGGAGAACCCGCCGAACGCTCTGTGGTTCCTGGTATCCTTCATATCCTCCCGGTCGCCGTTAGTCAGATGGGTCCGGTACTTGGTCTCCACCAAAGGAATGACAACATCCACCAATTCCTTATGGAAATC
>FIZJ01000048.1 GCA_900019385.1 uncultured Clostridia bacterium
CGGTGGCCGGTGATGAGGTGGCTCAGGTCTATGTCAGGGCGGAATCGAGCAGAGTCAAACGGTCGCAGAAACAGCTAAAAGGCTTTCGGAGAATTCACCTGCAGCCGGGAGAGAGCAAGGAATTGGATTTTGCAATTCCCGTGAGCGAACTGAGCTTCTATGATGTGACACGGGAGAAATACTGTGTCGAAACAGGCTTTTACACGATCCTGGCTGGGCGGTCCAGTGCCCAGATTGAACTTGTGGGCACGGTTTGGGTTAATGGTGAGGAGATTCCGCCCCGGGATTTGTCCCAAACAACAAGGGCAGAGGCTTATGATGATTATGAGGGAGTATATTTGGACGAGTGTAGGGAAGGGGGCAGCGCCGTTGTCGTTGAGCTGGATGACGGGTGGCTCTGCTATCGCAATGTGAGGATGCCGGAATCTACTGCTTCTTTGGAACTGAGAGCAGCCAGCCCCAAAGTGGGGGGCAGTGTGGAACTGCGCTGTGATCATCCTTTTGGGGAGCTTTTGGGCAGGTCTGTGATCGAGCCTACCGGCGGCAGCCAGGTTTGGCGGACTTTTTCCACGGCGGCGGCAGCTGCCGGCGGGATCCGGGATCTGTATCTGGTGATGAAAGGTGATATCCGTTTGGCATGGCTGCATCTGAAACGCAATAGTTAACAATCGGATAAGAAACGAAAATCCATGTTAAAATATTGAAGGATTCAGCACCTTTTTGGTCAATTAATTATTTGGAAGTTACTAAAACGGTTTCAGAGAATACAGTTGAGAATTTACCAGCTAAAACATAGTATAGGATTTTTTCGGCAGAGGGGGGATTGAGAGGTTTAAATGGTAAGTCAAGTTGTTCAGCTTTTCCAAAGAACTTAGGGGAGGATGAAAATGAAAAAGCTGATTGTTGTTTTGTTAATGCTTGTGCTGGCCTGTACCGGGCATGCATTGGCTGACGACTGGGCCGGCATACCCGGTGTCGATGTAGACAGTATTGACTTTCAAGGCAAAACAGTCACTTACTTGAGCTTCTACAGCCCCTTCGGCAGTTTCGAGGAAGGAGCCCGCTATGAGGGCAGGCTGGAGGAGGCAAAAGAGCGGTTTAACATCGGCGACATCGTCTATGTGGAAGCCGGGTGGGGGGATCCAATCATCGAAATGGCAATGAGCCGCCATATGGCGGGCGATGCCAAATATGATATCTGGGTCCTGCCTTCAATCTCGTTCTGGCCGTTGGCCACCTCCGGTGCTCTGCTGCCGCTCAACAGCTTCCTGCCTGACGAGTACTTCGAAGCATTTCCGCCGGATGTGCAAGTGCTGCAGGAGAAGATGGGCTTTGGCGGCCAAATCTTTGCACTGGGATTGGGTGAATCGAATGTGAACAATATTGACTTGATCTTTTGGAACAAGACCATGTTTGCCCGGGAAGGGTGGCCGGCCCTTGATGAGCTGTACCTGAAGGACGAGTGGACTTGGGATCAGATGGAGCAGATCGCCATCCAGGCCACCAGGGACAATGACGGAGACGGAGTAATCGATCAATGGGGCCTTGGCGGCATGTCCATCTGGCCGCTTACCAGCTGCAACAGCGCTGAAGCTATTGTTCAGGATGAGACGGGCCGCTGGGTGTTCAATTGGACATCGGAAGCTGCGATTACTGCGTTTGAAACCTTCAACCGCTGGCAGACCGTGCTGGGTTTGGTCAGCCCGAACTGGGATACCACGGACTTTATCAACGGCACTGTAGCCATGTATAAGGGACAGCCGTGGCAGCTGGGCGCCGATGGAGTTACCGGCAGAATGGAAGATGAGTGGGGCATTGTGCCGTTTCCGAAGGGGCCGCATGCTGATGACTACCTGTTCCCGCGGGGCGGCGGCGACAATGTTTTCCTGCCTGCCTCTGCCGAGTATCCTGAAGGGCTGGTGGCACTCCACAACTTCTTGTGGAGGATTGATGAAGTTGAGTATGAACGAGAAGAAATGCGTTATGAGTACGTGCTGAATGAGTTTGACTATGAGCTGCTGCTCAAGGCTGAGATGGAGTGGGATGGTTCCGGATTCCACCTTGATGGATTGCTCGGCCCCGACTGGGATGACCGCAGGCCGTTCCATGAGCCGATGAACCAGATTCTGTATCAAGGTGAAAGCCCTGCTGTTGCCTGGGCTGCAGTAGCACCGATGATTCAGGAACTTCTCGATCAGACTCTGAACGCACACTTGGACAAATAGTTATGAAAGCTTGATTAAGCCGGGGAGATGCTTCATGCATCCCCCGGGATTATTTCACGTACTGGCTGGAGGCAAACAACCGATGAAAACGATCAGGGATATTGCAAGGATTGCGGGTGTTTCCGTAGCAACCGTATCCAAAGTGATTAACCATTACCCGGACATTAGTGAAAAGACAAGACGAAGGGTCCTGGAAGTGATGAGGCAGGAAGGGTATGAACCGAATGTTATTGCCAAAAGCCTTTCTGGGAAGCAGTCCTATTCAATAGGATTCTGCTTCCGTTACAATCCTACACCTGGTTTACACCATGCATTCTTCCAGAATATCCTGTATGGATTGGAACAGACATTGGGCGCCCATGGATATGACTTTGTGTTTTTGTCTGAAAACAGCATCCGCAAGCGCCAGGATTTCCTGCAAAAATGCCGGGCACGTCAGGTGGACGGTGCTGTGTTTTTGGGAATTGACAAAAATGACGAACGGCTCGCGTCGCTTTTAGCTTCAGATCTGCCTGCCGTCTTTATTGACGGTGATCATGAGGGAAACAGATCCCGCTGTGTTGTTTGGAACAACTATTCCGGTGCGCGTCAAGTGGTGGAATATCTGTACAATCTTGGGCACCGCAGGATTGCAATGATTAAAGGCCTGCCGGAGGTCAAGCCTACAGAGGAGCGGACTGAAGGGTTTCTCCAGGCGCTGAAGCAGTATAACCTCGCCTGCCCCGAGGAGTGGCTGATTGAAAGCGGCGATTATCTGGAGCAGTGCGGCTATGAGGGTATGCTGCAGCTTTTAAAGCTTAAAGATCGCCCGACAGCCGTGTTCTGCCAGAGTGACACACTGGCGATTGGAGCGCTGCGGGCAGTTGAGCATTCAGGTTTTGACTGCCCGGAGGACTTTTCGATTATCGGTTATGATGATATTGACATTGTAAGCTATATCAAGCCCAGATTGACCACGGTCAAACAGGATACAGTGCTGATGGGTAAAACGGCGGCGAAAGTCCTGCTCAGCCTGGTCCGCGATCCCAAGCCGCCAATGGCTCCCGTGGTACTGCCGGTGGAATTGATCAGCCGCGATTCCTGCCGCGGCATCGAACCAGATAAGAGCTTGTAGAAAGAGGTGGGGACTTGTGCGAACCGTTAAGTGGAGAACTGGTTTTGCGCTGGTGTTTCTGCTGATGAGCATGCTTCTGATGGACACAGGGCTCATTGCCACCTGCCGCGGGTTTGGGGATCCTTCAACGTTTGCAGTTCCCTATACAAGCTACACCTATGATTTCTGGCAGGAGCCGGTGCCTGCGCCTCAGGCTTATGTGCCGGTGAGAGTCCTCAGAGGGCCGGACTTGGGCTTGGGTGCCTTTACAAACCCCAGCGACATTTATGTGGATTCCAACCACAGAGTCTACATTGCCGATACAGGCAACAACAGAGTGATTCAGCTTGATCGCAATTTTAACGTGCTTAATGTTTTCAGCGGTATGTTCAATGCGCCTTCTGGAATATGCGTTACCGGTGACGGCCAGATCTATATTGCCGATCGGAACAATTCCCGGATCGTGGTGCTGGATCTAAATGGGGCACTGATCCGGATCATCGGCAAACCAGAACCGGAGCATTCCGGTGTATTGCGGGCTGATTTTCGTTATAACCCGGTTCGGCTCGGGGTTGATCAAGTCGGCCGGGTGTTCGTGATCTCAGCTGAGACTTACGATGGTATCATGGAATTTGATCCGGATGGGAATTTCCGGGGTTTTGTCGGTGCACCCAAGGTGACACCGTCTTTCATTGACTATTTGTGGCGGCGCTTTTCATCTGCGGAACGGCGGAAATTACTGGCCTTGTTCTTGCCCACACAGCATTCAGGGATCGATATTGACGAGCGCGGCTTTATTTATACAACCGTGTCCGAAGGGGAGATTCGCTATACAGAGGCCATCAGGCGCCTGAACCCCGCCGGCACCGATGTGATGCGGCGGGCAGGTTTTCATCCACCCATCGGAGACTACGGCTCAGCCCTTTTGGATCAGTATGGGGAATCGACACTGGCTTCATCTTTGCTGGTGGATGTGATTGCCCGGGAAAACGGAATCTACAGTGCCTTGGACCAGCGTCGGGGAAGAGTGTTCACCTATGACGAAAGCGGCAATCTCCTTTATGTTTTCGGAGGTTCGGGGCAAAACCGGGGTAATTTCCAACTGCCGGTGGCTCTGGCGGAACTCGACCAGATGATCCTGATCCTTGACCGGGGTACAAACATGATCACCGTGTTTGAGCCGACCGAATATGCCCGGAAGATTCATGCCGCCATTGCCTATTATTACGATGATGACTGGGATGCATCGGTTGCCGCCTGGCAGGAAGTCAGGAAAATGAATGTGAACCTGGATGTGGCCCACACCGGTATCGGCCGGGCTCTGCTCAGGGAAGGGCGGTATGCGGAAGCCATGACCAGTTTCCGCCTTGGAGAAGACCGGATCAATTATTCAAAAGCTTTCAGCCTTTACCGCCGGGAAGTGATCTACGACAATTTCACCATTGTGGCAGCCATTTTGATTGCCGCTCCGATTGTACTGTTTTTCCTGATCAAGCTGAGGCTTGTGCAGCGGCTCCGCAAAGCATTGGTGCGCTGGGAGCAGAGCCTCAAGGCAGCGGCGCAGCTGCCGGCAAATCCCGGATCAGCCCAGACGGCAGCGGCTGTGGACACGCAGCCCAAGAACCCGCCTTTGCTTTTGCGACCGTGGTTGGTACGGTTTTTGTTGGCTGCGTTTGCTGTGGGCAGGAGCCTGCGGTATGCTCTGTATGTCATATTTCATCCTGCTGACGGGTTTTGGGATTTGAAGCATGAAAAGCGGGGCAGTGTGGCTTCAGCGTCAATCCTGTTGGGGCTTCTTACCCTCACCTATGTGTTTGCCCGGCAGTATACAGGGTTTATCTTCAACCCCAGGGACTTGATCAAGCTGAATATCTGGGTGGAATTGGCCAGTGTGCTGGTGCCTATCCTGCTTTGGTGTGCTGTCAATTGGTCATTGACCACCATTTCTGAGGGCAAAGGGAGTTTCCGGGAGATCTATATCACCGTGGCTTATGCTTTGACTCCAATGATTTTGATCAATCTGCCCATGACTGTCATCAGCAATTATCTTACCGCCGAGGAAGGCGCCTTGTATTTTGTGATTACCTCGATGGGAACGGTATGGTCCGGTGCTTTGGTGTTTATCGGCACTATGCAGGTACATGAGTATGATTTTAAAAAGACACTGGCCTTTTCGTTTTTGACCATAGTGGGCATGGCGCTGACTCTATTTATTGCCCTTTTGTTCTTTAACCTGGCGGAACAGGTTTATCAATTCGGGCAGGAAGTGTACATGGAAGTCATACTCCGGACTTAGGCGAGGGGGGATAGCGGTGCGGTCTAGAAAACTGGTTCTTATATTTATAATTGTGCTGCTTACAGCGGGCACGGCGGCATCCACTGTACCGGTTGATGCTTTTGCATACCTGCCCGGTTTTGATCTGCGTGTGGAAAACGATGCGGCAGTGCTCTACCTGAACTCTGAAACAACTGAACTGGCAGTCCAGCTTAAGGCAGCAGGGTCTGTTTGGTACTCCAATCCGGTAAACCGCAGCCAGGATCCCCATGCCCGCGGGAGTGTGGCTGATGAGTTGAATTCGCAGTTGGTTTTTGATTATTTCACTCCTGACGATGTGCGGCAGGTGATGAACAATCACAGAGACAGCAATCAATTCGGGCAGGCGGAGATCACTCCCATTGCCAACGGGTTCAGGGTAGAGTATTGGTTTGGGCAGCAGTGGAACCCCGACAACTACGTTCCCGTAATGATTGAGAAAGAACGGATGGAAACCCTGATTCTGCAGAATTTGTCCGAGAAAGACCGGGCTTTTGTCCTGAATCAGTACCAACTGATCGTCCTTACCAAAGCACCGGAAGGCTATGAACGGGTTTCCGTTTTGAACATGGATAAGGATAACTTGTTTGGCCCGGAAAACATGCTTACCCTGGTTGACCAGGTTCTATCCGGCACTGCTCGGCGCAACTTAATCCAATCGGTGACAACATATATAGTGAACAACCGCGCAGATTATTCCGGCAGGCAGGATCTGCAGCCGGAAAATTTCTCCCAACTTTTGGATAACCCCACTTATGTCCTTAAAGACAAAATTCGGGCTTGGGACTGGACCAGGCTGATCGAGACAGTCAAATCTGCCGGGTATACACCGTACGACACCCAGGTTGATCATGAAGCAAACCGCCTGGATCCCCCTGCGGAAAACATCCGCACATTCTTCATTGCCGTTGAATACTGGCTTGACGGTGCCGATCTGGTGGTGAATGTGCCTGTAAGCCAAGCTCGTTTCCCTGAGAATGTTGTGGACAAAACCAGGGACAACCGCCGGGTGTCTTTCCCTCTGGCCAGTATCAGTGTGCTGCCCTTTTTTGGCGCTGCCGGCACCGATGCTTCGGGCTATCTTTTCGTGCCGGACGGCAGCGGTGGGTTAGTCTATTTCAACTCCGACAAACAGTTTACCCCCATCTATGAGAAGACCATTTATGGGCGGGACTATGCGCTGAGGCTGATCGACAACATGCCCTTGGCAGGGCAGCAGATCCATCTGCCGGTTTTTGGGCTGAAAAATGGTGATCAGGCATTTCTGGCAATTATAGAAGAGGGCGATGCAATCGGCAGAATCAGGGCCGACGTATCAGGACGGACCGATTCATACAACAAGGTCTATGCCAATTTTAACGTCCGCCCCTTTGCTCAGCTGTCGATGTTCCATGACGGCAACACGACCTATTTGAACATTTACCAACAGCGCATGTACCAGGGGGATATCAGGATTCGCTACTGTTTTTTGAACAACTCTGAGGCTGATTATGTGGGCATGGCCCGGCACTACCAGCAGTATTTGGCCGACAAGTACGGCCTTGAGCCTATGGAAAGGGGTTATCTGCCGTTTATCCTGGAACTGGCCGCAGCCATTGATCATGTCGAACCTATCCTGGGAGTGCCAAGGAGGAGCGTACGCCCGCTAACCACATTTGCCCAGGCGAGAGTCATATTGGAGCAGCTGCAGCAGGCAGGCATCGATCAGCTGCAGATCCGCTACAGCGGCTGGTTGAAGGGCGGCCTGGAGCATTCTTACCCTACCAAGGTGAGGCTTGAGCCAAAACTTGGCTCAAGGCTTGAGTGGGAGCAGCTGCTGCAGTATGCTTCTGAAAACCAGATTCCCTTTTACCCCGATGTCAGCCTGCTCTGGGTCTATGACAACCAATTATTTGACGGTTTCAGTGTTCGTACAGATGCGTCCCGTTTCCTAAGCCGCCAGGCGGGCCGGATATATGAATACAATCTGGCCACCGGCCAAAGGCAGGGCGGCTCCCGCGGGTACATTCTCTCACCCCGGGTGCTTGGGGATCTCGCCGGCCGTTTTGCCGCAGGCTATGTCAAGCAAAACCATTCTCAGCTTGCCCTGCGGGATTACGGAGTGGTGCTCAATTCTGATTACCGTCTCAGAGAGGATGAACTGGTAGATCGGCAGCAGGCACGGGAAAAGGTGGAGGAAGCTGCCCGCATCCTCGCCGAGAATTACAATTTGCAGCTGATGATTGATGGTGCCAACAGCTACCTGCTTCCTTATGCCGAGACACTTGTGAAGGTTCCCCTTAGAACCAGTTCCAGCCATATGATTGACCAAGGGGTTCCCTTTTTACCTATTGTACTGCAGGGGTATTGGCATTTTGCCGGCGATCCGATCAACCTGTCGCAAAATCCCCGCCATGAGTGGCTGAAGACATTGGAAACAGGAGCCAGCCCTTATTATATCGGAACCTTTACTGCTTCCGGACATCTGAAAAGAACCGATTACGACTGGCTGTATGCCGGCCATTACGGGGATTGGTTTGACGATGCGGTGGAATTTTACCGCCAATGCCGCAGCGTGTATCAGGAGATTGGCGGCCATCCCATTGCCGGCCATCAAAGGCTGGCACCGGATGTGTTTCTGACTGAATATGCCCATGGGGTCAAGGTCATTGTCAACTACAATCCTTTCCCTGTGGAAGCCATGGGCCGGCAGGTCCCGGGTGAGGGTTTCATCAAGATTGGGGAAGGTGATCAGGATGAGAATTAGGCGGCTGAGAATGTCCTTTGAGCGGCGCAAAGTGGTTGCGGGGTACTTGTTCTGCCTGCCGTTTATTCTGGGATTTGTGCTGTTCTTCCTCGTTTCCTTTGTTAGAACGATATTGTTCAGCTTTAACGAGCTGACTCTCACACCTGAGGGGTTTTCACTGACATTTGTCGGCTTGGCAAACTACCATTATGCCTTAAATGTCCATCCGTCATTCCCAATGGATTTGTTGACCGAAATCGGCAACCTGTTTATGGAAGTGCCCTTGATTCTGGCGTTCAGCTTCTTTACGGCACTTGTGCTGAACCAGCGGTTTATCGGCCGCCTTACCGCCCGGACAATCCTGTTTTTGCCTGTGATTCTGGCAGCCGGAGTTATCTTCCGGCTTGAAGAAAAGGATATGATTACCCAGCTGTCAATGGGAGCAGCCCAGCCGGGATTGGTGTTCAGCGGGGCTGCCCTGCAGAATCTGCTTTTCTCGACGCGGCTGCCTGAAGCTCTTTTGAATTTTGTCCTGACAGCCGTGGAGAGTATACCGGAAATCATTCGGGCGTCAGGGATTCAGGTTCTGATTTTCCTGGCGGGCCTGCAGTCCATTCCCAGAAGCATCTATGAGGCGGCCGATGTGGAAGGGGCCACAGCCTGGGAGAATTTTTGGCTGATTACCCTGCCAATGCTCAGCCCTTTAATCCTGACAACCGTTGTGTACTCGATCATTGACTCGTTTACCTCAGCTGACAATGCACTGGTAGCCATGATTCGTTCAACGGCATTTGTCGGGCAGGGTTTTGGCCTGAGCGCGGCCATGTCCACTGTCTATTTTGCTGCGATCTTTGCGATCCTGGGGCTGACTATCGCCGTGGTCTCCCGTTGGGTCTTTTACCATGAATAAGGTAGGGGGGGAAAGGGAGATGAAGAACAAAATCAAGATCAAGATCAAGCCATTTTTGGCGGCTGTTTTAAGAATGGTGTTTTTGACCGGTGTTTCCTATATCATTCTCCATCCCTTGCTGACCAAGTTTTCTTCGTCATTGATGACGATCAATGACATGTTTGACGATACGGTCAAGTGGGTTCCGCGGACTGTTACACTGCAGCATTACAGGGATGCATGGAACTTGATGAACTATCCCCATGCTTTCCGCAATTCGTTTACCCTTACCCTGACCGTAAGCATGCTGCAGCTCATGTCCTGTACCTTGGTGGGTTACGGGTTGGGCCGGTTCAAGTTTAAAGGCGGCAAGATTATATTCGCCTTAGTGCTGTTCACACTGGTTGTGCCGCCCCAGATGGTCATGGTGCCGATGTATCTCACCTTCCGCTATTTTGATATCTACGGCCTGCTTCCGCCCCCGGGTTTGAATCTTTTAAACAGTTACTGGCCTTTTGTCCTTATGTCCAGTACCGCGGTTGGCCTGCGCAACGGCTTGTTTATCTATATCATGCGGCAGTTTTTCAGGGGCATGCCCAAGGATCTTGAGGATGCCGCTTATGTGGACGGCGCCGGGCTGTTCCGGACTTTCCTCACGATTATGCTTCCCGGTGCAGTGCCCGGTTTGGTGATTGTTTTCCTCTTTGCTTTTGTCTGGCAGTGGAATGATTATTTCTACATTACCTTGTTTATCGGCGGCAAGACGGATTTCCTCACCCATGCCCTGGATAACCTGGCCTTAAGGGCTGTGGAGGGCAGGACGGATCTTCTGCGCAACCACTACAGTTCGCTGATTACCAACACCGGGATGCTGATGTTCATTGCGCCGCTTCTGCTTCTGTATGCCGTAATGCAGCGCTATTTTGTTGAGAGTATTGAACGAACGGGCATCATCGGCTGATCATCTTGCTGAGAGGAGGGCAGGCTGTGAGCAAAAGAACTGCAGCTGTTATGCTGGTTGGTGCCTTGAGCCTAGTCCTGATGGGGCCGAGTGCGGTTTCCCAAACCCCACAGCCGGGTGAAACGGCAAAGCCGGCATTGACGGGATTTGCCCGGCAAACAAGCTTCGCCGATTATCTTGACCGGTACCGGGATCTGCCTCTGCCCACCAAGACGGTGGTGATTCCGGCTGCCCACTTTTCCAGTGCCAGCGGCACAGTGGAGTTGATACAGGATTTGGATGGGCTTTCGGATCCGGCAGTGAAAACCGGTGAGGAAGGGCAGATTGAGTGGAAATTCTGGATTGACGAACCGGGATTGTACCGGATTGCTGTCACCTATTATCCGGTTGAGGGCAGGCGCGGTACGATTCAGCGGGATATCCTGGTTAACGGAGAGCGCCCTTATGAAGAGGCGGGTTATCTGAACTTCCACCGTGTCTGGGGCGATGCCCATGAGCCTAAATATGACAATCAAGGCAACCAAATCAGGCCGGTGCAGGTGGAAACCCCGGTTTGGCGCACAATCTTTTTGGAAGATGCCATCGGCAATTATGATGTGCCGCTATGCTTCTATTTCCATCAAGGGATCAATACCATTACCCTGGTTTCCCGGCGGGAACCAATGGTGATTGCCAAGCTGGTGCTTGAGCCTGCCGCGCCTCTGCCGAGCTATGCGGAAGTGTGCAGGATCTATCAGGAAATGCAGTACCAACCGGTGACAGGCCATTTCGACAAGATCCAGGGAGAGAAGGCTGCTTACCGCTCCAGCCCGACACTGTTCGCCATCCATGATCGCACTGATCCGACCCTGGAACCGTACCACCCAGCGTTGATCCGCCTCAATGCCATTGGCGGCCAGCGGTGGAGCCGAGCCGGCGACTGGATTGCCTGGGAGGTGGAAGTGCCAAAATCCGGGCTGTATACCATTTCCTTCAAGGCCAAACAGAAGTTTGTCAGGGGCAGTTTTGTCAACCGCCGGTTAATGATCAACGGGGAAGTGCCTTTTCAAGAAGCGGCAGCTATCAGGTTTCCTTTCTCCAGCCGCTACCAGATGGTCACCCTGGGGCCGGAAGATGGGGAGCCGTATTTGTTCTACCTGCATGAAGGCAAGAACATCATCCAACTGGATGTGGTAATGGGTGATTTGGCGGAAATCATCCGCATTGCGGAAGACAGCCTTTATGAGCTTAATACCATCTACCGGCGGATTGTGATGATTACTTCCACCAAACCTGATCCAATCCGCGACTATCAGCTGGGGGAACTGATTCCTGATGTGATCGCCAGAATGCGGGAGCAAAGCGATGTCTTTGGTGATTTGGCCGGCCGGATCGCCGAGATTGCCGGTGAACAGGGGACGCATGTCGCTCTTTTGAATGAGTTGGCCTTCAGCCTCAAGAAAATGGCTGAAGATCCTGAAAGAATCCCCCGAAGCCTCAAGGAGTTCCGGGACAACGCCGGTGCCTTGGGCGAATGGATCTTAACAACCCGTGAACAGCCGCTGCAGATCGACTATTTGATTGTGGCCGGCGTTGATCAACAACTACCGTCTGCCAGGCCTACGCTTTGGCAGGCCATCGCCCATGAATTTAACTCGTTCATTGCCTCATTCAAGTATAATTATGATCTTGTCGGCGATGTCCATCAGGAAACGGATCGGACGCTGAAAGTGTGGATTGGCCTTGGCCGGGATCAGGCCCAGATTCTCAAGGAAATGATCGAAGACAGCTTTACGCCCCAGACAGGGATTGCTGTAAATCTGGAATTGATCAACATGGGCATTCTGCTGCCGGCAACTTTGGCGGGCAGGGGGCCGGATGTGGCCATGGGAGTGCCGTCCAGCCAGCCGGTGGAATTTGCCATCCGCAGTGCCGTGGTGGATTTGACAAGTTTTCCCGATTTTCCAGAAGTGGCCGCCCAGTTTATGCCCAGTGCCCTTGTGCCGTTTACTTTCCGCGATTCGGTCTATGCCGTTCCTGAGACTCAGTCATTCCCAATGCTGTTTTACCGCAAGGATATTTTAACTGAACTTGGGTTTGAGGTACCCCGCACCTGGGAGGAGTTCATCCGCATTATTCCAGAGCTGAAGCGGGAACACATGGAGGTAGGCGTGCCTTATTCCGGTGTAGCCCAAGCCGCCTCCGGTGCGCTGGGTGAATCGACAGCGACGGTATCGGTGCTCAGCCACGGTGGAGTGCAGACTTTCTTAACGTTATTGTACCAGCAAGGTGTTTCCTTGTACCAGTGGGACGGGATTGCCACCAACCTGGATCTCAAACCGGCGGTGCAGTCTTTCATCACCTGGACTGAATTCTACGAGCTCTATGATCTGCCCATGT
The DNA here is from genome assembly GCA_900019385.1 of uncultured Clostridia bacterium. GTDB lineage: Bacteria > Bacillota > Limnochordia > Darwinibacteriales > DTU012 > DTU012. Next base: position 12,587 of record FIZJ01000048.1, read on the forward strand.
GGTATGATCCGGCAAACAGGTTCCGGATGGGTGAGATGCCGCTGGTAATCGTGGATTACCAGATGTACAACACCTTGACTGTGTTTGCTCCTGAATTGAGGGGCGAATGGGGGTTTACCCTGGTCCCCGGCACCCCGCAGGATGACGGGGAGATCAATCATAGTGTGCCGTCGCAGGGAACCGGCACCATGATTATGAAGGCGGCGAAAGACCACGACGCGGCGTGGGAGTTTGTCAAATGGTGGGCCAGTGTTGAAACCCAGGCCCGCTTCGGCCAGGAATTGGAGAGTGTCCTAGGGCCTGCCGCCCGCTATCCCACGGCCAATATCCTAGCCGCCCGGGAGCTGCCCTGGACCATTGAGGAATACGAAATCCTGGAAGAGCAGCGCCGCTGGGCAGTGGGTGTCCCCAATGTCCCGGGAGCGTATATGGTGGGGCGGCATCTGGACAATGCGTTCCGCAAAGTTGTCTACGCCCATGAACCTCCACGGGAGGTGCTTTTGGATTACAACCGGGCGATCAACGATGAAATTGCCATCAAACGGGCTGAATTCAACTTGCCCACAGCAATTGACGAGCTTCCCAAACAGTGGCGCAAGTACCTTGAGTTTCCCGACCGGGAGGGAGAAGCGCAATGAAGGCAACAGCTGAAAGCAAGATCGCGGCAAAGAGTGGTTTGAGGGCTGATGCAGAAAGCGGCCGGCTGAGAACCTGGTTTTCCAGGAAGTTTAAGGAAATCCGGGAGAACAAGATCTCATACCTCTTCATTGCCCCTTTTGGGATCTTCTTCTTTATGTTCACGGTTCTGCCGGTGGCGCTGGCAATGCTCCTCAGCTTCACCCATTACAACATGCTGGAGCCGCCCAAGTGGATTGGGCTGCAGAATTACCTGAGGCTGTTCTTTGCCGATGATGTGTTTCTGATCGCGGTTAAGAACACATTCATCTTTGCGGTGATTGTCGGCCCGTTAAGCTATTTCATGTGTTTGATCTTTGCCTGGATGATCAATGATCTGAAGCCGAAACTGCGGGCCTTTCTCACACTGCTGTTTTACGCGCCGAGTATTTCCGGCAATGTGTACATGGTCTGGGCTTGGATTTTCAGCGGCGATACATATGGGTATATCAACGGATTCCTCACCTATTGGGGCCTCACCAGTGAGCCGGTTCAGTTCTTGACGGATCCCAAGTGGATGATGTGGGTCGCAATCCTGGTGACCTTGTGGATGAGCTTGGGGACAAGTTTTCTGGTATTCATCGCCGGTTTGCAGGGGATTGATCCCACTTTGTACGAAGCCGGCGCAGTTGATGGTGTCAGACACCGTTTCCAAGAACTGATATACCTTACTTTGCCCGCACTAAGGCCGCAGCTGATGTTTGGGGCGATTATGTCGATTACCGGGTCGTTTGCTGCCGCCAGCCAGATTATTCCGCTGGTAGGTTTTCCAAGCACTGACTATGCCGCTCATACAATTGTGGCCCATTTGCTCGATTACGGCAATATCCGTTTTGAAATGGGCTATGCGTCGGCGATAGCCGTAATCCTGTTCTTCACCATGATTATCGCCCAGCAGATTGTGCAGCTTTTGCTTCGGAATTTGGAAAGCTAAGAGAGGAGGGAGCATATGAGGCTGCAGCTTCGGGAAAAACGCATCACCCGTTCCACCGGTGGAGACCTGCTTGTCTTTTTAATCCTGGTGGCTGGAGGTGCCTTTATGTCTCTGCCAATGGTGTATACGATCTTTCATGCCTTCAAACCCATGAATGAGCTGTTTATTTGGCCGCCGCAGTTTTTTGTCCGCAACCCGACTCTGGCCAATTTCTACGACCTCTTTTTGCTGATGGAGGAATCGTGGGTTCCCTTTACAAGATATTTGTACAATACTTTGTTGATTACTGTCCTGGGTACATCCGGGCATGTATTGATGGCTTCCTTGGCGGCTTATGCCTTGGCCAAGCATAGATTCCCGGGCCAAAGAATCTATTTCAATGCTATTGTTTTTTCCTTGATGTTCGCCTGGCAGGTAACGGCTATCCCCAATTACCTGACCATGTCCAGGATTGGCTGGGTGGATACCTATATGGCCATCATCGCCCCGGCGTGGGCTATGCCGCTGGGGTTGTACCTGATGAAGCAGTTCATGGAGCAAATACCCGATGCACTGCTGGAAGCGGCCCGAATCGACGGGGCCAGCGAGTTCCGCATTTTTTGGAAGATCGTGATGCCGAATGTGAAGCCGGCATGGCTGACATTGATCATCATTTCATTCCAGAGCATGTGGGGCGAAACGGGGGCCCGTTTTATCTATACTGAAGCTTTAAAGCCGCTGCCGTATGCTCTCAACCAAATTGTATCGGCCGGTATTGCCCGGGCAGGTGTGGGGGCTGCAGTCCTGGTGCTGATGATGGTTGTTCCCATTGCGCTCTTCGTTTTCAATCAGAGCAAGGTGGTCCAAACCATGGGCAGTGCCGGGATTGACAAGTAAACACTAAACAGCTGTGAATCAGGGGAGGGCGGGGATATTCCAGCGAATATCCCTATTTTATTTATATTTTTTGTTCATATTTTCAGATCCAATGCAGGAATTTCTGGGATCAAGGTGGAAAAAGAATGCTTTAACAGTGAGCAGGTTTGGGCATGCTCACAGCGTTGGCTTAGGGGGCATTGAAATTGATTATACCCGCAAGTTACTCCAGCAAGTTGGCTCTCAAAGAAACACAGGAAGCAATCAAGCTGCTCAAAGACTTCTTCGAAAGAGTCTTGGCCCGGCGGCTGAACCTGACCAGGGTTTCGGCGCCGCTGTTTGTACCCCACAATTCAGGGCTGAACGACAATTTGACCGGAATTGAACGCCCAATCATCTTTGATGCACCAGCCATGAGTTCTCAATGAGAGATTATTCATTCGCTGGCGAAATGGAAGCGCCGGGCCCTTAAGGAGTATAATTTCCGCGTCGGGGAAGGACTCTATACTGATATGAATGCCATCAGGCGCGATGAGGAACTGGATAATCTCCATTCCTTGTATGTGGATCAATGGGATTGGGAAAAGATCATTACGGCCGAGGACCGCAACCAGGAGTTCTTATACGCAGTGGTGAGACAAATTTATCTCTGCCTGATGGAAACAGAAAGGGAAATCCATCGTGCTTATCCAATGTTAGAGTGGGAACTTCCTGATGAAATTTGTTTCATAACAACCCAGGAGCTTGAGGACCTTTACCCTCAGCTTGACCCGAAGCGCAGGGAAGATGCGGTTACCAAGGATAAAAAAGCGGTTTTCCTCACTCAGATTGGCGGGAAGCTGGCATCTGGAATCAGTCACGACGGCAGAGCCCCGGACTATGATGATTGGAACCTGAATGGTGATATACTGGTATGGCACCCGATTTTGCAGCAGGCAGTGGAGTTGTCCTCGATGGGGATCCGTGTTGATCCAGACACGATGCTTAAACAGCTTAAGCTGGCCGGTTGTGAGCACTGGGCAGAACGCCAGTTTCACAGGGAATTGTTAGCCGGCGAGCTGCCTTTGACCATTGGCGGAGGTATCGGGCAATCACGCCTGTGCATGTACTTCCTGGAAAAAGCCCACATCGGCGAGGTTCAAGCATCAACATGGCCGGAACAGGTAATCGAAACATGCAGGGAAAACAATATCTTTTTACTTTAATGCAGTAGGAGGAATTGGTGTGGAGCGAGTTGACATTAAAAAGCTGTTTCGCAGCTGCAGCGCCTAAATCAATCAGGATGTGCGGGTTTCAGGATGGATTCGCACAATCAGAGATACGAAGCGGTTTGCCTTCATTGAACTGAATGATGGGACATTCTTCAAAAACCTGCAGATCGTGATTGATGATACCCTGCCCAATTTTAGGGAAGTGGTCAAGCTTAATATCAGTTCGGCGGTTACCGTCGAAGGCAGAATCGTGGAGAGCCCCGGCGCCAAGCAGCCGCTTGAGCTGAAAGCCACAAAAGTTGCTATTGAAGGGATCAGCGCCAGCGACTATCCCCTGCAGAAAAAGCGTCACAGTTTTGAATACCTGCGGACCATCGCCCATTTGCGCCCCAGGACAAACACCTTTTACGCTGTATTTCGCATTCGTTCCCAGGCGGCTTACGCGATCCACAAGTTTTTCCAGGAACGCAACTTCGTCTACGTCCACTCGCCGATTATCACCGGCAGTGATGCGGAAGGCGCCGGGGCAATGTTTCGAGTGACCACTCTGGACTTCGATCAACTGGTGCGCAATGAAGACGGCAATGTGGATTTCAATCACGACTTTTTCGGCCGGGAGGCGAAACTGACCGTCAGCGGCCAGCTGAATGTGGAAACCTATGCCATGGCCTTTCGCAATGTCTATACTTTCGGGCCCACCTTCCGGGCGGAAAACTCGAATACGCCCCGGCATGCCGCGGAATTCTGGATGGTTGAGCCGGAAATGGCCTTTGCCGACCTGGAAGACAACATGGATTTGGCGGAGGAGATGTTGAAATACCTGATTCAATACTGTCTGGAAAACGCCCCTGAGGAAATGGAGTTCTTTGACCGGTTTATCGACAACGGATTGCTTGCCCGTTTGGACACTGTGTTGAAATCCAGTTTTGAAAGAATTACTTATACAGAGGCAGTTGAGCTTTTGGTCAAATCGGGGCAGAGTTTTCAATACCCGGTGGAGTGGGGCTGTGATCTCCAGACGGAGCATGAGCGGTACCTGGCGGAAAAGGTCTTCAAAAAGCCTGTGTTTGTTACCGGTTACCCCAAGGACATCAAATCATTTTACATGCGGCTGAACGATGATCAAAAGACGGTGGCAGCCATGGACCTGTTGGTGCCGGAAGTCGGGGAGATCATCGGCGGCAGTCAAAGGGAAGAGCGCTACGAGCTTTTGCGAGCCCGGATGGAAGAGTTGAGCCTTCCGGAAGATGAGTATTGGTGGTACCTGGACACCCGCAAGTACGGTACAAACAAACACAGCGGTTTTGGCTTGGGCTTTGAACGGGGAATCATGTACCTGACGGGCATGAAAAATATCCGGGATGTGGTACCATTTCCCCGGACGGTCAACAACATTGAATTCTAAATTGATCCAGGACAGCGAAAAGCCGGCGGCTTGCCGTACCTCAGAAAATGGCAGCCCGCCGGCTTTTGGTTTTTGGCCCGTTGTTCTTTAGAACTTGTATTCCACAATTACCCTGGCCTTAACCTCCACATCGCCGGGGTTGATCGGAGTCTTGGCGCTGTCGGCGGCACTGACCCTAAACATGACTGCTTCAGTATACGGCGCATAGGTATCGCTCTGCTCAGTGATGGATACAACTTCTTTAATACTGACACCGGCAGCTTTAGCTATGGCTTCAGCTTTGTCCCGGGCTTGGCGGGTGGCGTTTTCCAAGGCCTTCATCTGCAGCTCAGCTTTGCTCTCCGTGTCAAAAGAAATCCCTTGGACCTGATTGGCACCTGCTTTGATGGCCAGGTCGATTATTGTACCAACATCTTCGAGGTTGCCGGTCCTGATATTGACTTGATTGCGCACTGTGTAAACAGTGTAGTACTGGATGGGATCAGTCGAACGCTCGGCCTCTTGGTAGCTGTAAATATAGAAACCGCTGGTTGTGATCTCTTGGTCATTAAGCCCGAATTCCTTTAGGGCTGCAATGATCTTGGACATGATCGCGGCATTCTCCTGTGAGGCGTTTTCAGCCAGCCGATCCCGGGTTTCCACACCCAGCGAGATATAAGCGACATCTGGTGCAGCGGAAACAACAGCATCGCCGCTGACCTGGATTGTCCCTCCACTATTTGTTTCCTGTGCCATGGCATCGTGGCCGAGGCTGCCTACGATTACAGCACCTGCAAGGATTGCGAGTATACACCCGATAATCCATAATCCCTTCCTACTCTTACCCATTGATTATTCCTCCTTTGAGTTTTCAGTGACTTGTAAGTTTTTGGACTCGCCAAAAAAGGCCGGTTGCCCGTCTATTGAACCTGAAATGCTTACTTCGATCCGATACATTCCGGGTTCATCGGGGGCAGTAAGCAAAACGGTGCCGGATAAAGGTTTGTCAGGATACAGTGTCTGCAGGCTCCAACCGTTAATGCTCAGTTCGGCAGCAATGTTTACCAGGCCGTTTCCATCCGTACGCATCAATCTGATCACCGGTGTTTCCATTGTAAACGCTATTCCCTGCAGCGCACTCAGGCTTAGATCCAGTTCCAATTCTGTTCCGGCTGCCGCCACATCTGCGAGCCCAATTTCGATGGCAACCTGGCTTTGAAGGCCAAAGGCTGTTTGGTCAAAGGCTGACATGGTCCGAAGCTGAACCGTATCCTCGGGCTGCATCATTTCCGCCTGGAATGTGTCCGGATCCAAGGGCTGCGGCAGCTGCGGCACACTGTTTTGATTTGTCAGGATGATTACAAGCAGCATCACTGCCACAAGGGCAGGCATCCAGCTGCGGCCCTGTCTGTACCAGGGAATAGGTTGAAGCTTTGTCTCAATCTGTGCCCACATCCGTCCGGGCGATCCCTGCCACTTGGTGTTTTGTTCCAGGGCCATAGCGATTTCTTCTTCAGAAATCGCCAGTTCCTTGTTCTGATCGTCAAGCACCTTGCTCACCCCTTTCGCCGGCCTGCAGGGCGGCTTTCAGCCGTTGGCGGGCAACATATAGACGGGATTTGACTGTGGACTGGGGTATGCTGAGGACTGCAGCAATTTCCAGTTCAGTCAAACCGCTGAGGTACTTGAGGATGATCGGCAAGCGGTGTTTTTCATCAAGCTGCTTGATGGCGGCATATATGCGATCGGCGTTCTCATTGGCCAGAGTCTGCTCTTCGGGTGAATAGGCGAGATGGGGATTAGCCCTGCTGTTGGGAATGTACTCCGGTTCAACCCTGAATTTTTGCCTGACCCGTTTTGCTTTGTTGATTACGATCCGAGAAAACCATGGTTTAAAAGCCATCCCATCCTTGAATGTCCCGATGGACCGGAATGCTTGAATAAACGCTTCCTGCACCGCATCCTCGGCAGTGGGCCAATCATGAGTGATCGTATATGCCAGCCGGACGGCAGCTTCAACATGAGTTTGATAAATGACCTCCATGGAGTGGCGATCGCCTTGTTTGACTTTGCTGATCAGCTCAAACTCAGTTTCAGCCATCCCCTGCCTCCCTCCTCACTGCTTCACTCTATATATCCAATGGGCAAGCAAAAAGTTTATTAATGCAGTTCCCATTTTATCACGGCCGGATGGAGCAATCAGCCGGCAAATTCAGGGAACCGTCAGTGCTGTGCTGTGCCGCTAATGGTGAAGCCGCTTTTCACAATCGAGTATTCCACTATTTCCCCAGACCAAAAATGGAATTTCAGGCGGATTGTGCCGTCCCGGGTTTCATTGAAGAACTCAGGAGTAATGACAATCACACCCGTATCATATTTAGGCTGGAAGCAGTGGCCAAACTCCTTGAATGCAGTCCAGCTTTGTGGGCCGGCATTGCCTCCGCTTACATAAACCGCCTCCATGGTCGCCAACTGGTCTCCATTGAATTTGGCGGGAATAATGAAGTGGCCGGCTGTGCCAATACTGTCGAAGAGAACAGGCCTGTCGTAATAGACAACTTTTTGCTCCCAATCAACACCTTGAGAAAACTTAAGCGTCAGGATGGCGTTGATTCCATATTCGTAAGTGATGATCCGTTCCAACAACTCCCGCTTGAAGGTGAGGGTGCTGCCGCTGAGGGAATAATCTGTTTGGGGATCGAGCTTCTGTCCGTTCAGCTCCACACCTTCCAGTTCGTTGCCGTTTAGGTTGAGCGTTATGCTTTTATCTGCAAGTTCCCGGCCCGCCCTAAGATAGATCGTGTCATGGTTGGCGGTTGAACTGCGGGCGGCGGCAGTGGCTAGTTTGGCAAGGGTTGGATCATGCCATTCCAGGGTGGTGCGGTCAAGATGCTGGCCGTTGTCCCAAATCATCAAGGGCATGCCCTTGCTCCGGGCGTAATAGGTTACGTACTCGAAGTACTTGTAGATTTCACCCCGTTGGATTGTGTTGTAATGCTTATCAAAGCCCAAGAGGCCGTACTCCCCGATAATCACCGGGATCCCTTTGGCAGCAAATGTGCTGTAAGCCCTGTTAAGAGACGCATCCACGTCGTTTTGGGCCTGGCGGTCGAAGCGCGTGCTGCCGGCTATATTGACGCTGAAAGGCCAATAGCCGTAATAGTGGACTGTGGCAATAATCCGATCATCGTTCAGTTTCGCTATTGTTTTGGCCAGTTCATTGAGGCGGGGCTGGGCTGATGAGCCGGTCAGTGTCGACAGCACCAGGGGGCGGGTCTCGTTAAGGCCGCCGCTTGCCCGGACGATGCGGTGAAAAGTGGTGTTGAGCTCGTCGACAAACTGGAAATACTGGGGGCGGTCCTCATTCCAATCGTCGGAAAAACGCGGTTCATTGAGGCCTTCGAAGATCAGCCTGTGGGGATAGTCCCGGAAACGGGCGCTGATTTGTTCCCACGCGGCGGTGAACTTAGGCAGTACCGTTGGATCCTGGGCCATTTTGCCGATCCAGAGTGAGTCGTGATGCATGTTGAGCATCACATACAGGCCTGCTTCCAGCGCCCACTGCACGACTTCTTCAATCCTGTCGAGAAATCCGGGGCTGATTTGGTAATCGGGCGCCGGACCCATGCGGTGCCCCCAGGTAACAGGGATGCGGATACTGCGAAAGCCTGCTGCGGCAATGTAATCGATCAGTTCTTTGGTTGTGGGGGGGTTGCCCCATGAAGTCTCACTGCCGGTGGCATCGAAAGTGTTGCCCAAATTCCAGCCGGGATGCCAGGCGGACACAAATTCCTGCATGGTAAAAACCTCCTCATGAGTCTTTTCCATATCAGCAGCAAACACCGGGCTGTCAATGAAAGCCAATACAGCCAAGGCTGCTGCAAACACAACCAACATCCTGTATTGCCAAGACATTCCCATCACTCCTGTTGAGCTGTTTATAGTATTTCTTTCGATAAATTGGCCCTAACCGTTATTTGCCATGGGCTGTTTCTTACCCCATACCAGGATCAGGTAGGCAAAGGCCAAACAGCCAATAATCAAGGGGAAATAAAAGATTATTGTCCGCCAGAGAATGATAAAGGCGCCGAGCTTGGCGTCGGAAAAAGTTTCATCAAGCATGTAGACGGAAAAAATCTCTGAAACCCCCGCGCCTCCCGGAATTGGGGTGAACGCTGATGAAATCCCGAGCAAAGTGGCAATGCTGTAATTATAGAACGACATGACGGGCTTGGCCTGGAGGCCTGTGAGCAGGAAACACCCCGCCAGGTAGAGAAGGGCGAAATAACCGCCGCCGCAGACGACGGAGCCGGCGAAATAGCGCCCGCGTCCGGCGAAAGTCTGCCGGAACGTGGACACAAAAGTGTTGAACCACTGGGATATGTTGGGGTACCTGCTGAAGCGTTCGAACCATGTCCGAAAACGGTGCCCGTGCCAGACAATGGCGATTAGCGCCGCCAGGATCAAGGCGTAAAGCAGGACAACCAGTTTGATGTATGAGAAATACGGGGCGATCTGCTCTGGGATACTGCTCATCACAGTCACGACCAGTGCGATCACCGCGACCATGCCGACTTGCGCTCCCATGCTGGCGCTGGTGATCACGCCGGTCGCTTTGCCCACGTTCAGCCGGCAGCGGTAGAGGATGTAGATCAAAAACGGGACGCCTCCGGCGGTGAAAGGTGTCACTAATGTGACAAAATGGTTGGCAATCATGATCAACATCAGCATGGGAAAAGAGATCCGATGGCCGATGGAAGCGAGAATAATCCGGATCCGCAGTGTGTCCACGACCCAGGCAAGGATGATCGAAACAAAAGCGAACAACAAGTAATTGCCCGGATAGCTTTTGATCACAGCCCATATTTGTCTTGGGTTTGCAAGTTTGACGAAGATCACTGTCAGGGTGACGGCGGTGGCGGCGACGAGAAACGCGATTCCTTTCCAAGACGGCTTGATGCGCTTCAGCTCCGGTTTATCCACATCTACTGCTCCTTTTTTGTGAATTGCTCTCTCTTTTGTTTCTACATTATGGAGATAAACCCTTGTAGAAAGATGTCCTTTTCAGTATAATGTATGGGAAAGCAAACTGAAGAAAGGTCAAGGTATAGATACAGATGAAGAACTAATCCACTGCAAACCGATAACAGGGAGGCGTACAAACCCGGAACAGGCGGGTTTGCTGTCATGCTGTTTACTGCGCGAGTGGATAGTGTGTCTATACCGAGATGACAAGGGATCCCAGGGATCCTTGCGGCACTATCCTCTCCATAAAGGAGGGGTTTTTTATGTTACTGCTGGAAGCAAAGCAGCTTAAGAAGTACTACGGCGACCGTTTGATTCTGGAAGTCCCGGATTTGAAAGTTTACGGCCATGATCGGATTGGTGTGGTTGGCCCCAACGGAGCGGGGAAGACGACTTTGCTGGATCTGCTGAGCGGGCGGTTGGCTCCGGATGATGGTTCAGTGGCTGTTTACGGGAGCTTGGCATATTTGTCTCAGTTGGAACCTCCCAAGGAAAAACGGCTTGATCCGGAAATGGCGTCCAGGTTTTCTGTGCCAGCTGTGTGGCACGATCAGATGAGCGGCGGTGAGAAAACCCGGTTCAAACTGGCTCAGATCATGGGCGGGCTTAACTGCCACATGATTTTGGCCGATGAGCCTACCAGCAGCTTGGATATCGGCGGCATCGAACTTCTGGAAGAAATGCTGGAAAGCTTTGCCGGCGCTTTGATGGTCGTATCCCATGATCGGGACTTCCTCGATCGCCTATGCAGCAAAATCCTGGAAGTGGAAGCAGGCAGGATCACAATCTATCCCGGAAATTACAGCGAATACGCCAGGCTTAAGGCAGAGCACCGGGCCAGGGCGGAGTTTGAGTATCAACAGTATGTAAAGGAAAAACAGCGCCTGGAAGAGGTGGCCTCAAGGCTTAAACAGCAGTCGGCCGGCATCAAGCGCACACCAAAACGCATGGGCATTTCGGAGGCAAGGCTGCACAAGATGGGCGGCCAGAATGCAAAAGCCACTTTGGACCGGGCTGTCAAGAATGTGGAAAAACGCATTGAACACCTTGAGGTCAAGCAGAAACCGCTGCAGCTTGTTCAGCTGAAACTTACCATTGAGGAAAGCCGGCAGCCGGCAAGCAGAATAATCGCAAGTGGAAAAAATGTCAGCAGAGCCTTTGGCGAGCGGATCCTTTTCCGGGATGCCAATTTCCAGATCCTAACACGGAGCAAAACCGCCCTGATCGGGCCGAACGGCTGCGGCAAGAGCACGCTTCTGAAGATGATCGTGGCCGGTGCTCCAGGAATCAGGCTGGCAAAGGGCGCCAGGATCGGTTACTTCAGTCAAGCTTTGGATATTCTTGATGAAAACCTGTCTATCCTTGACAATGTGATGGCGACCAGCATCTACGATCAGACTACAGTCAGGGTTATTCTGGCCCGGTTGTTGTTCAAACGGGATGACGTGCACAAGCCGGCGAAGGTCTTAAGCGGAGGCGAACGGGTGAGAGCCGCCTTTGCCAAGATCCTGGCCCAAGATTTTAACTTCCTGATTCTCGACGAACCAACGAACTATCTTGATGTTGCTTCCCTGGAAGCAGTGGAGGACACTTTCTACCATTATGAAGGAACGATGCTGTTTGTGACTCATGATCGGAGATTCATCAGTGCAGTGGCCGACCATATTATGACCATCAAAGATCAGCAGATCCACCAGTTTGGCGGTACGTACCGGGAATATGTGGAATGGGTGCAGAAACCGGCACTCAGCAATTCCACAGAGCGGCAGATTATGATCCTGGAAAACCGCTTGGCGGAGGTGATCGGGAGGTTGTCTGTACTGCCGCCTCAGGGTGACCGGGAAGCACTGGAACAGGAGTATGAACGGATTCTGGCCCAATTGCGATCTTTAAGAAAGTAAGCCACAGCACCGGCAATACCCACCCAAGGCAGGGGCGCCCGGCGGCAGCCGCAGAAGCAGCTGCCGGGTGCATTTTGCTGTATACAGCAGGAATTAGGGTCTGGACAGCAAATAATATAAAAGCATAAAAATACAGAAATGTAGAATATGGATAGTAATAGTTGTTTAATTGTCAGCAGCTGTTGGAGGTGGGTTTAAAGGCAATGATCCGCTGCGGCTTGGCCCTGGCTGGCGGCGGCGGCAAGGGCGCCTATCAGATCGGTGTGCTTAAGGCCCTGTGCCAGTTGGGGTTCACTCCGGATCGGTTCGCGGCCGTGGCAGGCAGTTCGGTAGGGGCATTGAACCTGGCTCTCTTTGTCCAAAACGATCTGGAAAAGGCGGAACAGGTGTGGCTCTCCATTACATCTGACCAGATTTTCTCCATCGATGTCGACGCGGTGCTGGCCGCGCTGCTCCGCAGCGCCCCGTTGACAGCGGTGGTCAAAAGCCGTGTCAGCCGCAGGCTGCTGGCCCTGGCCTCCCACGGCGTGTTTTCCCGGGCGGGGTTGATGCGGCTGATGGCGGAACACCTGAATCCGGAACTGATCAAGCGCCATGCTTCGGGAGCCTTGTTTGCGGCGTGCGTTCAGATTCCAAGCCTGAAGGCAAAGTATTTGCGGCTCGACGGTGTCGATGTCCGGAAGATCACCGATATTCTGCTTGCCAGTTCGGCCATACCTTTGTTTTTCAAGCCTGTGAAAATCGATGGACAGTACTATATCGACGGCGGTGTCCTGGACAACCTGCCGATCAGGCCCCTTTATGAATTGGGCTGTGAGCTGATCTTCGCCGTTCACTTAAGCCGCAGGGCGGTGGTGAACCACAGCCGGTTTCCCGGCGCCAGGATTCTGGAAATAGTGCCTCAGGAAGACTTGGGATCGATGTGCGACGGCACGTTGGATTTCACCACTATGGGGATTAGGCGCCGGATCGAACTTGGTTACCGTGATGGGATGCGCATTGTCCGCAAGGCATTGGCGTTTGCGCCCATGGCGGTTGGTGTTGTCGACGAACGGCTGGGTGTTGGGGAGGGAGAACAGTGGCTTTGAACTTGGATGCCGGCGCACCGGGAGCGGTTGATGCGCTCGGCGCGGGTGACAAGAGCGGAGTTCCCTATGGGGCGGACGAGATCGATCGGGTTGTGGAGCAGGTGATTGACAGATACCGATCGAACAGCAAGGACATCATGCGCTTGGCCTTGGAGACGATTGTCGCCCTCACGGCGTCGGAGGCCCGGGTGAGAGAATTGGCCGAGCAGGGTTTTTTGGCGCGGGCGTTTCGCACTGTGATCGGATCCAATGACCGGCTGCGGGACAGCATTGACGCCAATTTGGTGATCTCCCAGTACGCGGCGGTTAGACTGCTGCAGCGGCTGGTGGAGCAGAACATGCTCAATCTCAAGCTGGCGTCTGCCGTCAACCGAAAGCTGGACAAACTGGCTCTGAACATTGACCCGGAGCTGCTGCATGACCTGGCGCAGCTCGCCGGCCTCTACGAGCAGGTGAGCTGCGAGATCGCCGCCTTGGAGGCCAGGATTGCCAGGCTCGAACGTCTGCTGGAATAGGCCGGCTTTATCCGCCGGCCTTTTTGATTTAAAATAAGAATTGGAAAAAATAATCATATTGGGAAGGAAGAGGCGTATATGGCAGAGGAAATGCTGCAGACAGAGGACAGTCAGCTGCTGCGGCCGCCGGTTGAGGGGGAGGATTTCACCACCACGGATACCTGGCGTGTGCTGCGGATCCAATCGGAGATAGTCAAAGGGTTTGACGAACTGGCTCATATCGGCCCTGCTGTGGCTGTGTTCGGTTCCGCCCGCACTCCCGAACACCACCGGTATTACCAACTGGCGCGGGAAACCGGATATAAGCTCGCCAAGGCTGGCCTGGCGGTAATCACCGGAGGTGGGCCAGGGATTATGCAGGCGGCCAACCAAGGGGCGAAAGAAGCGGGAGGGTTGTCTATTGGCTGCAATATCGAGCTGCCGTATGAACAGAAGGCAAACCCTTACCTTGATGTGCATATCGACTTTCGCTACTTTTTCGTGCGCAAGCTGATGCTGGTGAAATATGCCCGGGCGTTTGTGATCCTGCCGGGAGGGCTCGGCACCATTGACGAGCTGTATGAGGCGTTGACACTGATACAAACTGGGAAGATCCAGCGTTTTCCCGTTGTCCTGATGGGCACTGACTACTGGCGGGATTTGGTCGACTGGATGGAAGAGAAGATGCTGGGGGAAGGTATGATTAATCCCTCGGATCTGCAGCTTTTGCAGCTTACTGATGATCCGGATCAAGCAGTGGCGGTTGTCAAGGACACAATCCGCATCTAACCTTGCGGCAGGTGTTGGCGGATTGATGCAGAAGCAAATACGTAGGCCGAATTCTTGGGGGGAAGGCACGAATGCGTATTTTCATCACCGTGTTGGCTGTCCTTGTAGCCTTGGCCGGCATTGGTTACGGGTTCATCGCGTTCTTTTACACCTATCCCGATGAGGTTGCCCGCGCTTATATGGAAAGCATAGTGCAGGGCGAGTATGAGCAGCTGGAGAGCTTTCACCACACAAAGCACCCGTTTCCGCAGGCCGAGGAGATCGAAACGGGGTTTGAGAATTTTGCCGAGGCTTATGGATTGACCAAGATCGAACTGGTGGGATTGCATCCCGTCGAAGAGAAGTTCACCACGGCGGTATACACTGTTGATCTGCGCTATGAAAGCCGGTATTTTGAACCGCTGCTGATCCAGTTTCAGCTGAACCTGGCCTGGGACGGGCCGCTTACCTGGAAGGTTGAATGGGCGGATGTGCTGCCGCTGCCGCAGTATGGGCTCAAGGCCGAGTACCGGCGCACGCGCGTCGAGCCTTCCCGGGGAAGCATCTATGACCGAGACGGCAGGCTGCTGGCGGGACGAGGCAGCGCGGTGTCCATTGGTGTCCAGCCCAGCCGCATCTCCGATCCGGAGCTGTTGTTCCAGGTCTTGGGGGAGCAACTGGGCTTGACCCGCGAATATGTGGAGAGCAAGTACCAGGCTCCCGGTGTCCAGCCCCATTGGTTTGTACCGCTGATAACCGTCAGCGAGGAGCTGTATCAGGAGCTTGACCCGATTCTCCGCCCTGTTCCGGGCATATTCTTTCAACGGCAGTATATGAGGTATTATCCACTGGCTGAAGCGGCGGCCCACCTCACCGGATATCTGGGCGAAGTGACCCAGGCGATGATCGATGCCAATCCGGAGCGGGATTATCAAGCTGGGGAAACAGCTGGCCGCAGTGGGTTGGAAATGGGATTGGAAGCTGAGCTTAGAGGCGAGCCTGGTTATCGGCTGTTTGTGGAGACGGACACGGAACCAAGCCGCCTGTTTTTGGAGCGGACCGTCAAGAATGGTTCAGATGTGGAATTGACCATCGACGCCGGCTGGCAGCGCCTGGCATATGAAGTGTTGGGCGGCGGCAAAGGCGCGTTTGTTGTCTTGGATGCCCGCACGGGAGAAGTGCTGGTGCTGGCTTCTTCGCCAAGTTATGACCCGAATGAGTTCATAGCCGGCATCTCTCAGAACCGGTGGCAGCAGTTGAGCAGCGACCCAGGCCAGCCTATGTTCAACCGCAGTTTGCAGGGGGCATATCCGCCGGGTTCGGTGTTCAAAGTGATCACAGCATCAGCGGCGCTGGATCTGGATTTGTACAGCGTGACGAGTGAATTTGACGATTCGGGCGAACTGAGGGTGCAGGGCAACCCGATCCGGAATTTCCAAAACGAAGTCTTCGGCGAGCATTCTTTCGCCGATGCTCTGATTCGGTCGATCAACACCACCATGGCCCAGGTGGGGCTGACACTGGGCGCGGAAAACTTGCGCAGCTACTTTACGAAATGGGGGCTTGACCAAAAACATGATTTTCGCCTCCCTGCCAGCGCCGGGGATATAGGCAGCCCGGAGCGGAGCCAAGTGGCGCTGGCTTGGAGCGCGATCGGCCAGGACAGAGTCTTGGTGACACCTCTGGTTGTCGCGGAGATTTTCACTGCGTTCGTCAACGAAGGTGCGGTTCCAGAACCTACCCTTTTCAAGCGGGATGATCCGCCCGCGATGCGGCAGGTGATTAAGCCAGAGACCGCAGCTTTGATGAGTGAGCTCCTGGCGGAAGTGGTGGTTTCCGGTACCGGTAGGCAGGCTATGGTCGAGGGGCTGCAGATCTTCGGCAAGACCGGCACGGCGGAGACAGGGCGCGGCACATCCCACGGCTGGTTCGGCGGGTATGTGTTCGGTGTGGCCGGGCGCGATCTTGCCTTTGCCGTCTTGGTTGAAGACGGCGGTGTAGGCGGCCAGGTTGCCGCGCCGCTGGTAAGCGAGTTCTTCAGCAAAGTGGAGTGGTGAGGGTGACAGGGGTGACAGGGGACGGTGACCTGTCACATGCGCACTCCGCGCTGTTTTTCTTAT
>FIZJ01000049.1 GCA_900019385.1 uncultured Clostridia bacterium
ACACCGTCCATGGAGCTCACTGCGCAAGTTCTGGATCAATTTGGTGAAGCAATGGCCATTGCCGGAAATGACATTGCCTGGTCCGTCTCTGACGAAACAATCGCCGCTCTCAGCAGTGCAAACGGATTTGCAGTAACCGTCACCGCCCTAAAAGAGGGCGAAACGGAAATCACAGCGGCCTATGGAGAGCTTTCTGTTGTGGTGCCTGTCACAGTGGATCCTGCAGAACCACCTGCGCCGGAAGCGACTGAACTGAGGATTACCCCGGTCAGCGTGGAACTGGACGCTGATACACTTGAGATGGAGCTTACAGCAGTTGTACTGGATCAATTTGGCGAATCCATGACTGTTGATGGAGAAGCCATCACCTGGACGATCGCCGATCAAACCATTGCCGAGCTGAGCAGCACCACAGGGAAGACTGTGACAGTGACCGGTGTGGCAGCTGGGGTCACCACCATCACAGTGACTTACGGAGCGCTTGAAGAAGCAATCACTGTGTCGGTGGATCTCCCTGATGTAGAATCGGTGCTGCCACTTACAGTCGATTTCTCGCAGTTCACACAGCGTTCTGACATCTTCGGGAATGCAGAGTACGCACACGCTCCCGGCAATGAGGAAGAGCCGCTGTTTATAGTCTACAGCGGCCAGAGCGGCGTAACTTTCCAAGATCAGGCGCTGAAGATGACATCAACGAGGTGGGTGGTGGGTATGCCGATGGGACTGTCCAACACAGATCCCGACTACGTCCCCAACGGATACCTCGACTTGTCCAAACCTTATGTGCTTGTGATTGAACTGGGCGCAATCACTGGAGACGGTTTCCTGCAGGTGCTGGTCGACAACAATACATCCTCGTCTTCCAATTCGCCGCATGGCACTTCTTCCCAGATTTACAACAGCGAAGGCCGCGACGACTTCCAACCCGAAACCACTTTGGTGATTGAATCCAGTGTTGGGACAGAAACCTCGTTTTTGTGCTTCAGAGCGAGTTCGGGCATTACAATAAGCATCAAGTCAATCACTATTGACTACCAGGAATAGAACAGACACCCATGCTCCCTGGCGGCCCGCTGCCGTCAGGGAGTTTTTAAATGAGAAAAATAGTGCAAAAATCGTTTGGATTATTACAAGATGCTTTAAACATTGTTTGCTATAATTAAAGCGGACATAAACAGGGATCTTGAGGAGGGTTACAATGCAGGTACTGCAGGCAATATCACAGGCACTGCAAAGAGGCGATGCCAATGGTGTCAAGCAGGGCGTTGCCGCAGCTTTGGCAGAAGGTGTCGATCCTA
This sequence comes from uncultured Clostridia bacterium, assembly GCA_900019385.1. Classification (GTDB taxonomy): domain Bacteria; phylum Bacillota; class Limnochordia; order Darwinibacteriales; family DTU012; genus DTU012. The sequence goes on from FIZJ01000049.1 coordinate 1,299, forward strand.
AGAGGATCCTGGAGGAAGGCATGCTTTCGGCCATGGAAATCATCGGTGTAAAGTTTAAGAACAATGAAATCTTCGTTCCAGAAGTCCTGATTGCCGCCAGGGCTATGAACGTAGGCATGGAAGCCCTGAAGCCGAAACTGGTGGAACAGGGTGTGAAGCCCATCGGCAAGATGGTTATCGGCACCGTCAAAGGCGACCTCCATGACATCGGCAAGAATATTGTGCGGATGATGATTGAGGGAGCTGGGCTGGAAGTGATCGATCTGGGCATCGATGTTCCAGCCGATAGGTTCGTGGAAGCCATCAAGGAACACAAACCGGACCTTCTGGGCATGTCCGCTCTTTTGACTACCACCATGGGCGAGATGAAGACGGTGATCGACGCCATTGCCGAGGCAGGCTTAAGGGATCAGATCAAGATCATGGTTGGCGGAGCGCCGCTCACCCAGGGTTTTGCCGACCAGATTGGCGCAGATGTCTACTGCAGAAACGCGGCTGAAGCCGCAGCCGCTGCCAAACAACTGGTACAATAGCTGGACGCAGGCCTTTAAGGAGGGATAACATGAAACCGATTGAGCGCGTAACTTTGGCGCTGCAGCACAAAGAGGCGGATCGGGTCCCGGTTTATCCGCTGATGTGCGGTGTCGCCAGGAAACTGGTGGGCGCGTCATACCCCAAGTGGAGCACCGATATGGATGTTTGCGCCGAAGCCTATGAACGGGTTACGGAAGAATTCGATTTGGATGTCATCTGCACTTTAATCGACCTGTCGGTCGAGGCGGCGGATTTCGGCCAGAAAATTGTCTATCCGGAAAACGAGGCAGCCCATCCCGACTCCAGCGAATACATGCTGAAGAGCACGGCGGACATCAGCGCGCTGCAGCCGATCAAGTTCAAAGATTCCGTTAGAATGAAAGGCATGGTCAGGCTCTGCGATCGCTTGATGAAAAGCAAAGGCGCCGATGTCCCGGTGGTGGCCTTCGTTTTTGGCCCCTTGGGCGTATTGAGCATGATGCGGGGGCAGGCCAATCTTTTCATGGATATTTTCGATGACCCGGACGCTGTCAAAAACGGCGTGGCGGCTGTCACCGAAACCCTGCTGGAATATGTCGATGCCTTGGCTGCCACAGGGGTTCCCGCCATTATGCTGGACACGCTGTTCGCATCTCAGTCAATTATGAGCAAATCCATGTGGATGGAGTTCGAAGGCCAATATGTCAGGCGCATCGCGGAACGGATCCGGCAGCACGGGTGCGAGGTGATGATCCACAACTGCGGCAACGGCATCTACTTCGATGTTCAAATCGAGGCCATGCAGCCGATCGCCATTTCTTTCCTCCACCTTCCCGACGACTGCAAAACACCACAGGAACTGAAGGAAAAATATGGCTCGAAAGTGACCTTGATCGGGCGGATCCCACCTACTTGGCTGCTGACCTGCGCGCAGGAGGAGCTGGAGGAAGAATGCCGTAAAGAGATCGACGACTACAAAGCCGGCGGTGGGTTTATCCTGGCGACCGGATGCGAATACCCGGCCAATCTGGGATTCGAGCATGCCAGGACTATTGTCCGGATGGCCAAGGAGTATGGAAAATACTAGCATGGAAAACATTCTAAGCCTGGATGCCCAGATTGGGCACAGGATTCCGCGGGAAATCATTATGCGGGCTTTGGGCTACAAAGATCCAAACAGCGCCGGAGATGCGATCCGCGGCCTTGTTGACGAGCATCTGAATGCAGTCGTGGCGGCGGCGGAGCCGCAAGTGATCTACTGCGGCACGGCTTTCAACATCACCGGTAACCGGGTTGAGCTGCCGTCAGGGCATGTATTCACCGGCAAAACCTTGCATCAGGCGGTTGGAAAGTGTGATGGGCTTGTTGTAGGGCTGGTGACATTGGGCAGAAAAGTTGACAAAGCCATCGCCGAGGCATCCAGCCAAGACGCGTTCTGCGGTTATCTGATGGATGTTATCAGCGGGCTTTTGGTGGAAATGGCCGCCCATCAATTCTGGCAGCACTTGGTCGGGGAATTGAGCCGGGAGGGTTATAAAGCGACGAGTTTTGTCTCGCCCGGAGCGGCCGGGTTTCCCCTTGTGGAGCAGAGGCAAGTTTTTTCCTTCCTCAAACCGGAACGGATAGGAGTGAGCCTCACCGATTCATGCTTGATGGAACCCACCAAGTCCCTGACACTGATCATGGGGTACGGTAAAGACATTGTCCCTGCCAAACACAGTCACGACTGTTCAACCTGTGACATGGAAGACTGCTTGATAAGAGGAATCCACATTGATTTGACAGAATCAAATGCTGGGTAGAAAAAACCCAGCATTTTGTCTGCCCTTTTTGACGATGGAAAGTGGGTGTAGACGATCAAATGGAAGTGAAGCACGAGATCAGGATTCGGTTCCAGAACCGGGTGGAAACAATCAACTGCCTCGACGGGTCAAACCTGCTGGATCTGCTGCACCAGCACGGCTACAGCGTGTACAGCCCCTGCGGCGGCAAAGGCAGGTGCGGCAAGTGCATCGTACGGGTGCGCGGCGAAGCCGGCAGTTTGACTGATCCGGAAAGGCGGCATCTCACCCGATCCCAGATAGAGGACGGCTTTAGGCTGGCGTGCCAGGTTAGAGCTTCCGGCACCTTTGAAATCGATCTGTCATCAGCAGATCAGTTGGTAATCCTTTCCGAAGGTACTGAAACACCATTCAAGCCAGACCCACGCATCAGGCAAAGACAAATCCGCCTGGAACAGCCCAGTATTGACAAGCAGCACGATTATTGGCACCGGATTAGGGAGCTGGGCTTCAAAGCGGCCACACCGCGGGCGCTGCAGCGTTTGGGAACGTTGGCGCAAAAACAGGATCTGGTTGTGACTTACAGCGGGAGCAGAATCCTGGACATTGACGAGCTGACAAGCGGTACGGCCAGCCGAGCCGCTTACGGTATCGCTGTTGATGTGGGCACCACTACGGTTGTGCTTTATCTGCTTGATCTCACCAACGGCTTTCAGGTGGGCGCCCATGCCTTTGCCAACCCTCAAAGCCGTTACGGCGCCGATGTGATCACTCGGATCGATTACACGCTCAGCCGCGCAGGCGGCGCGGAGGATCTGAAAAACAGTCTGCTGGAAGCCCTGAACCAGGGCGTCCGGGAGTTGGCCGGCAAAAACGGCCTCGATCCCGGCCGGATCTACCATGCCGTTTTCGCGGGCAACACAGTGATGCTCCACATGCTGCTGGGAGTAAACGCGGCAAGCATCGCCAACGCCCCGTATGTGCCCATCTTCACTGACGGACTGGAGTTTTCGGCGGATGAGTTAGGCCTGAAGATCCATCCCGACGGAATCGTGGAGCTGCTGCCCTGTGTCTCCGGTTATGTTGGGGCGGATATCATCGCTGATTTACTAGTTGCCGACTTCGAATCCGACAGTTGGCGGCTGTTGGTGGATATCGGCACCAATGGAGAAATTATCCTGGGGAACAAAGAGCGTGTGTTTGCCTGTTCCGCCGCGGCAGGGCCGGCCTTTGAAGGCGCCAACATCACTTTTGGGATGAGCGGTGTGCCGGGAGCCATCGCCGCCTATCGGATCGAGGATAACGGGGAAGTAAGCTGGCAGACCATATCCAGTCAAGAGCCTCGGGGCATTTGCGGTTCCGGATTGGTGGACATCATCGCCGCGCTGTACTCACGAGGGTTTGTCAGCCCATCAGGGGCGTTTCGGGAAGATGCGCCGCTGGAACAGTACCAGGGACAGCGGGCATACCGGGTTGTTCCGGGGAAAGAAATCTTCCTCACCCAAAAAGATGTGCGGGAATACCAACTGGCCGCCGGCGCGATCGCTGCCGGCATCAAAGTCTTGATCGGCGAAGCCGGCATTTCTGAAGCGGACATCGACAGATTTTACCTCGCGGGAGGGTTCGGCAGTTATATCAATCCAGAGAGCGCTTCAGTCCTGGGCCTGATACCCAAAAGCCTGCTGGCGAAAGTGGTGAAACTGGGCAACGGCGCTGGTGCCGGAGCCAGGCAGTATCTGCTCGACCGGGGCGCGAAAGCGAGAGCGGACGAGTTGAAGCAGAAGATCACTTATGTTGAGCTGTCAGCCAGAAAAGACTTCCAGAAACACTTCATGGAAGCCATGCTTTTTCCGGAGTGACATGCGGGAGACAGCCAAGCTGTATACAAATTGACAATCAGATTACCAAAACATCTCGATTTATTACAATACAGCGATACGGCAGTGTTTTATACTGAAGACGAACCAATTAGCGCGCCAGGAGGGAAGCAAGTGGCCAAGAACCGTGTCCTGCTTTTATTTGTATTGCTGATGGCATTGGTATTATCTGGTTGTCTTCCTTTTTTCGCAAAGAAACCACATCTGGAAGTGAAGCCGCGGTCAGTGGTGTTGAACCTGGCCACGGGTGAAATCGAAGCAGAGCTGACGGCCGAAGTTGTGGATCTGGTTACCGATGATCCCGTTACCTGGGAGATAGCCGACGACACTGTGGCCGTTCTCAGCGGAACAACAGACACTCAGGTGACGGTCACCGCCCAGGCGGAAGGCGAAACGACAATCACTGTAAGCTGCGGCCAGCTCGAACCGGTCAGCGTGCCGGTCCGGGTTTTCTACGAGGAAAAGATGCCGCCGCTGGAGATCGTCTTTTCTGAAGCTGAAAGATCAACTTTCTTTACCGCTGATCACGCCCATGCGCCAAATCTGCCGGAGGAGCCGCTGTATGGAATCTTAAGCAGCGGCAGCAAAATCCACATCAATGACGGAGTGTTGTCCATGAACGGCGCCCGCTGGGCTGTCGGCGCGCCCTCAACTCATCTGGAAGGCGGTATCAAGACTGCCAAAGAGGACAGCCAAACAGTCGGTTACCTTGATTTGTCGAAACCTTATGCCATAACAATCGAGTTTGGCGAACCAGTCAGCGAACCAAGCGGGTTTTTCCATCGATGCGCCGCAGCTCAAATCCAACCAGGTGTTGGAGATAAAAAGTTCTGTAGGGACTGAAACCTCATTCTTGACCTTCAGAGCCAGCAGCGGCACCAACCTGGTTATAAAGAAGATCACTATCGCTTACCAATAGAAGCCTTGCGGAATACAGGGAAGATTTCACCAGCGGTGAAATCTTCCCTCTCCTAATTTTACTGTTGACCTTGCCTGCGGCATTTGCTATACTAATGTGTGGGCATTGGGGTGTGGCCAAGCGGTTAAGGCACTGGACTCTGACTCCAGGATCACAGGTTCGAATCCTGTCACCCCTGCCATTTTTATTTTCCACCTCAATTGAGGTTGTTTTTTATTTTGGGGCAAAATGTTAGTGATCAAAGCTTTTTCGGCAGGGAAATGAATTCCCAATCACGAAGGATGAATGCGGGAAATCCACTGGCAAAGGGGGAAGCGCATTTTGGTTACCAGCGCGATCATACTGGCAGCCGGACAGGGGCAGCGTATGAAATCCGAGCTTCCCAAGCCGCTGCACAAAGTCTGCGGGGTCCCGATGGTGAAACTGGTGGTGGACAGCGTCCGAGCCGCTGGAATCGATCAGATTTACCTGGTGATCGGGCACGGCGGCGAGCAGGTAAAGGAGGCGGTACCCGGCGTCAATTATGTGGTTCAGGCAGAGCAGCTGGGCACAGGCCATGCCGTGGACCAGTGCCGGGAGATGATGGCGAGTGTGGACGGCCCCGTATTGGTCACCTGCGGCGATACACCGCTGTTTACAGCCGAAACCTTCAGGAATATACTGGCTTTTCATCAGGATCAAGGGGCAGCCGCCACTGTGGTCACGGCGGAAGCGGCGGATCCTACCGGGTACGGCAGGGTGATCCGCACGGCTGCGGGAAATGTGGAGCAGATCGTGGAGGACAAGGATGCGTCGCAGGCGCACAAGCAAGTGAAAGAGATCAACACCGGGACATATTGCTTTGATTTTAAACTCTTATTCCAGTATCTTGGGGAAATCACACCCGACAACTCCCAAGGCGAATACTATCTTCCCGATGTGATAGCGGCGCTTGTCCGGGATGGGCGTACAGTGGCCGCTTATTGTTTGCCGGATCCCGAAGAAGCGATGGGGGTCAACGACCGGGTCCAGCTTGCCTGGGCCGATCAAGCCCTCCGGCGCCGTATCTGCCGTAGGCACATGCTCAACGGCGTCACCATCATCAATCCGGAACAAACATATATCGAGCCCGATTGCGAAATTGGACGGGATACCATCATCTACCCGAATACATACATCCAAAAAGGCACAATAATCGGGGCGAACTGCCTCGTAGGGCCCAATGTCCGCCTGGAAGGAGCGGTTTTGGAAGACCAGGTCACCATCGAGCAGTCGGTGGTCTTGGAAGGCCGGATCGGCAGCCGCACCACCGTCGGGCCGTTCGCGTACATCCGGCCGGGCACTGTGATTGGGACGCACTGCCGCATCGGTGATTTTGTGGAGATTAAAAACAGCCAGATCGCCGATGAGAGCAAAGTTCCCCATCTTACCTATGTTGGCGACGCTGTGGTCGGTTCCCATGTCAACATCGGCTGCGGCACGATTACATGCAATTACGACGGCAAGAAAAAGCACCAGACGATTATCGAGGACAACTGCTTCATCGGCAGCAACGTGAATTTGGTTGCTCCCGTCAGGCTCCACAAGGGAGCGTTCATAGCAGCTGGTTCAACCGTCACCGAAGATGTGCCGGAATACAGTCTGGCGATTGCAAGGGCAAGACAGGTGAATAAAGAGGGATGGAACAAACGGGAGGGCTAGCAAGTGAGAGTCAGTCACTGTGACAAAAAGCTGAAAGTTTTTACCGGGAATGCCAACCCTGAGTTGGCCAAAAAGATCGCCGCCTGTTTAGGTGTGGAACTGGGCAATGCGGAAGTGGGCCGGTTCAAAGACGGTGAAATCAGCATCAAAATTTTGGAAACGGTGCGTGGGCACGAAGTTTTCATTATTCAGCCGACCCATCGGCCCACAGACACCCATCTGATGGAACTGCTGCTTTTGATTGACGGGATCAAGCGGGCTTCCGCGAAAATGGTGGCCGCAGTGATTCCGTACTATGGATATGCCCGCCAGGATCGGAAAACCCAACCTCGCGATCCCATTGGCGCCAAACTGGTAGCCAACCTGCTGGCCGCCGCCGGCGCCGACCGCGTCGTGACGATGGACCTCCACGCGGACCAGATTCAGGGCTTCTTTGACATTCCGGTGGACAATCTGCGGGCTATGCCCATCATCGAGCAGTATCTGAAATCCAAGGAACTTGACAATTACATCGTTGTCGCCCCAGATGTAGGCGGAGTGGTCAGGGCCCGCACTTTGGCCAACCGCCTGAATTGCCCCATGGCTATTGTGGACAAGCGCCGCCCGCAAGCAAACGTCTCCGAGGTGATGAACATTATCGGGGATGTGAAAGGGAAGACATGCGTCCTGTTTGACGATATGATCGACACCGGCGGCACGATCATCCAAGGAGCTCAGGCATTGATGGACAACGGTGCCAAAGCGGTATATGCAGCCTGCACCCATGCCGTCTTCTCCGGCCAAGCGCCTCAGCTTTTGCAGGAGAGTGTGCTCCAGGAAGTGATAGTGACGGATACAATCAACATCACACCTGAGAAGAAGTTCTCCAAACTGACGGTACTGTCAGTCGCGGACCTGTTCGCGGAAGCTATCAGGAGAATTTTTGAAGAGCTGCCTGTGAGCAAGCTGTTTGACTAAGCTTTGGCAAAGGTGTTATAATATAATGCATGTGATTCAGAGCAGCTGGAAGGAGGAGATAGGATGTCGAGCTTTAAACTTAATGCCGAATCACGCACCACCTTCGGCTCGAACGCAGTCAAGAAGATGCGCCGTGACAAAATGATCCCCGCTCAGATCTACGGCCAGGGGAAACCCAACCTGCATATAGCAATCACGGTGGGAGATGCTGAAAGGGCAATCCAATCCAAGGAGCCTTTGTACGAAATCACCGTGGGCAGTGAAAAAAGGACTGTCCTGGTTAAAGAAGTCCAGCGCGATCCCATCAAGGGCAGCCTGCAGCATATCGACTTCTACGAGGTGGCCATGGATCGCCCGGTTGACACCAGAGTCGCCTTGGTGCTCACCGGCGAAGGCGAACGAGAGTCCGACGGTGGAATCGTCAACCTGGTAATGAGGGAATTGGCCATTTCCTGCCTGCCGAATCAGATTCCAGAATCCATCGTTGTGGACGTGTCCAAACTAGCCCTTGGAGATACACTGCTTGTTAAAGACCTTGAGATACCTGAGGGCATCACGGTGAACCACGATCCCGAAGAGGTTGTGGTTACTGTCAACGCTCCGCGTGCTGCGGCGGAGGCTGCGGAACCGGCTGAGGAAGCAGAGGAAGCTGCTCCCGAGGGCGCGCCGGAGGCAGCAGAACAAGCTGCTGATGGAGAAGCATAAGCTCGTTACAAACCGAAAAGGAAAATCATATATTTGGAAACAGAAGCGAAAGAATGCATATTTTATTATGCGTTCTTTCGCCGCTGTGGAGGCTTGACTAGTGAAGCTGATTGTAGGATTGGGCAATCCAGGGGAAAGATATGCGCAAACGAGGCACAATGCAGGTTTTTGGGTAGTGGACGCCCTCGCTCGGCGCTGGAATATTGCCTTAAATAGCAAAAATTTTCAGTCAATATTCGGAACAGGCCGCTGTGGTGAAGAAAGGATCGTTTTAGCCAAACCCCAAACGTTTATGAACTTGAGCGGGCTGGCGGTCCGTCAGCTGATCGGTTTCTGGCAGGCCGGTCTGGAAGACTTGTTGGTGATCCATGATGATCTTGACCTTGCGGCATACCGCATCCGCCTAAAGCGGGGCGGGGGGAGCGGCGGCCATAGGGGAGTGGCCAGCATCATTCAGGCTCTGCGGTCCGAGCTCTTCGCCCGTCTCAAAATCGGCATCGGCAGGCCTGAGGAACCAATGCCAGTGGAGGACTTTGTCTTGTCCAAGATCACGGCGGAGGAAGCAGATGCTTATCAGGCAGTGGTGGAACGCTGCGCCGAGGCGGTGGAGGTTTGGGTACGCTCAGGTATTGAGCAGGCCATGAGTCAATATAATAGTATTGAAAACTGCGGCGGGAAACACGAAACGGGGAGATAGGACTTGTCGCTACAAGGATTGGTAAACCTGGTCAGCCAGTCGCAGGATGTCAGCCATGTGCGGGCTGCGGCAGCCAGAGGCGAAAAGCTGCTGGCCCTTGGGCTGTCCGGCTCCCAGCGGAGCTTGCTGACGGCGGCGCTGGCCAATGATCGGGCTGTGATACTTTTCATCGGCTACAATCAATATCAAGTGGAGACGATTGGGCAAGATTTACACAATTTACTGCCTAATCGGAATATACTGGTATTTACTCCTCATGAGCTGCTGCCCCATGAGGAAGCGACTATCGACTGGGAACTGCGGAAAAGCCGGTTAGAGGTGCTAAAGGCCTGCCGCCGGCCTGGGAGCGTCATCTGCGCCTCAGTTCAAGCCTTGAGCGAGGCGCTGCCCGATCCGGATCTGTTTTTCCGCTACCAGATCACCATCGACATGGACACCAGGGTGGACACGGAAGCGCTGGCCAGGCAGCTGTCGGTAATGGGCTACGAACGGGTCGACATGGTGGAAACTTTCGGCCAGTTCAGCATCCGCGGCGGCATCATCGATATATATGATTTCACAGCTGAACACCCAGTGCGGATTGAGCTGTTCGACGATGAGATCGACTCGATCCGCCTGTTCAGCATCGACAGCCAGCGCTCGATCGAGAACATCCAGGAGGTAACCATTTTCCCCGCCAGAGAGCGGTTGTTCGTGACAGAGGATCGGGAGGCGGTAAAAGACCAGATTTGGCAGGACGCGCAGGATCAGGGGGAGCGCTTGATTAACGCCGGGCTTAACCAAGAAGCCGACAGTCTGCTGGCGAAAACCGCCAATCATTTGGTACTGCTGGACACCGGCAATTACTTCCCGGGCATTGATCAGTACCTGCCGTATACCGCGCGGATCCACACGCTCATCGATTACCTGCCTCAGGACAGTCTGATCATTGTCAGCGAGCCGGCCCGGGTCAAGGAGCACCACAAGCTGTTCCTGCAGGATGTGGGCGAAACCGTTTCAGGCCTTTTGGCCAAGGGCAGGATTCTGCCCCGGATGGCGGAAATGTTTGTGGACTGGGATGGGCTGTGGCCGAAGATATACAGGCACAGGCACTCATTATACCTTTCGGTTTTAAACAGCAAGATTCCGGATCTGGATGCGGTCAGCACTTATCAATTCCAGATCAGATCCGCGCCCCATTTCCACACGGATCTGGACGGATTGGTGGACCAGCTGCAGCGGTACCGCAAGCAGTATTACCGGATCCTGATTCTTGTCTCGACCGAAGAGCGCGGCGCCAAACTCGTAGAGTTTCTCAAAGAACATGATATCCCTGCCCAATATACCGATGAAGTGGGAGACAAGCTCAAGGCCGGAAACTGCATTGTCACCAAAGGGGCCTTGGAGAACGGGATGGAATACGCCGGGTTCAAGCTCTTGATCCTCACGGAGCTGGAGATTTACGGCAAAAAGCGGGCCAAACGGCGGGTCAACCGTACCGAAGCTCAGGTGCGGCTCACAGAGTCGGATCTCAAACCTGGGGATTACGTGGTCCACGTCAACCACGGTATCGGACAGTACATGGGCATTGAAACCTTGGAAGTGCAGAAAACCCACAAGGATTTTTTGTTGATCCGGTTCGCCGGCAAAGACCGGCTTTATGTGCCGACGGATCAAATTGGGCTTTTGCAACGATACGTTGGCCTGGATGATGAACCGCCGAAGCTTTCGAGGCTGGGCGGCGGCGAGTGGGCCAGGGTCAAAAGCCGCGTCAAGGAATCAGTGCAGGACCTGGCGGAAGGCTTGATCAAACTGTACGCGGAGCGGGAAACAATCGAAGGCTTCGCTTTCCCAGAGGATACACCGTGGCAGGCTCAGTTTGAGGATGAGTTTCCCTATGAGGAAACTCCTGATCAGATCAGAGCCATTGCGGAAGTAAAAAGGGACATGGAAAACAAAAAACCGATGGACCGCCTGCTCTGCGGCGACGTGGGCTACGGCAAGACCGAAGTGGCCATTAGAGCGGCGTTCAAAGCCATCAGCGCCGGAAAGCAGGTGGCGGTGCTGGTACCCACGACCATCCTCGCACAGCAGCACGCCAGGACGTTTCAGGAACGGTTCGAAGACTACCCGGTGAAGATCGGAGTCCTGTCCCGTTTCCAATCGCCGGCTGAGCAGAAGAAAGTGATCAGCGGGCTGAGATCCGGAACCGTCGATCTGGTGATCGGCACCCACCGGCTGCTGTCCAAGGATGTGACTTACCGGGATCTGGGACTGGTGGTTGTCGACGAGGAGCAGCGTTTTGGCGTGGCTCAAAAGGAAAAACTGAAGGAACTTGCCAGGAATGTGGATGTCCTTACCCTTTCCGCGACACCGATACCCCGCACGCTGCACATGGCACTGGTAGGCGTGAGGGATATGAGCCTGATCGAAACTCCGCCGGAGGATCGTTTCCCCATCCGCACCTATGTGCTGGAGTGGGATGATCAGGCCATCGCCCAGGCCATCCACCGGGAACTGGGGCGCCAGGGCCAGGTGTACTTTGTCTACAACCGAATTCAAGGCATTGACAACATGTTCCTGCGCCTGCAGGATCTGGTGCCCGAAGCGAGGATCGCCGTCGCCCACGGCCAGATGGATGAGAACCGGCTGGAACAGGTGATGCTCGATTTCTACCACGGCGAATACGATATTCTCCTCTGCACCACGATCATCGAGACGGGTATGGATATCAGCAATGTCAACACGCTGGTGGTCTACGACGCAGATCGGCTTGGGTTGGCCCAACTGTATCAACTGCGAGGCCGGGTCGGCCGGACCAACCGGGTGGCTTATGCGTATTTTACCTACCGAAGGGATAAAATACTAACAGAAGACGCGGAAAAACGGCTTCAGGCAATCAAAGAGTTCTCTGACCTAGGTTCGGGGATCAAAATCGCCATGCGGGATCTGGAAATCCGTGGAGCCGGAAATATTCTCGGCCCCGAGCAGCACGGTTTCATTACTTCCGTGGGGTTCGAACTCTACTGCAAGCTTTTGGAAGAAGCGATTGAAAAGCTGAAAGGAAAAGCCAAGCAGCAGATTCCCGATCCAGTGCTGGATCTGCAGGTGGATGCCTACATCGGCGACCGCTATGTGCCGGATCCCAAGCAAAAAGTCGAGCTTTACAAGAAACTGGCAGCAGTCCAGACCTTGGAAGATGCGGATGAACTGGCCCTGGAGATTGAAGACCGGTTTGGAGAACTTCCTGATCCGGTCCGCAACCTGGTCCTGGCCACCAGAATCAAAGTGTTGGCCCGCCAGGCAGGCATAGCCAGCGTCTTCCTTGAGAAGGGCATGTTCGTGATTCGATCGCTGCCCGGGATTATCCGGGACCGGGAGAAGTATGCGGCACTGGTGCGGCAGTTCCGGGGGCAGGTCGGTTACCTGCCTGGAAGCAGCCCGCAGATCAAAGTGAAGGTGAAAGGGCTGTCAGATTACGAGGCGCTGCTGCTTCTGCAGAAGGTGCTGCAGAGCCTGTTGTGAATCCGTTTAGCTGGGAGAAATGAATAAAACTAGCACCGCGGTTATATACTAACACTGAACTTACCCAACATGAAGGAGGGGTGTGGCTCTTGAAAGCTACAGGAATAGTCAGACGCATAGACGATCTAGGGCGCGTGGTAATTCCCAAAGAGATAAGACGGACGCTGCGGATTCGCGAGGGCGATCCTCTCGAGATATTTGTCGATCGCGAAGGCGAAGTTATCTTGAAAAAATACTCCCCCATCGGTGAGTTGGGAGATTTTGCCCAAGAATACACTGATTCATTGTTTGAGACAACTGGGCATGTGGCACTCATTGCAGATCGGGATGCAATTGTGGCTGTTTCAGGTGCTTCGAAAAAACAATGGATCGACAAGCCGGTTACGGAGATTATTGAAAAAGCTATGGACACTCGCCGGACCATGGTGGTGACCAAAAGCGATGTGGCCAATCCGGACGACGCCTGGGACTTTGAAGCCCAAGTCATCGCTCCCATTGTTGCTGAAGGCGATCCCATCGGAGTGGTGGTCTTGGCCACGAAAGATGTGGATACACAAATGGGGGATCTGGAAATAAAGCTGGCGGAAACCGCCGCCGGTTTCCTGGCGAAACAGATGGAGCAATGAAAAGCGGCAAAAGTTGACTCCTAGCCCAACCTGGCCTTGGTTAGGGTTTAGGAGTCTTTTTTTGCCTCTTCCCAGAACTGGTCCATTTCCTTAAGGCTCATGCTGTGCAGGTCCTTTCCCTGGAGCCGGGCTTGTTTTTCGATATACCTGAACCGCTTCGCAAATTTATCGGTTGTTGTGTTCAGCGCCCGTTCAGGGTTGATGTCCAGATAGCGGCAGATGTTGACAAGGCTGAAGAAAAGATCACCCATTTCCGCTTCCATCTCGGCTTGATCCCGGGATTGAACCGCCTGCCTGAACTCTTTCAGCTCTTCCTCCAGTTTGATGACGGCGCCCTCGACCTGATCCCATTGGAAACCGACCTTGGCGGCCTTGTCCTGAATACGTTCAGCCCGCAGCAGCGCCGGCAGGTGTTTAGGAACTCCGTCGAGAAGAGATCTGTCATCTTGGCCTGGTTTCTCCTGCATTTTGATGGCTTCCCAGTTTGTCAGCACGTCCTGTACAGATTCGACAGCAGTATCGCCGAAAACATGGGGATGGCGGCGGATCATTTTCTCACAGATGGCTGCGATCACGTCATCCATGGTGAACTTCCCGGATTCGGCGCCGATTTGGGCATGGAACACGATCTGCAGCAGCAGATCGCCCAGTTCTTCGGCCACGGCGGGAAAGTCTTTTTCTTCAATGGCATCGATTACTTCATACGCTTCTTCAAGCAAATAACGGGTCAAACTGTCGTGGGTCTGCTGTTTGTCCCAGGGGCAGCCTTGTTCACTGCGCAGTTTGGCCATGATATCCAGCAGCGATTGGAGAGTATACTTGGGCATGAGCACTACCTCCACATTAAAGAAGCCTGCTTGCGCAGGCTTTGAACTACTTCTGTACAGCTTCCTTCAGGGCCTTGCCCGGCTTGAAGGCAGGTACCTTCTTGGGAGGAATCTTGATCTTGGCTTTGGTCGCGGGGTTGACGCCTTGTCTACCCTTGCGCTGCCGCACTTCGAATGTACCAAATCCAACCAGAGTCACTTTTTCCTTGTTTGCCAAGGCTTCTTCAATCACGGAAAAAGTAGCCTCAACGGCGCTGCTCGCAGCCTTCTTTGTCAGGTTTGCTTTTTTAGCGACTGCATTGATCAGGTCACTCTTATTCACAGTTTAACCCCCTTGAGGTAAGATAATTCACTTGTATATTCTGTGAGCATGCGCACTTTTCCTGCTAAATTGGTAAATTTTCCCATAAAAGTTTATTTTAAGCGGGTTTGGAATAATGGCCGCCCAAAATTAGCAAGCTATTACAGAACATTCAATCTAAATCTGGCATAGGCGACAGGAGTGAATTCCTTACATGTTTTCGCAGGGATACAGGGTTGTAGCTGGGATGATCCTAGTTTTGATCGCAGTTGTCGTCGTAATGGTCAGCTGGAGCGGCGGCCGGGATGATATTGCCCGGGAAATGGACAAAGAGCCGCAGATCACTGTCTATTTCAACGACACCGGTGAGAAAAAAAGCATGGGCCTGGAGGAATATTTGCTGGGAGTGGTGGCGGGCGAGATGTTTCCCGATTGGCCTGTGGAAGCGTACGGCGCCCAAGCGATTTTTGCCCGCAGCTTCACCTTGGCTTTGATTGCCGAAGGCGGCCTGAGGGATAAATACGGCGCGGACATCTCCACCAACATCGAGGAGGCGCAGGCGTACAATCCCGGCGCCATCACACCGGAAATCAGGCAGGCTGTGGAAGCTACGAGGGGCCAGGTCCTCACTTATGAAAACCGCTATGTGAAGGGCTGGTTCCATGCCTATTCCGGCGGTGTTACCACTACGGCAAAAGAAGGGCTGAACTACCAAGATCCGGAGCCGCCGTATATTAAAAGCGTGAAACTCGGCTCCAACGAATACGCCCCTGAAGATGTAAAGAACTGGGAAGCGAAGTACACTCTGGAAGAGCTTACTGGGCTTTTGGCAGAAGCCGGGATCAATGTCGGCCAGATTAAGGATCTGAAGATCACCGAACGAGGCCCGACGGACCGCGTCACGGAAATCACGGTCATTGGTGCCGATGGCACAGATAAAATCCACGGCGCCGACTTCCGCATAGCTGTGGATTCCACCAAGATGCGCTCCACATTGGTCACAGATTGGGATGTGTCCGATGGGACGCTGACGATTAAAGGGACCGGATACGGCCACGGCGTGGGGTTGAGCCAGTGGGACGCTTTCAAGCTGGCCAAGGAAGGCAAGTCGCCTCAAGAGATCGCCGCGTATTTCTTTGAGGGTGTGGAGATCAAGAAGTTGTATGATTGAGCGGAAAAAGATTCTATTCTGCCTGTGTCATGCATAGATTGTACCAAATGCGAAGGGAGGTACAATCTATGGATGAAAGGAAGTTTACAGCCGGGGCCAACAGGCATCAGGTGGTGCTTGTGCAGCGGGAGCGTCTAAATGTTGATGGAGTTGTCAATGTAGACAGTTTCGATGATCGGGAAATAGCCCTGGACACGGAAGACGGCGGGTTGATCATCCGCGGGGAAGACTTGCATATCAGCGAACTGAACCTTGAGACAGGCAGCCTGGTGGTACGGGGGTATATAAAGGCTATCGAATACCTGAAAGACTCGTTCGGGCAAAAAGGAAAAGGATTCTTGGCGAAACTGTTCCGCTGATGCACACTGCCGCCGCCAAATGCATACATTGTCAGGGTAGGGGGTGGAACCGTGGATTCACTAAGCGCCCAACTGTATGCATTTGCCGTGACCATGGCCGCCGGAGCTTCTTTGGGATTTGTGTTTGACTTGTACCGTCTGCTGCGGGCCTTTTTGAGGCCGGGCCAGCTTGTCACGTTTGTGATGGATCTCGGGTTCTGGGTGATTATCGCGCCGCTGCTGGCGGTTTATCTCTTGGCGGCCAACTGGGGCGAACTGCGATTGTATGTCCTGGTGGGTATCGGTTTGGGGTTGGCTTTTTATTATCTGCTGATCAGCAGAATTGTGATCCGCCTGGCTCTCGGCCTCGCTCGACTGATCGGCTTTGTGATCAGCCTGGTTTGCCAGATGGTGTTTGCTTTGATCGCCTGGCCGATGAAGCTGGTACAGGATCTGCTCCTCACCATCGCAGCCGCCCGCCGCCGGCGGCGCTCTTTTCAATTCAGTTCCGAATGGCGGTGGCGCAAATTCGATTGGCGCAGAAGCGGGCTGCGCTGGCAGTCTTTTCGGCTGGTGCCGTTCCGGCGCAGATGACAAGAAAACAATTTTGGTGCCGCGGCAGGAAAAAGCTGTCAATCAAAGAATTCTCCTCTTTGGGGGAGAGATGGCACCATGGCCAAGCGCCGCCGAAGAAAACGAATCAAGCTCGGCACAGTCTTGCTCGTGTGCTTCCTGATTTGGCTTGGGTACACGTTCGGTAAAGGCTTTGTCAGGCACTATCATCTCAAACAGAAAATAGCGCGGCTTAGGCACGAGATTCAAGCGTTTGAGCTGCGCAATGCCGAGATCCGCCGGCAAATAGAACACTACCGCTCCTACGAGTATATCGAACGGGTCGCCAGAGAAGAACTGGGCTTGGTCAAGCCCGGGGAAACAAGGTTTATAATCTCCGAATCAAAGGATGAATAAAGCGTTTCGATGATCTGCACGGCCGATTGACACAAAATTTTTGATAATGTATAATATGAGCGTGACCGCGCCCTGCAGCGGCAAATCTCAAGAGGAGGAATATATTAACGCATGTCAATCGACGTCGGCAGCATTGTCGAGGGGAAAGTAACAGGGATCACCAGCTTCGGTGCATTTGTCGAGCTAGAAAACGGTAAAACCGGTCTAGTGCACATCTCAGAGGTTGCTGATACCTACGTCAGGGATATTAACGACTTTCTCAAAGAACAGGATCGTGTCAAGGTCAAGGTAATCAACATCACTGACGGTAAAATCGGCCTCTCAATCAAGCAGGCAAATCCGAATTACTCAGAGAGAGCCCATCAAAGCAGATCCAAACGGAAAACCGCATCGAGCGCAAGTTTTGAAGAACGCCTGGCACGCTTTCTCAAAGACAGTGAGGAAAGGCAGCAAGCCCTGAGAAAGAGCTTAGACTCAAAGCGGGGAGGCAGGGGCGCGCGATAAAATAACCGGTCTATTTATTTTTATTACAAAACCACACATCCCTTCGGGGATGTTTTTGTATCATTGGAGGTAGATCAATGCAACACAAATGGGAACCAGCGAACGAACAAGACCATAGAACCATTGCTGAACAGCTTGGGCGGGAACCCCGGGGTGTGCTGGGGATCGCCCGGCGCTGTAAATACGGATACCCTCAGGTGATTGTCAACCGGCCGATCATCAGCCAGGCGGAGGAATTGACCGTTTTCCCCACCACTTTGTGGCTGACCTGCCCTTATTTGTGCAAACTGGTCAGTATGCTGGAGAGCACCGGCTTCATTGCGGAACTACAGGCAAGAATCGCCGATGATCAGCAGCTTGCCGCGTTGGTGAAGCGGGATCACGAAACACATGCCCAATTCAGGGCCAGCCTGGTCCCGGACGAGGTGCTGGAGTCTTTGGCCAGGAAATACCCCAGCGAGTATCAGGTCATAATCTCAACAGGGGTGGGCGGGACCCGATCTCCTGACGGGGTCAAATGCCTCCACGCCCATTTCGCGGATTACTTGATCAGAGGCGCCAACCAAATCGGCGCCGCCGTTTACGAGCGCCTGGACGCAGATTTGTACTGTTCCTCGGCCGACTGCCGGTTGGAAAACTGAAATATAGTCAGACAGGCAATAGACGGGAGGATATCCTGTGGACGCTGTAATTGATATCGGCACCAACTCGATCAGGTTGTTGATTGCCGAACGGGAGCCGACAGAGCGCGGCTGTTTTTACCGGCCGGTAATCTCTCGGCTGAAGATTGCAAGATTGGGGCAGAATGTGAATGCATCGGGGCTTTTGGATCCCGAAGCGATGGCCCGGGCCTGCCGGGTGCTGGAGGAATACCGGGAAGAACTAGGCGGATATCCCGTGGAACGCCTGGTGGTGGCGGCGACCAGCGCTGTCCGGGACGGAGCGAACCGGGAGGAGTTTTTAGCGAAGGTTAAAAACCTGACCGGGTGGGATGTCTGGGTTTTATCTGGAGAAGAGGAGGCGGCCGCTTCGTTTGTCGGCGCGGTGAGAACACTGTCGAGCCTCGGTTTTGCCCTCAGCCCGGAAGTTGTGGTTCTGGATATCGGCGGCGGCAGTACGGAGTTGACCTGCGGGACAGCAAGCGGCAGAATTACCGGCGGCGGTTCGGTTCAGGCAGGAGCGGTGCGCATGACTGAACTCTGCGTCACCAGCCACCCGGTAAGCACCGGTGAACTACACCAGATGCAGCGCTTGATTTCCTCCCGGGTGGCGGAACTGATATCCAAGCTGCCGGAGCCAACGTCAGGCTGGACCTTGATTGGTGTCGGCGGCACAATTACGACGCTGGCCGCGCTGGAACTTAAACTCACTGCCTACGACTGGGCCAAGGTCACGGGAGTGGGCCTGACCAAGGAGCGGGCTGCATACTGGCTGGATCGGCTGGCCCGGATGACGCTGGCCGAACGGGCGGCCCTTCCAGGAATGACTGACGGCAGAGAGGAGATCATCGTGGCAGGAGCCGCTATTTGCCACACAGTCATGGAGCTTATGGATGCGGACCATCTTGTCGTCAGCGATGCCGATCTGATGCAGGGGCTGCTGTACAGCACAGATTGACAATGATCCAGCTCCGTTATATAATTATCGTTGTAATTTGGTCAGCCGGGGTGGCGGAATAGGTAGACGCTACGGACTTAAAATCCGTTGGGCGTTTCGCCCGTGCGGGTTCGATTCCCGCCTCCGGCACCATTTTTTTGTTGGGGGTTCTTTTTTTGCCCGAATATGTGAAAAACATAACGATGCAGGTAGATGGGGATATGATCATTGACAGAGCGGCGGGCAGCTGTTAGAATAGATCAAGCTAATGTTCAATATAATATTTATATATAAAACCGATCGTTCAGGAAAACAACCGGAGGTTTATCAGATGGATGGAGGCACTTTGCTGAAAGTGGAGAATCTCCACACCTATCTTGCCACCGAAGCCGGATTGGTGAAGGCGGTCAATGGTGTGGATTTTACGATTAAAAGAGAAGAAGTGCTGGGTTTGGTGGGCGAAAGCGGGTGCGGCAAAAGCATTACCGCTCTGTCCATCATGCAGCTTTTGCCGCAGCCTCACGGCAAGATCCACAAAGGTAGGATACTCTTTAACACTCGCCAGGGCCAGGTGATCGATCTTGCCGGGCAGGATCCGGTCGGATCGGCCATGCGCCGGATCCGCGGCAACGAAATCGCCATGATCTTTCAGGAACCTATGACATCGTTAAACCCGGTGTATACAGTTGGCCACCAAATCGTGGAGGCGATCATGCTGCATAAGAAGCTGACCCAAAAACAAGCCTGGCAGATGGCGGAAGAGATGCTCGCCAAGGTGGGGATTCCCAGCCCCAAACAAAGAGCAAGGGAATACCCTTACCAAATGAGCGGCGGCATGCGCCAGCGGGTGATGATTGCCATGGCTCTCAGCTGCAATCCAAGCCTTTTGATCGCCGACGAGCCTACAACGGCCCTGGATGTGACCATTCAGGCTCAGATTCTCGACCTGATGATGAGCCTGCAGGATGAGTTCAAGATGTCGATCCTGATGATCACCCACAACCTGGGCGTGGTTGGAAGAATCTGCGATAATGTCGCCGTGATGTATATGGGCAGAATAGTAGAGTACACAGATGTTCGCTCCCTGTACCACAATCCAGCCCATCCGTACACTATCGGGCTGTTCAACTCCATCCCCAAGCTGGGGGAGCATAAACAAAGGCTGGAGCCGATCAAGGGCGTTGTGCCCGATCCGATCCATCTGCCCCAAGGCTGCAGCTTCAAAGACCGGTGCCCCATGGCGTCGGAACAATGCGGCCAGGAACCACCTGTTGTCGAAGTTGGTGATCATCATTTTGTACGCTGCTGGCATCCGTGCCGGCAAGCTGGCAGAAAGGAACAATCCCATGGCTAAACCAGAAAGCAAAGTACTGTTGGATGTACGCGGCCTTAAGAAACACTTCCCCATCACCAAAGGCCTTTTCCGCAGGACTGTCGGTTGGGTCAAGGCGGTGGATGGGGTTGATCTTCAGGTCTACAAAGGCGAAACCCTCGGTTTGGTAGGCGAAAGCGGCTGCGGCAAAACCACTGTCGGCTTGAGCCTGATGCAGCTGATCCAGCCTACCAGCGGGACGGTTTTGTTCAACCGCAAAGGGGAATGGGTGGAAGTCAACTCAAAGACCATCAAGGGGCTGCGCTCTGAAATCCAGATGATTTTTCAGGATCCTTACTCTTCGCTCAATCCGAGGATGCGTATCTGCGACATCATTGCCGAGCCGCTGGAAGCCAATGGTGTCAAGAACAAAACAGAGCGGTACGACCGGGTGGAAAACCTGCTGAAAGCGGTAGGCCTGGGTCTCCACCACATGCGGCGCTATCCCCACGAATTCAGCGGTGGGCAAAGGCAGAGGATCGGTATTGCCCGAGCCCTGTCCGTCAACCCTTCGCTGGTGATCTGCGATGAACCGGTATCTGCCCTGGATGTGTCCGTGCAGGCACAGGTGCTGAATTTACTCGAAGATCTGCAGGATCAGTATGGGCTCACTTATCTGTTTGTGGCCCATGATCTGTCGGTGGTGCAGCACATCAGCGACCGGATCGCCGTGATGTACCTGGGCAGGGTGGTGGAAATGGGCGCTGTGGATCAGCTATTTTCCCATCCGAAGCATCCGTATACGGAAGCGCTGCTGTCGGCGATTCCCAGCCCAAATCCTGACGAACAAGGCAGCAAGATCATTCTCAAAGGGGATGTGCCCAGCCCAGCCAATCCGCCGCAGGGATGCGCTTTTCATCCCCGCTGCCCTTATGCGGTGGATCTATGCGGGCAAAAGCGCCCTGAGCTTGTGCCTGTGGGCAGCGGCCAAGCAGCGGCCTGCCACAGGTGGCAGGAGCTGAGTTTAAGCGGAGTTTCCATCGACAAGAGTGCATGAAGCAGTGTCAATGCAGGGATATACAGCACTAGAAACAACAGCAGACATGGAGGGACCGAAATGAACTCAAAACTGAAAGTCTTGTTGGCGCTGGTTTTGGCCGTCGCGGTCGGAGTGGGTGCCTATGCCTATTTCCGGTCACGGAACCAGGGCGAACCCATGGATGAAGGCCGAGCGATGGTGACCGATCCGAAAACCTTTGTATACGTCACCATCGGCGAACCTGACACACTTGATCCGGCCTATGCCTATGACACAGCCAGCGGCGAGATTATTCACCAGCTGTATGACAACCTGTTCGACTACGAAGGTTCGTCCCTGGAGAAGCTCGTCCCGAGGTTGGCCACCCAGGTTCCCAGCACGGAAAACGGCCTGATCACCAATGGTGGCCTGACCATCAAGGTGCCGATCCGCAAAGGTGTCAAATTCCACAACGGCAGTGACTTGACCCCTGAAGACGTGGAATACACCTTTGAACGGGCTATGATCTCCGATCCTGTCGGCAGCCCGGTCTGGATGTTCTTCGAACCATTGTTGGGTGTGCAGACCATGGAGCAGTTGATCGCCATGGTCGGCGGCCCCGAAGACTATGAGGACATCAACGATGTTGATCCGGCCATCAGGCGCAAAGCCTTTGACTTGATTGACGCCGCTGTGGAAGTTGAGGACGACGCGGTTGTCTTCAATCTGGCCACTCCTTACCCGCCGTTTCTTCAGATCCTGGCCAAAGGCGGCAGCTGGTCTTCGATTCTAGACAAAGAATGGATGATCGAAAATGGTGATTGGGACGGTAATCCTGACACCTGGCACAAGTGGCATGATCCGGTCAAGGAAGAGATGACCCTATACGAAAAGGCCAACGGCACTGGCCCTTACAAACTGCAGGCCTGGGACAGGAGCGGCGGGCAGATTGTCTTGAAACGCTTTGACGACTACTTCCGGGGCCCGGCACAGTTGGAAACAGTGTTTGTCAAGTACATCGAGGAGTACAACACCAGACTCCTGATGCTGCAGAGCGGCGACGCCGACGCCATTTACGCCGACGTGCAGTATCTCGATCAGCTGAAGGGTATCGAAGGCGTCAAGGTTGTCGAACGTTTGGAGCAGATTGCCAACACTACTTTGCTGTACAACTTCACTATTCCATATGAAGGCAACGAAGACATCGTCGGCAGCGGCCAGTTGGACGGAAACGGCATCCCCAGCGACTTCTTCGCGGACATCAACATCCGCAAGGCGTTCAATTATGCCTTCGACTACGAGCGCTACCTCAACGAAGTGGCGAACGGAGCGGGCCAAATCGCCAAAGGATTCATCCCGGCGGCACTGCCTTTCTCAAACAAGGACGGCGAATGGTACACCCATGATCTTAAGAAGGCGGAAGAGCACTTTAAACAGGCCTTCAACGGCGAAGTCTGGGAGAAAGGGTTCAAGCTGACCCTGCTTTACAACAGCGGCAACAACGCCCGGAAGACAGCTGCCGAGATTCTGGAGTACAATATCGAAAGGATCAATCCCAAGTTCCAGATCGAGGTCCAGGGCATGCAGTGGGCGACGTATTTGAGCAAACTCGATCAAGGAGCGCTGCCGGTATTCTTCATGGGCTGGCTGATGGATTTCCCAGACGCTCACAACTTCGTTGACGCTTATTTGCGGTCCACCGGCGCGTTTGCCGGCTACTGCGGCCAAGGGTTGGTCGAGCTGGCCATGGCTGAATTCGACGATCTGATTGCCCAGGCCATGCAGGCGCCGACAACCGAGGAAAGGGCGGCACTCTATAAAGAGATCAACCGCAAGGCTTACGAATACGCTGTTGCCATGCCGTATATCGAGCCCGCGGATCACCGCGTGACGCGGGATTGGGTGCAGGGCTTTGTCCACAACCCGGCATACAGCGCCAAGTATGACTTCTACAGCTTAAGCAAAAAGGCCCCTGGCCAGGCTTGAGCTTGAAGCCCTAAATCCAGGCACCGTTCGGTGAGATCATCGATGTGGTGATCTCACCGAGTGCCAATTTAGAGTTAGGAGTATCTGCCATGTTGACTTATATCGCCAGACGGTTATTGTTTCTCCCCGTCGTGCTGATCGGGGTCACACTCTTAATCTTCCTGGCCATGTCGTTTTTGACACCGGCGCAGCTCGTGAGCGCCTACATCAAAAGCCCAGAAGAGCTTAAAAACCAAAGCATCCAGGAACTGGTGGCCAAGTACGGCTTGGATCAACCGGTCTGGAAACGCTACTTCAGCTGGATGAGGAATGTCCTTAAAGGAGATTTGGGATATTCCGTCTCAGCCAACATGTATGTTTCCGAAGCGATCGCCAGGCGTTTTCCCGCCACGTTGGAGCTGGCGCTGTTTGCCGTGATTCCAGTTGTGATGGGCGGCATCTGGCTGGGGACTGTTTCAGCGAAACACCACAACCGGCCGCTGGACCATGCTTCCCGGATTTTTGCCATTGTGGGCTGGTCACTGCCTGACTTTGTTTTTGGACTGATAATACTTTTGGTTTTCTACGGCTTGCTGAGATGGTTCCCTCCGGGTAGGCTTTCGGTCTGGGCGGACAACGTGATTTTGAGCGGCAATTTTGTGCAGTATACAGGGATGAATACTATCGACGCGCTGTTTAACGGCCGCTTCGACATCTTCCTGGACGCGCTCAGGCACCTGGTGGCGCCGACGATTACTTTGGCTTACCTTTGGTGGGCTTATATACTCCGGATCACCCGCTCCAGCATGCTGGACATCTTCGGCAAGGATTATGTGCGCACCGCCCGGGCCAAAGGTCTGATGGAAAAGCTGGTGGTAAAGCGCCATGTGCGCCGCAACGCCCTGATACCGGTGGCGACAGTTGTGGGAAGCATGATCCTGGGCTTGCTGGGCGGCGTTGTGATTGTGGAAACAGTCTTTGACTATAAAGGGATCGGGCTTTTGATCGCCAAGGGCGCAGAGCGGATGGACTACACCTTGATTCTGGGGACAAGCCTCTTTTACGGTGTGCTGTTGGTGGTTACGAACCTGATCGTGGATATCTTGTACGCGGTGATCGATCCGCGGGTCAGATTGGAGTGAAGCCTGTGATCATCAAGAAACTGATACGCAACCGCATATCCTTAATCGGCTTGGTGATCCTTTTGGGTTTCATCCTGGTCGCAATACTTGCGCCGGTGCTTGCGCCAATACCCGATGAATTGTTGGCTCTGGATCCCAACCGGGATCCGTACCGGATTCCCCGCTATGGGTTCAGCAGCACGCCCAAGCCGCCGAGCCCAGAGCATCCCATGGGGTTGACCGAAGGCCAGCTGGACATTTACCACGGCATTGTCTGGGGCACCCGCACTGCTTTCAAAGTTGGCCTGATCGTGGTATCTGTCTCGTGTGCCATCGGCATAGTTGTCGGCTCGGTAAGCGCTTATATTGGCGGCAAGTTTGATGAGCTTGTGATGCGCTTTGTGGATATTTTCATGAGCTTCCCTTTCTTGATCGCCGCGATCGTCATCACCAGTGTCCTGGGGAAAGGCCTGGGAAACGTGATGATAGCCATGATCCTCTTCCGCTGGACTGGTTATGCGCGCCTGATCAGGGGCAATGTTCTGCAGGTTAAGCAGGATGAGTATGTGATGGCAGCCCGGGCGGCGGGATTGAGCCACATCAAAATCCTGCTGCGGCATATCCTGCCCAACACCATTTTCCCGGTGATCATTCAAGCGTCGATGAACATGGGATCAATCGTGGTCACAGCAGCAAGCTTGAGCTTCCTCGGTTTGGGGGCGCAGGAAGGCTACGCCGACTGGGGGCAGATGATCAGCTATGCCCGGAACTGGATCCTCGGCAGTCCGGGGAATCCCCTGGCCTATTGGTATACAGTGGTGTACCCAGGCATGGCGATTGTGCTGTTCGTTTTGGCCTGGAACCTGATCGGTGATGCGTTCCGGGATATTATGGATCCCAAGCTGCAGGGATAAGAGTTATTTTACAATATCGATACGTTTTGTTTGCAATAAAACCGCAGGTAAACTGCCTTTGATCTAGAATGGAGATATTGTGAACACATTCACAGCGTGGTGAACCAGAGTGAACCTGAAACGTGGTGACTTAGTAGTGGTGGCGGTGATTATCGCTGCCGCCATCTTTGGTGTCAGCTGGCAGAGCAGCCGATCAGCGGACGGTAATAGTGCCGACATGGGCAAGGTTATTGTGACTAATTTTGCTCTGAACCAGACAGTGGAGTTTGACCTGAACCAAAATGCGAGTTATCAGTTTCAGGGTACTCTGGGTGCGATCACTGTCACTGTGGAGAACGGCAGAGCTTGTATCAGCCATTCCACATGTCCGGATCAGCTCTGCGTCAAAGTTTTTGGTTGGGTGGAGGCACCAGAGCAGTTCAGTGTGTGCATGCCCAACAGTGTAATGTTGAGGGTGGAAAGGCCAGAGGAAGGAGGGAACAGTTAAACAGGCCGTTTTTTTCAGCAGACATATGTGAAAAGAGTTACAATCACTATCAAGGAGGGTTCTAAGTGAAAAAAGTTTTAGGCATTATCCTAAGCATCATGCTGGTACTCAGCTTTGCTACCGTAGTTTTGGCAGCATCTGTGCAAGATGGAACCTATGTTGTGGAAACCAAGGGTATGTATAACGGCCTGAAGTTGAGTGTCACCTTTACCAACGGCAAAATAACCGAAGTGAAGGTACTTGAGCATCAGGAAACAGCCGGCATTTCCGACCTGCCGATTGCGAAAATCCCGGCGGAAATAGTGGCCAACAACTCTGTCAATATTGATACCATAGCCGGGGCAACCAGGACCTCAGCAGGGATTCTTGACGGTGTAAAGCAAGCAATTCTGCTGGCCGGCGGCAATATCGACGACTTCATGGGCAAAACCACTGACCTCAGAGAAAAAGCTGTGGTGGAACTAGAAACGGATGTCGTGGTGGCAGGCGCCGGCATGGCTGGGCTGACAGCTGCGTTGAGCGCTGCGGAACACGGCTATGATGTGATCCTGCTTGAGAAGATGCCGGTTACCGGGGGCAGTCTGGCTGTTGCAGGCGGCGGCTTTATTACTGTTAACTCTCCGGTTTATGCCCGCCTGGCGCCCAACTCACCAAAGGATACTTTGGAAGATGCGCTGACTGCTTTTACAACCATCAGCCAGCTTGGCGGTTATGTCAGCGACAAGTATCCTAACGTGGAAAAAGTGAAAAAGCATTTTGCTGAATTTGGCGCTACCCATGAATGGCTGGAAAAACAAGGTGTAGTATTCTCAAGGGCTACTGCTCCCAATCCCGGCAAGAGCCTGGGCATGCTGATTGCCCAAGGCGGTGGCCTTGGTGTGGCCCAAGCGTTGACCAGCACAATTCAAGCAAACGACCGCATTGATTTGTATCTGTCCACACCGGCAACCAAACTGATTGCCGAAAACGGTAAAGTAACTGGTGTAATCGCTGAATCTGACAGCACCATCTATCATATAAAAGCGAATTACGTGATTCTGGCGACTGGTGGATTTGCCAGCAACCCGGATATGATTGCCGAGCTTGTCCCAGCATACGTTGGCACAGTGAACACGGCCGCAGCCGGTTCAACCGGTGACGGGATCCGGATGGCAGTGGAAGTCGGCGCCAAAATGTATGATGAGCATTGGATGGTAACTGCGTTTGCTTCGCCGACTCAGGCATTCCTGGACATCAACCGTCAAGCCAGCTCGCTCCAGTTCGCCAACAGAGTATTGGTGAATGAAGCCGGCAAACGGTTTGTCAATGAGGCTGATTCCTTCACCTTGGTAACCAATGCGATCGCATGCAGCGACACCAAGACCTATGCTATCTTCGATTCAACCAACGAACGGTTCGTTCCCATTCTGGAAACAGGCTTGGATGGAGGCAATGTCTTCAAAGGCAATACTATTGAAGAACTGGCCAAGAACGCCGGCATCGACAGCAGAGGCCTGGTGGAAACCATCATGAATTACAATCAATATGCAGCAGCCGGAAACGATCCGGAGTTCAACAAAGCTGCCGCCAGCCTGGTTGGCTATGCTGATGAAGGCCCATATTACGCAGTCGAGTACAGGCCGTCTGTCTGGGGCAGCATGTCCGGAGTCGTGACTGATGAGTATTACCGGGTATTGAACACCGAAGGCAGCGTGATCGAAGGTTTGTATGCCATCGGTGAAGTGAGCAACAAAGAGTTCTACAACCACAATTACCAAGGCGGTGCGTCCTTGAGCTTCTACTCGACTATGGGCCGCTTGGTGGGTGGATATTTGGGCAAGTAATGTGACTGGATTTACAGAGCCGGATTTCGATAAGGAGATCGAAGTCCGGCTCTTCAAAGACCGGAAACGAAGCTGTTGTGACGAACACAGTGGTCTGGCATATAGATGAAGAGGATCTGGACATTAGTGTCGAGTTTATGTTAAGGTTGGTGGAACAAGGCAATAAATGGCTGATTTGGAAAGCCAGACTTCGGTCTGGCTTTTTTGATCGCGGCAGGGGTTCGGGAGACTTTGGAGAAG
>FIZJ01000050.1 GCA_900019385.1 uncultured Clostridia bacterium
TACAAATACGTGTTGACTGTGCTGAAAGGCAGCCCCAGCTCCGCAGCGATCTTGTGGGCACCCAGGCCCTCCTGGTGCAGCTCTATCGCTTTCTTGTGCCAGTCAGCCAAACGGCCACCTCCTCGGCGCGAATTGGTTCATGGGCAAGTTAAAATGGGCAAATAAGGAAGGAGCAGCGCTATGCCGCTCCCTCAGAAATGCCCCGGCGGAGGTGGACCGGGGTAACAAGAAAAGGAATTGGGGTTGTTTTAGTTACCTCCACGGTATCACCATAACACAGAAATATGTGTTTGGAGTCTCCTTTTCGTCTCCTTTTTGTCCCCTTTGGCTAGATCAATGTCATCCTTCGGGCGAATTTTGTGATGATTTCATCACGCATGCGGTAGAATCGCTTCTTGCTCATGCCCATCTTAAGCATGATGCCATCGTTGGTGAGATACCCCTCGAAGTACTTTAGTTGCACAAGCATCTTGTCCTCATCGGATAAAAGCTCCATGGTATCCTCGATGGCCCTGATCCAAAACGACTCACACCTCACCCTCTGCTCCAGCAGAGCCAGCTGGATGGCAGTGGTTTCCGTTGGTTTGCCGATTCCGCTCCCGCGGGGCTGGCCGTCATTATCCTTGGTTCGGTGCAGTATGGCCTCCCTTTGGGCTTCATAGTCCCTGATGATCTGCTTGTTAGCCGGGTAGTCATACAGCTTACGCTCCACAAACTTAAACTCTTGCCTGGTCAGCTTGCGCTCTGATAGTTGCTCCAAAGGATCACCTCCGAGTACAGCGCCTGTATCACAGGAACAGCTCTGTCACCCAGCAACTCCTCAATGGCAAGAGCGATGGTCCCCGCTTGCTGTAGTAGATCGGCCTCTCTTGCCAGCCTTTCTGCTTGCTCCAGCCTGGCCTGTGCGGCGTTAGCGAAGTCATCCACCGTAGTCTTTGCGGCCTGGCCAGCCTCTTCTTTGGGCACCTCAGCCTTCGTCACCTTTTTGGCATCTAGTCTTGGCTTACCTTCGAGGTCAGACTGCGGCTCTGCGATCAGCCCCATCTCTTTGGCCCTTCGGAGCCTATCGTAGTAAGTGCTAGCCCCTTTAATGCCCAGATTACGCCGTATCTCCGCAGACCCCACACCCTTGTTATACTCCTCCGCTACGAGCTTGATCTGCTTGTCCATGTCAAGTTTGATAAAGTCCATACCGTCATCCTCCTTGCCTAAAATTTCGCTTATCGACCGCATCTTGGGAGGTGTCACCTTCGGCCTTGCGAACAGTGCCTTCTTTCGCACCTCTCCGTCCTTACTGACGCTAACCAAGGGGTCCTCGAACTGCCAATCCTCGGGTGGTTCCATCCAGCTATCAACACTGTCGGGATCTCGTAATTCAAACTTTTGACCCATGCTTCGTCCTCCCATAACCAAGTGATTCTAGAAATTCAATTGCTTCAGCTGCGCCTTTGCAGACCGCAACTGCCCAGCCCCTGTCTTTAAG
>FIZJ01000051.1:0-1925 GCA_900019385.1 uncultured Clostridia bacterium
AGGGACTGCCGGTGACAAACCGGAGGAAGGTGGGGATGACGTCAAATCATCATGCCCCTTATGTCTTGGGCTACACACGTGCTACAATGGGCAGTACAGAGGGTAGCGAAGCCGTGAGGCGGAGCCAATCCCTTAAAGCTGCTCTCAGTTCGGATTGCAGGCTGCAACTCGCCTGCATGAAGTCGGAATCGCTAGTAATCGCAGGTCAGCACACTGCGGTGAATACGTTCCCGGGCCTTGTACACACCGCCCGTCACACCACGAAAGTTGGTAACACCCGAAGCCGGTGGGATAACCCTTATGGGAGTCAGCCGTCGAAGGTGGGATCAATGATTGGGGTGAAGTCGTAACAAGGTAGCCGTATCGGAAGGTGCGGCTGGATCACCTCCTTTCTAAGGAGCAAAGAACAGAAGTCGGAGGTCGGAAGTCCGAAATCGGATTAAGACCTAAGACTCTTGCTTCAGTCGAACAAGAAACATTTAGTTTCTTGAAGGGGCCAAACGTTTACAACTGTTTAATTTTGAGAGAACTTAATCTCTCAAGCGTTCATTGAAAACTTCACAGTGGAAAAGGTAATTGTCTTAAGACAATATTACACGCCGAGCACACTAGTATCTAGTGCAGAGTGCTAGTCACCAGTCACTAGTAACTAGTAACTAATTTTGGTCAAGCTAGTAAGGGCATACGGTGGATGCCTTGGCGCCAAGAGCCGAAGAAGGACGTGGTAAGCTGCGATAAGCCACGGTGAGCCGCAAGCAGGCGTCGACCCGTGGATTTCCGAATGGGGCAACCTTACTGGAGTAATATCCAGTAATCCATTACTGAATCCATAGGTAATGGAGGGCAACCCGGGGAACTGAAACATCTAAGTACCCGGAGGAAAAGAAAGAAACCTCGATTCCCCTAGTAGCGGCGAGCGAAGCGGGAAGAGCCCAAACCCAGATAGAGGTCAGAGTTCAGAAGTCGGAGGTCGGAAAACCTCAGACCTCAGACATCTGACATCCGACCTCTATCTGGGGGTTGTGGGACTTGCGAAAGGCTCAATTTTCTTAGTTGAAGAGGGCTGGAAAGCCCCACCACAGAAGGTAAAAGTCCTGTAGGCGAAAAGGAAAGCGAGCTGGCAAGGATCCCGAGTACCACGAGGCACGTGAAATCTCGTGGGAATCCGGGGGGACCACCCCCCAAGGCTAAATACTCCTTGGCGACCGATAGTGAACAAGTACCGTGAGGGAAAGGTGAAAAGCACCCCGGGAGGGGAGTGAAAAAGAACCTGAAACCGTATGCTTACAAGCTGTCACAGCCCCATAAGCGGGTAGTGACGTACTTTTTGTAGAACGGACCGGCGAGTTACGTTAACAAGCGAGGTTAAGGTTAGAGACCGGAGCCGTAGCGAAAGCGAGTCTTAAAAGGGCGTATAGTTTGTTGACGTAGACCCGAAACCGGGTGATCTACCCATGCCCAGGGTGAAACGTTAGTAAAATAACGTGGAGGCCCGAACCAGGTAACGTTAAAAAGTTATTGGATGAGGTGTGGGTAGGGGTGAAAAGCCAATCGAACTCGGAGATAGCTGGTTCTCCCCGAAATAGCTTTAGGGCTAGCCTTAACGGAAGGATTTGCGGAGGTAGAGCACTGACTAGGCTAGGGGCCTTCACCGGTTACCGAACCTTATCAAACTCCGAATGCCGCAAATTAGTCGTTAGGAGTCAGACTATGGGGGATAAGCTTCATAGTCGAGAGGGAAACAGCCCAGACCGACAGCTAAGGTCCCAAAGTACGGATTAAGTGGAGAAGGATGTGGAATCGCAGAGACAACCAGGATGTTGGCTTAGAAGCAGCCATCATTTAAAGAGTGCGTAATAGCTCACTGGTCCAGGGGTTCCGCGCCGAAAATGTAACGGGGCTCAAATCCGTCACCGAAGCTTCGG
>FIZJ01000051.1:1962-3255 GCA_900019385.1 uncultured Clostridia bacterium
GGTAGGGGAGCGTTCTTAGTGCACAGAAGGCATACCGAAAGGAGTGCTGGAGCGCTAAGAAGTGAGAATGCCGGTATAAGTACGCGAAAAGGCAGGTGAGAATCCTGCCCGCCGAAAACCTAAGGGTTCCTGGGGAAGGCTCGTCCGCCCAGGGTAAGTCGGGACCTAAGGCGAGGCCGAAAGGCGTAGTCGATGGGAAATCGGTTGAGATTCCGATACCACCTAATATGCGTTATAAAGCGAAGGGGTGACGCAGGAGGGTAGGCAGAGCGCACTGTTGGTCATGTGCGTCTAAGCTGGTAGGGTGTTAGGTAGGCAAATCCGCCTAACGTTAGGCCTGAGAAGCGAATGCGAGGGAAAAAAAAGTACCGAAGTCGCTGATCCCACACTGCCAAGAAAAGCCTCTAGTGAGTGTATTAGGTGCCCGTACCGCAAACCGACACAGGTAGGTGGGGTGAGAATCCTAAGGCGCGCGAGAGAACACTTGTTAAGGAACTCGGCAAACTGACCCCGTAACTTCGGGAGAAGGGGTGCTCTGGTAGCGTGAGGATTAAACAAACCGTAGCGTGAGAGAGCCGCAGAGAATAGGTCCAGGCGACTGTTTAGCAAAAACACAGGTCCTTGCGAAAGAGAAATCTGACGTATAAGGGCTGACGCCTGCCCGGTGCTGGAAGGTTAAGGGGAAGGGTGCAAGCTCTGAACCGAAGCCCCAGTAAACGGCGGCCGTAACTATAACGGTCCTAAGGTAGCGAAATTCCTTGTCGGGTAAGTTCCGACCCGCACGAAAGGCGTAACGATCTGGACGCTGTCTCAACAAGTGACTCGGCGAAATTGTAATACCGGTAAAGATGCCGGTTACCTGCGATAGGACAGAAAGACCCCGTGGAGCTTTACTGTAGCCTGATATTGGGTTTCGGTACTTCATGTACAGGATAGGTGGGAGACATAGAAGCATGTGCGCCAGCATGTGTGGAGTCGCCGGTGGGATACCACTCTTGAAGTATTGGAATTCTAACCTGGTTCCCTGAATCGGGAATGGGGACATTGTCAGGTGGGCAGTTTGACTGGGGCGGTCGCCTCCCAAAAGGTAACGGAGGCGCTCAAAGGTTCCCTCAGCGCGGATGGAAATCGCGCGAAGAGTGTAAAGGCATAAGGGAGCTTGACTGCGAGACCTACAAGTCGAGCAGGTACGAAAGTAGGACTTAGTGATCCGGCGGTTGCGAGTGGAAGTGCCGTCGCTCAACGGATAAAAGCTACCCCGGGGATAACAGGCTTATCTCCCCCAAGAGTCCA
>FIZJ01000052.1 GCA_900019385.1 uncultured Clostridia bacterium
CAACCCAGTGGAGGGTGAGAGATGTCTTGGCCAAGCGAACATTGGGCAAGAGGCCGGAAGTACTGCAAAGAGGGCTGAAGTTAAACTGTAGACGAGGAGAGTGAGTTCACTCCTACTGGTGCATGTGGCACCAGAAAATACATTGTGACACAAGTGGAGGAACCAGTGCAATGACGTGGGGGTTTGGGGTTCGAACCTTCTTGCTGCTGCCGACTGTCGGGGTACTGGCAGCGGCTCTGGTGCTGAATATTGGTCAAAAGCATGGCTTCAGGGGCAGGTTTTCCCATCAACTGCGAGGTCTGAAAAGACACTTGAGGGCTAGACGGTACGTTCATGCAGTTGAACGCCTGAAATCAACGTTGTCATCATTACCTGAAGGAGTAATAGCAACGGATCTGGGGGGGCGCATAGAAGTAGTGAACACGGCCGCTCAAGAGATGATCGGTTGGTCCCGTACAGAAGCCTTAGGGAAAAACGCTGCCCGGCTGCTAGACTTCATACCTGGGGAGAACAGGGAATCATTTGCTGACTGCCTAGAAGGAGCGATCAGCTCAGGTAGGACCATCGAGCTCCCCGCCTGTACGTTGGTAACAAGACACGGCAACCAAATAACTGTGTTAGGTAGGGTGGCGCCACTTAAGGATCGGGCTGGCAAGATCACGGGAGCCGTCTTTATGTTCCGCGATAACTCCCATCAGAACAAGCAGTTGCCTGAAACAAAGCAATCAGCCTACTGTGATGAAATGACAAACCTGCCCAATAGACTGTATTGGGAGCGGAGACAAGGTGAGTTTGAAGCCTATCGTTTGCTTTCCATTGTGCGCATAGACGTGTGTGGCATTGAGCTTACTAGGGACGTGTTTGGGTCTGTGGTCAGCGATCAGGCCTTTCAAGAAGTTGTTCTGATGCTGAAAGGCCTTTTCCCAGATGATGCGCTGCTGTTGCGGTGGGGAGAACGTGGGTTTCTCGGTGTCTTTCCTAACAGCGACGAGCGTGGCGCGGAAGAATGGTCATGGCAGCTCAAGAGGACTGTACAGGTGAATTATATAGGCTGCCTGCCCATTGTCGTGACTATAGGTTGGGCGGCTAAGAGGCGGCCTGATGAAAAGACTGAAGAGGTGCTTCAACGGGCAGAAGACCACTTGAGCCGCCAGAAGCTGTTCCAAGGTCTCCGAATCAGTCAAAACACCATTCAGGATCTGATGTCGGCCTTGTGGCGGGTCATACCCTGGGAAGAAGCACATGCTAAGCGGACAAGCCTTCTATGTCAACAGATTGGTCGTGAGTTAGGATTCCCTAAGTGCGAATTAGACAGGTTAGGGCAGGCTGGATTATTTCATGATATAGGGAAAATAGCCATATGTAAGCAAGTTCTAAACAAAGCTGGGCCACTAACAGATATCGAGTGGCAGGAGATCATGCGCCACCCGGTGGTTGGATTTAGGCTGTTGAGCGCCGTGCCAGGTTTGGCGGACATAGCGGCCTATATATTAGGACACCACGAAAGGTGGGATGGTTTCGGCTATCCCCACGGACTGCGCGGAGATGACATACCAATCCAATCGAGGATCGCTGCCGTTGCTGATGCTTACGATGTTATGGTCAGCAAGAGACCTTACAAGAACGCGCTTTCAGAAAGGCAAGCACTGGAAGAGTTGCAGAAGGGGGCCGGAACACAGTTTGATCCTGAGATTGTGAAAGTGTTCGTTGACGCCTTAAGTCGGGGAAAGATAAGTCTCCAAGGCTGA
>FIZJ01000053.1 GCA_900019385.1 uncultured Clostridia bacterium
GAGTGAACATGTCACTTGGGATCATGTTCACAGGATAGGATGTGGAGCCAATGATTCTCTGCCTTGGAGACAGCCTGACCCTCGGCCGCCTAGGGTACTCGTACATCCACTTCATGAAAACGGATGAACATTTAACCAACAAAGGTGTCAACGGCGACACAACCTGGGGCGCCCTCAAGAGATTGGAGAAATACATGCGGGAACCCTGGTACCAACAGGTTGACACAGTGATTATCGCCGCCGGCACCAATGACATCCTGCTGCCCTATCTGTTTTCACTTTCCGTCATATGGAAGCTGCTGAAAGGGCGCACAGCTGCCCGAAGGCAGTGCTGCGCCAGCGATGAGCAGTTCAGGGAGGTTTATGCCCAACTCATCGAGCTTGCCCTGCCGAGGAAAGTGATACTAGCAGGGTTGCCTCTGATCCACCTGGAAGGGTTTCCGATCGAAGATATAATCCGGCGAAACGAAATCATCCGGGAACTTGCCAGCAAGTATGGACTGCCGTTTGTGGACATTTATGCACTGCAAAAAGCGGCCTTGACACATGAACCATCGAGCTGCTCCTGGGGAGTGACAAGTCTGAAGCTGCTCTGCGATTCGCTGGTGATGTGGGCTTTTCCTCAGGCCAAAGATTGGCTGGCCAAAACACGGAAATTTGAACTGACAGTGGATGGAGTGCACTTTAATGCTGCATCGGCAAGACTGGTGGCCGCGGCGCTCGAAGGTATACTAAACTCCAAAGGCAGTGACCCAAATCATGAAGTACAAGTTTGAAATAGAAAAAAGAGATTACAGTGATTTCGCCAGCGGCCGTGTTTTGTACAACGCCCCGAAGACAACCGCGTTTCCAGTCCGTTTGGCCGGCGAAATCATGCAGCGGGCCTGTGATATTCTCAAAAACCAAGGAGCCCACAGCCCGTACCGGATCTACGATCCATGCTGCGGCGGGGCGTATCTCCTCACCACCATCGGGTTTTTATTCTCAGACAAGATCTCGGAATTAATCGCCACAGATCTGGACGATGCTGTGCTGAGAACAGCGCGGCAAAACCTTGCTTTATTGTCCAGGGAAGGCTTGGAAAAAAGGAAACACGAGATTGAAGGATATCTGGAGCAATACGGCAAACAATCGCATCAAGAGGCTCTGGCGAGCATAGGGCGGCTGCAGGCCTTGCTTGGTGCAAACCAGATCGACACTAGATGCGAACAGCGGGATATAACGGATCTGAGCCCATATCCGATCGGCGGAGTGGATATCGTCATCACCGATCTACCTTACGGAAACATCGCCCGCTGGGGCGGGGCAGTCGAGGATCCACTGCCGCGGTTCTTTGAGAACTGTCATCGAGCGCTTAAAAAAAACCGGTCAGTACTAGTGATCACAGCGGACAAAAACACCAAGCTGAAAAATGAATTGTTTCAACGAGTTCAGCATTTCAAACTCGGCAAGAGACAAACTGCGTTTTTCCTGCCCGTCTAGTGTGTTCCAATCGCCGCGGTGAATAAAGCAGTACTTGCCCCATGCGCAAGCAGCATGTTACAATAATAATATTAAGTGTTTCCTTGCGGAGAGAGTGCGCTGCTTTGACAACGAAGCATCTTCGTGATAGGAGGACTTTGACTTGACTAATGAGCACAATGGGAAACGGCAGGGTCAGCACCGGGAAGCGTTCCGTGCCCTTGCTTACTTTTCCCAGATCGGCGTTACCATGGTTGGGACTGTTTTGGTTGGAGTCCTGCTTGGGAAGTATCTGGACACGTTGTTCAACACAAAGCCCTGGTTGACGTTGGTATTCTCGTTTCTAGGCGCAGGTGCGGCAATCAAAGCGCTGTTCAGCATTTCCAGTGAAAAACCTTGAAAGGATGATTTGACTGTCTGCGCTGGCTAAGCAAATGATCACCGCTGTATTGGTTACAGCTTTCACATTTTTGGCGGGTTCAGTGCTGTATTATCGGTCTATGGCTTTCCTGCCGTTCATGCTGGGATTGGCGCTGGGATCCGCCGTCAGTATTGCCAAAGTGATACTCGTGGATCGTGCTGTGGACAAAGCCCTCAGCATGGATCGCAGCCGTGCCGGCACTTATGTCGGGGCTCAGTATTTGCTCAGGATGCTGCTTACCGCGGCGGCCCTGATCATAAGCGCCGTTGTTCCTTGGATGAGCATTTGGGGAGCGGCTGCCGGGGTGCTGGCCTTTCAAATCGGAATCTATCTGGTCCAGTTCCGATCAAGAGGCAGGGCAGGCAGCGGACATCAGCCGTAGGTGGTGATGGAATGGATCTAAACATCAAGAATCTGTGGGTTGTGTATATCGGCGGTGTTGAAATCTGGATTACCGAAACGATCGTCAACACCTGGATTATCATGGCGATCCTGATCCTCTTGGCCGTGATCGCCCGGATCAGAATGACGCGTTTCTCACTCGTGCCCAGAGGATTCCAGAATGTAATCGAGACTGTCGTGGAGCTCTTTGACAACTTTGCCGCGGGAGCTTTGGGCAGCAGCCTTTCATATATTGCACCCTGGTTTTTCATGGTCTTTGCCTTCATTCTTTCCAGCAGTCTGTTCAGTGTCTTCGGGCTCAGGGCGCCGACAGCAGATTGGGCGACCACTTTTACACTGGCGTTCGCCACATTTATCCTGATGCTGTTTATGGGTTTCCGCCACCGCAAAGGCGGCTATCTCAAGAGTTTCTTCGGCCCACATCCTATTTTCTTTCCTTTGAACCTCATCGGTGAGCTGGCCAAACCGGTATCATTAAGCTTCCGGTTGTTCGGCAATATGCTTTCCGGCACGATTATCCTTGCCATCTATTACCAGTTGACGCCGTGGCTGATGCAGATCGGAATTCCAGCCTTAATGCACGCCTTTTTTGATGTTGTCATTGGAGCTTTGCAGACTTACATCTTTGTGTTCATCAGCTTTATGTACATTCGCGGTGCAGCGGCTGATAACTAACGAAACTAAATGGGATTGGAGGAATACATCATGTACGAATCGTTGGCAATAGTCCTTGCGGCGGCTCACTTTGCCGCGGCCTTATCTCTGCTCAATGGTCTTTTGACGGTGTTCGGGCAGGCAAAGATTGCCGCCACAGCCATTGAGTCCATCGCCAGGCAGCCGGAAGCGGCCGATTCCATCAGAGGCATTATGTTTGTAGGCTTGGCCATGGGAGAAACCTCTGGTATTTACGGCCTTTTGATTGCCATTATCATGCTCTTTGCCAATCCGCTGGTGGATATCTTTGTCAGGATGCTGGGTTAAACAGCGTTGAGGGCTTGAGCGAAAGGAGACTAACCGCATTGCTGACGCTAACCGTATTTCTGACACAGGCTGCTCCAGAAGGGCGTCTGTTTGGCCTTGACAACCAGACTGTGATCCAGATCGCCATCCAGCTGTTTAACGCCATTGTTCTCGCCGTAGCCCTGAGTGTGATACTTTACAAGCCTGCGAAGGAGTTTCTGCGCAAGCGCAGCGACGGCATCCAAAGCAAAATCAACGAGGCGGAGACGGCAGCGGCCAAAGCAAACGAGCTCATCGCCGAGTATGAGCGCAAGTTGAAGGCCATCGATCAAGAGCGGGAAAAGATCCTGGAAGAAGCCAGGGTGAAGGCTTACGAAGAAAGCAAGCAAATGCTGGCGGAAGCCCGGCAGGAAGCAAGCGAGATCAAAAAGCGTGCCATGGAGAGTATGGCCGAGGAAAAAAAGCGCCTCAAAGAAGAAGCCCGCCTTTATATTATCGAAGTCGCTGCCGAGATGGCTAAGAAATACCTGGCGGAAGCCATCGATGATGCAGTGCAGGAACGGATTTTTGAGGAAACCATCGCTCAGCTGGAGGAAGCGCAATGGCGAAACTAATGGACCGCAGTGCCGAGACGCTGTTGGAAATCTCTAAAGCCAACGGCACGCTGGCTGCGGATCTAGATCAGGCAGTAAAAATTAGAGAAGCTCTCGACCGCCCTGATGTGCAGGCGTTTATCAAGGATGGCCGTGTGCCCGCGCAAGCCAAGCATCAGCTGATCACAAGAGTGTTTGGGGAAAAGCTTCCCTGGTACTGGCAGAGTTTTTTGTATCAGATGATCCGAGATAATCTGGCCTCGCAAATCGTACCGGTGCTGACTGACTTTATTGGGCATGTCAACCGGTGTTTGGGGAGGATCGAGGCAAGGGTCGTGTCCGCTGCGCCTCTTAACGACGCGCAGATCGAGCGGATTCGAAGTGTATTGGCCAGGAAGACCAACCTGCAGGTGGATATCTACGCCTCGGTGGATCCAGACTTGATAGGTGGATTTTATGTGCTGATGGACGGCCAGATCTTCGATGGCACAGTCCGAAACGAGCTTGAGAGGATGAAAGAAAGCCTAAAGAGAGGAATCGGCAATGATCGTGAAGCCTGATGAGATCAGCAAGGCACTCAAGGAACTGATAGAAACCCATACATCCGAAGTAGAGTTTTCCGAAGCCGGCACGGTGATTCAGGTAGGCGACGGGATTGCCCGGGTGCAGGGATTGTACAACGCCATGAGCGGCGAACTGTTGGAATTTGCCAATGGTGCGCAGGGCATGGTTCTCAATCTTAACGAGGATACAATCGGCGCTGTCATTCTCGGTTCCGACGCGGGCATTAAAGAAGGTGATCCAGTAAAACTTACGGGAAGGATGGCTGAAGTGCCAGTGGGCGACGGCTTGGTTGGGCGGATCGTCAATCCCTTGGGAATGCCCATCGATGACAAGGGCCCAATCTCGCCAGATGGTTACCGCAAGATCGAAAGCCCCGCCCCAAGCGTGATCATGCGTCAGGAAGTAAACCGGCCCCTCCAGACCGGAATCAAGGCGATCGACGCGTTGGTGCCTATCGGCAGAGGCCAGCGGGAATTGATCATCGGTGACCGCCAGACTGGCAAGACTGCCATTGCTATAGACACCATCATCAATCAGAAAGGCCAGGATGTCTACTGTGTCTATGTGGCCATCGGCCAGAAAGCGTCGACTGTTGCCAGGATCATCAAAGTGCTCAAGGAAACGGGAGCCATGGACTACACCACAGTGGTGGTTTCCACTGCCAGCGATTCGGCGCCGCTGCAGTACTTGGCGCCTTACGCAGGCTGCGCCATTGCCGAAGAGTGGATGTACCGCGGCAGAGATGTTCTGATCATCTACGACGACCTTTCCAAGCACGCTGTGGCTTATCGGGCCATCAGCCTGCTTTTGCGCCGGCCGCCGGGGCGGGAGGCCTATCCCGGCGATGTCTTTTACCTTCACTCGCGGCTGCTGGAGCGGGCGGCTTGCTTAAGCAAAGAGAACGGCGGCGGGACACTCACGGCGCTTCCGATCGTGGAAACACAAGAAGGGGATATTTCCGCCTACATTCCCACGAATGTCATCTCCATCACCGACGGGCAGATCTATCTCGAGGCCGACCTTTTCAACCACGGGTTCCGCCCGGCGATTAACCCCGGCTATTCTGTTTCGCGGGTTGGGGGTTCGGCTCAGATTCCCGCCATGAAGATATTGGCCGGGCCTTTGCGGATCGAGTTTGCCCAATATAGGGAACTGGCCGTGTTTTCCCAATTTGGGTCGGACTTGAGCCAGGACACTCTCGATCGTCTCAACCATGGTGAGCGGATTATGGAAGTTCTCAAGCAGCCGCAGTACAGGCCGATGCCCGTAGAGGAACAAGTCTTGATCTTGTATGCCCTCAACAAGGGGTATTTGAAGAATATAGAAGTATCGCGGGTTTCCAAGTTTCAAAAGGACTTTATTAAATATGTGGATGTCCACGCGCCCCGCATCAAGGAGGAGATTAGGGAGACAGGCAGGCTGTCGGATCAGCTGATGAAAGACATTGACCAAATCATTGCCAAGGTCAAGACCGAGTACAACTACGGCTAGGGAGGACCCTCATGGCTTCGATGAAAGAGATAAAACAGCGAATTGAAAATGTCAGCTCGACGGAGAACATCATCAGAGCCATGGACCTGGTAGCTTCGACCAAGCTTCACCGGCTGCGGGAGCGGTTGGAAGGGGTGCGCCCAATTTACCGGGAGTTGAAGCGGGTTGCGGCGGAGATAGGCAGGGAGGAAAAGGTCAAGGCCAACGTTTTTTATGCCGAGCGCAATGTGCGGAGTTCGCTTTACATCGTGATCACGGCAGATCAAGGGTTTTCCGGCGCATACAACGCCAACATCGCCTCCAAAGCTTTGGAACACATGGAGGGAAAAAAAGAAAAAATTCTGGCCGTTGGCGCCAAGGGCTTGGAGTACTTCACCCAGAAAAAAAAGAACATCATCCGCAAACTGATTGATCTGCCCGACGCACATGTGTACTACGGCACCGAGAGCCTCGCCGGCTGGGTGCAGGATCTTTTCCTGTCTGAGCAAGTGGATGAGGTGTTTGTGGCCTACACTCGGTTTCACAATGTCTTAAGCTATGAACCTTGTGTCGAGAAGCTCCTGCCTGTCCCGACAAACGGGGAGCCGGGCGGATTCAGCAGCCGGAAATATGAGCCGGATTTGGAGACCTTTATCGAAAACGTCATCTTTTTGTACTTGCATATGTGTCTGTTCGCCGCGTTCACCGAGGCTCACACCAGCGAGCAGGCGGCGCGGATGGTGAGCATGGACGCCGCGCAGAAGAACGCGGAAGAGATGATTGAAAAGCTGATTCACATGTACAACCG
The DNA here is from genome assembly GCA_900019385.1 of uncultured Clostridia bacterium. Lineage (GTDB taxonomy): Bacteria > Bacillota > Limnochordia > Darwinibacteriales > DTU012 > DTU012. Next base: position 6,680 of record FIZJ01000053.1, read on the forward strand.
CAAACGGCAGGCTGCTATCACTCAGGAGCTCAGCGAGATTATCGGCGGCAGCAATATCATAAACAAAGGTGACCCTGATGACAAAGAATATCGGTAAGATTACCCAAATTATCGGATCGGTGATCGATGTCCGTTTTGAGACAGGATTGCCCGATTTGTACAACGCCATTGAGGTTCCGTTTGGCGAGGAAACGATCACCCTTGAGGTGATGCAGCACCTGGGCGATCGCACTGTGCGCTGCATTTCCATGCACCCTACCGACGGACTGCGGCGAGGTATGGAAGCAATCGACACCGGTGCTCCCATTACGGTGCCGGTGGGAGAAGAGATCTTAGGAAGGATGGTCAACGTTCTGGGCTTGCCCATCGACAACAAGCCGAGAATCGAGGCCAAAGAGCACTGGCCTATTCACCGCACTCCACCTCCTCTTGCTGACCAGATCGCCCAGCCTGAGATTCTGGAAACGGGCATTAAAGCCATAGATCTTTTGTGTCCTTTCGCTAAAGGCGGCAAGATCGGTCTATTTGGCGGCGCCGGGGTGGGAAAGACGATATTGATCATGGAGCTGATCAACAGTATTGCCAAGGAACACGGCGGCTATTCCGTCTTTGTAGGAGTGGGCGAGCGCACCCGGGAAGGCAACGACTTGTATTACGACATGCTCAATTCCGGTGTGATCAACAACACCGCATTGGTTTTCGGGCAGATGAACGAACCTCCTGGTGTGAGAATGCGGGTCGGCTTGACAGGGTTGACCATGGCGGAGTACTTCCGCGATGTCAAGCATCAAGATGTGCTGCTCTTCATCGACAACATCTTCCGTTTCATTCAGGCTGGTTCGGAGGTTTCGGCGCTCCTCGGCCGCACACCGAGCGCTGTAGGTTACCAGCCGACTCTGGCGACGGAACTGGGAGCCCTGCAGGAGCGGATCACTTCCACCAAATCCGGCTCCATCACTTCGGTCCAGGCCATCTATGTTCCGGCCGACGACTTTACCGATCCTTCGACAGCCACGACCTTCGCTCATTTGGACGCGGTGACGGTCCTGTCCCGATCCATAGTGGAGATGGGGATATACCCGGCTGTGGATCCCCTGGAATCCTCGTCGCGGATTCTGGAAGCTCATATTGTCGGGGCGGAACATTACCGGATTTCCCAAGCCGTCCGCGGCATCCTGCAGCGCTATAAGGAACTGCAGGACATTGTGGCCATTCTGGGTATCGACGAGCTTTCCGACGATGACAAATTGATTGTCAACCGGGCCAGGAAGATTCAGCGTTTTCTGTCCCAACCATTTTATGTGGCAGAGAAATACACTTCGATTCCCGGGCGTTATGTGCCGCTGGAGGAGACTGTCAGGGGGTTTAGGGAGATCATTGAAGGAGTCCACGATCAGATACCCGAAGGTTACTTCCTCAATGTCGGGACTATCGACGAGGTAGTGGAGAAATACAAGAGCGCGCAGGGTGGTGGCGATGGCGCAGGAACAGATGAATCAGGCGCAGGACAAGAAAATTGAATTGGTGATCACCACACCCCGCGGCGTCAAGTTCATGGAGAAAGCGGACATGGTGATCATGCGCTGTGTAGACGGGGACTTGGGGGTGCTGCCCGGCCATGCCCCGGTATCGGCGGCGTTGGGTGACGGCATTTTCCGCATTATTAACGATGGTGTGGAACAGAAGCTGGCGGTCTTTGGCGGCATCGCTGAAATCGAGGGAAACCGGGTCAACGTGTTCAGCACCATTGCCCAGCGCCCGGAAGAGATCGACCGGGAGCGTGCCGAGGCGGATCGGCGCCTGGCAGAGGCAACGATGCAGGAAATATCCGAGACTCAGCAGATCCGCAAACTGCAGGTTCTGCTGCGCCATGCCTTGATTCGGATCGAGGTCAGCTCCCACTTGGAAGAGGCGGAATATGTCAAGCACGGGGAACATGCGAATCACGAGGAGAAAAACTCAGAAGAGGCAGCCAGCCAGGAATGACAGCCTGGGAACTCCGAAAGATGACGGCAGCCACCGCAGGAACGGCAAGAAGACTCTGCGGTGGCTGTTCGTTCATACATACTGGGTGACTCTCTGCTTGGTCCGGCCGATTTGGGTGTTGTCGATGGTCCGTTCCCTTAAGGCCGGCACCGGGTGGACGTCCACTTCGGAGCGGTAATCTTTGCGGAATTTGCTTTGGTGCTGAGTGATGACAACATGGCTCGGCACCATGTCCACATCGTGGTTGATCGTGTTCTGATACCAGAAAAAGCCGTGATTGTCCGGCAGATCGCCAATGGGCTTGACATACTCGTAATCGGCGGTCAGTTCTGTCTGGCGGGCCATCACCTCCCGGACATAGGCCCGAGTGTCGTGGAAATGGAGCAGTTTGGGGAAGGGCCCCGGCACAACCGTGCTCCAGTGCTTGCCTTCGTACTGCTGCAGCAGGTCCGCCGCCCGGTGCAGATGGGCTATCTCCTGAGCCAGGTGTGATTCCCAAATCATCTTTATGTGCGGGTCGACTTCGTCCTGGTAGAAGGAGTAGTAGAGATAGCACTCCATGTACTGGTGCAGCAGGAGGTTCTCCAGCCAGGTGCAGTTAGGATCCAGAAGCGATCCATACTGGCTGACATGCTGTTCTTCGATCATGGCGATCTCCTGGTACAGCTGCCGGCCGAGGTCGTTGTAATATGCGGCGCCGATGTTCATGTAGAAATTCATGGTCTGCTGTTCCGCGCTGGTGATAATCAGTGTGTTCAGCTTGGTTTGAATATCGGCGGACTTGAAGCAGACCGGGAAGCGGACTGCCTCGTTGGGATGGCGGTGCTCGGCTATGGTTGGCCGGCCAGGTGTGATCTCCACATAATTCTGCACCAAGGTGTGGGCAGGGATGTTTTTATCCAGATTGAGCAGGTTGGCGTAGCGGTAGAGGTGATCAAAGTCTTCCAGCAAGGCGAAGTCCAGCGTTTCTTTCACATATGGGTTTGGTTCGTTCATGGCCAGCCATGCTGTCAAATCCACCGCCAAGTGTTCATAGCCGATGGTTGTTTCCAGCGGTGTTTCATCTATGGGAGACAGCCAGTTGACCCTTTTTTGCTGCTGCTGCTCCGACCTGCGCAGGAAGGCCAGATCCCGCCGAAGCTCATTGTTGGTGCAGTTGCGGTGGAATTGGTGTAAAAACAATGCACATTCCACTTCGATGCCGTTCATGAGAATGACACGGGTCTTGGTGTAGGGGTCGGCTGTCTGTTTGGAATACGGCTTGGGATAGATTTTTTCCCAATCCATGATACCGTCCCCCAGCAGCATTGGTTGCTGGTCAAATGGATTGAACATGCGCATCTTCCTTTCTGCAAATATTTCTGGTTATGTCCTGACGGTGGGACGAAGCATATCAAGAAGCCCCAGCACTACATGGGCGAGCCCAAAGCCCAGGACTCCGGCGGCAAACTCTCCAGGCAGCATGAAATAGCCTATTGCTGTGACGATTACTCCGATTATAGTCACAACCCAGCTGGTTGTATTGCCGTTCACACTTACCACCTCCAGTAGTTAATTTACCTATTTATGATGTTTTCATACAGGCGAGGCGGGTGAGATTTGATGGAGGAGTTTTGAAGTATGCGCGAAATACATCAACAAGAACGATCTATCAGAGAAAGCTTAAAGGAGAGATGCCAAGTGATCGTAGCGCAGGATGGAAGCGGTGATTTCAGGACAATTCAGGAAGCAATCGACCAAGTGCCGCAAGACAACCGGGAAAGGGTTGTGATCCATGTAAAGCCGGGCGCGTACTATGAAAAGCTGCACATCGACAAAAAGATGGTTACATTGATAGGGGAACCGGGCCAGACCGTCGTCACTTACGACGATTGTGCGGTGAAAAGGTGGCCCAACGGCCAGAAGTACGGTACATTCCATTCTTACAGCGTCCTAGTTTCCGGCGACGACTTCACCGCCGAAGGAATCACCTTTGAAAACTCCGCAGGGCCGGGGGCTGTGGCCGGACAGGCTCTGGCAGTATATATCGACGCGGATCGGGTTGTTTTCCGCTGCTGCCGCTTTTTGGGGCATCAAGACACTATTTTCACAGCGCCCCTGCCGCCGGCGCCAGGGTCGGGAGGCCGCTTCAACAGTCCGCGGGAAGATTTTGAGCGGAGAATGGGCCGGCACTATTTCGAGAACTGCTTCATCGCCGGCGATGTGGATTTCATTTTCGGCTCGTCCACCGCAGTCTTCCGTGAGTGCGAAATCTTCTCCCACAACCGCCACGTTGGATATATCACCGCCGCCTCGACTCCTCAGGGAGAGAAATACGGCTATGTGTTCATCAACTGCCGGCTTACCGGTGAGGCGCCGCCTGAATCGGTCTATCTCGGCAGACCGTGGCGGGAGTACGCCAAGACGGTGTTTATCAACACCTACATGGGTGAACATATCAAAGCAGAGGGCTGGCACAATTGGGGCAGCATCGAGAAGGAAAAAACAGTGTTCTACGCTGAGTTCAACAGCTTTGGGCCTGGAGCGAAGCTTGATCAGCGTGTCAAATGGGCCAAAATCCTCACGTCCGAGGAAGCGGAAGAGTACACTGTTGAAAATGTGCTTAAGGGAAGTGATGGCTGGAACCCTCTGTCGATTAAGTAAGTGACAAATTTGGTAAAACAAAGCTCCAGATATGTAAAAAGATGATTTAGTTGGGGAAATTCTATTGACAAAAGTTGAAGCCCAACCTATAATGAAGACAAAGAATGTGAAAAGTATAACTAACCCGTTTTACCAGCGGGTTAGTTTTATGAAGGGGAATGTTAAAAAAATCACAATATAATTAGAAACTTGGAAAGGGTGGAGAAAATGAATTGTGTTTGCGGCCATGCACAAGAGAATCTCGACAGGTACTTCAGCCCACTGTACAGCATCCTCAACAGTTACAGCAAAGCGGAAAGCAGCCTGATTCCCATCCTGCAGGACGCTCAGGAGCACTACGGGTATCTGCCGCAGGAAGTGCTCAGGGAAATTGCCGGGCACTTGGGCTTGTCCTTGGGCAAAGTCTACGGAGTAGTGACTTTTTACAGCCAGTTTCATCTCCAACCCAGAGGCAGGAATGTGATTCGGGTGTGCACCGGCACTGCGTGCCATGTCCGGGGTGGAGCCGAAGTGTTGAAAGCGATTGAAAAGCAGTTGGGGATCAAAGCCGGAGGCACCACCGATGATCTTGAATTCACGTTGGAGACAGTGGCCTGCATCGGCGCCTGCGGCCTTGCGCCGGTGATCATGGTCAATGATGATACTCACGGCCGGCTCACCCCGGAAAAAGTGGGGTTGGTGCTGGATGCATACAGGTCAAAAAGCAAGGCAGGCGCGAACACTGCGGCTCCTGTTTCGAGGCACTGATGGAGCTGTGGTTCGAGCTTTCGAGCCTGGGATATAAAGTGTGGGAGGTTGGCGGCGGATGAGATCAATGGCGGAACTGCTGCAGTTGAAGGCGGAAATCGGACACAAGTTGGCAGACGCGGAACTTTCGCAAAAGCCCAAGATTATTGTGGGCATGGGGACCTGTGGAATTGCGGCCGGCGCACGTGACACTCTGGAAGCCATCCGCGAGGAGTTGGAGAAGGCCGGCGTCGACGCGGCCCTGACCCAGACTGGCTGTATCGGTATGTGCGAACAAGAACCACTTGTGGATGTTCAACTCCCCGGGGAAGACAGGATCACTTACGGCAAGGTCACAAGAACCGACGCTGTTCGCATTGTCCGCGAGCATGTGCTGGGAAAAACTGTAGTGGCGGAAAAAGCGATCGCGGCGTTTGGGGAGGGCAGCCGGGAGGACAGCCGAATCCCCACTTACAATGATCTCGAATTCTACAATAAACAGCGGCGGATTGTCCTGGCCAATTGCGGGCTAATCAATCCGGAAAGCATAGAGGAATATATCGCCTCGGGCGGGTATGAGGCTTGTGCCAAGGCCTTGATTTCCATGACGCCCGAGGAAGTGATCGCCGAAATTAAGAACTCAGGGCTTAGGGGACGGGGCGGCGCCGGGTTCCCTACCGGATTGAAGTGGGAGCTGACGCGGAAAACACCAAGCGATAAAAAGTACGTCATCTGCAACGCCGATGAAGGCGATCCCGGGGCGTTCATGGACCGGAGCCTCTTGGAGGGCGATCCGCACCGGGTGATCGAGGGTATGATCATCGCCGCTTACGCCATCGGGGCGAACGAAGGGTACATCTATGTCCGGGCGGAATATCCTTTGGCGATCCGCCGCCTGCAGATCGCCATTGAACAGGCGAAAGCATATGGATTCATAGGTAATGATTTATTCGGCAGCGGTTTTGATTTCGACCTCAAGATCAAAAAGGGCGCAGGGGCCTTTGTCTGCGGTGAAGAAACCGCGCTCATGGCGTCGATCGAAGGCAAGAGGGGCATGCCCCGGCCCAAGCCGCCTTTTCCATCAGTATCCGGCCTCTGGGGCCGCCCCACCAATATCAACAATGTGGAAACCTTCGGCAATGTTTCATATATCATCAAACACGGGGCTGAAGCCTACCGGGCTGTGGGCACTGAAGGCTCCGCCGGCACCAAAGTCTTCGCTTTGACCGGCAAAGTGAACAGGACAGGATTGGTGGAAGTCCCCATGGGCATGACGCTCAGGGAGATCATTTATGGTATCGGCGGCGGCATGCCTGAGGGCAGAGAGCTGAAAGCAGTGCAGATTGGCGGCCCGTCCGGCGGATGCATCCCTGAAGAACTGCTGGATCTTCCCATTGACTACGAATCGCTGCGGCAGGCAGGGGCCATGATGGGCTCGGGCGGCATGGTGGTGATGGACAGCTCAACATGCATGGTGGATGTGGCCCGCTTCTTCCTGAAGTTCACTCAGAGCGAATCATGCGGCAAATGCACCCCCTGCCGGGAAGGGACCAAAAGAATGCTGGAGATTCTCGACCGGATCTGTTCCGGCGAAGGCCGAGAAGGAGACATTGAGCTGTTGGAAGAGCTGGGCAGCCATATTTGCCGGACCTCCCTGTGCCAGTTGGGCGGATCGGCTCCCAATCCGGTGCTCAGCACCATCAAGTATTTCCGGCATGAGTACGAAGCGCACATCAAAGACAAGCGCTGTCTGGCCAACGTCTGTGCCGGTATGAGCGGAGCATATGTGATTGATCAAAAGAAGTGCGTTGGCTGCGGTCTTTGCCAGCGCGTTTGCCCCACAGGAGCGATCACTGGTGAGCGGAGGCAGCCGCATGTGATAAACGAACAGCTGTGCCTCAGCTGCGGCGCATGTGCTCAGAAATGCCCTGTGCATGCCATCGCGCAGACCTAGACTGAGACAACGGAAAGGAGTGTGGGCAGATGAACAAGATTACCCTTACCATCGATGATCAAGTGGTACAGGTAGAGAACGGGGCTACTGTCCTCGAAGCCGCCCGGAGAGCCGGGATAGATATTCCGACTTTGTGCTATCATCCCGATTTGTCCTTGGCCGGTTCGTGCCGGGTATGCATGGTGGAGGATTTGGAGACAAGCCGTCTGCTGGCATCATGCGTGACTCCTGCCGCTGACGGAATGCGAATCAGTACTCGCAGCGCCGCTGCTCGCAGAGCAAGGAAACTCAACATCGAACTGCTCCTCGCCAATCACCCCAACGATTGTCTTGGCTGCGACCGCAGCGGCAGCTGCGAACTTCAGAGGCTGGCGGCGGATTTGGGTGTTGACCGCAGGTCGGTCGACCGGTTTGCCGGTCAAAAACGGAAACGGCCCCCTGTGGAGCAAGGCTTTTCTCTGAAACGGGATCCCAACAAGTGCATTCTCTGCGGGCGCTGTGTCAGGGCTTGTGGGGAAATCCAGGGTGTGATGGCGTTGGATTTTGCCGGGCGCGGCTTTGATGCGATTGTGACAACCGCCTTTGATCTGCCTTACAGTGAAGTCAACTGTGCCGAGTGCGGGCAGTGTGCCGCTGTCTGCCCTGTAGGCGCCATCACTGAGATCAGTGAAATCAGCCGTGTTTGGGAAGCGTTGGACGATCCAGACATGTTTGTCGTGGTGCAGACGGCCCCTTCGGTTCAGGTGAGTATTGGAGAGGAGTTCGGCCTGGAGCCAGGAACCGTTGTAACCGGCAAGCTGATCGCTGCTTTGAAGCGGCTCGGGTTTGACCGGGTCTTTTCCACCGAGTTCAGCGCCGATCTCACGATTATCGAGGAAGGCCATGAATTCATCAGCAAGATTACTGAAAGCAAGAAGCTTCCTCACATCACATCCTGCTGTCCGGGCTGGGTGAAGTACGCCGAATGCAATTATCCGGATCTATTGGAGCATGTTTCCACCGCCAAGTCGCCGCAGCAGATGTTTTCCACGATTGTCAAGACATTCTACGCCGCAAAAAGCGGCATCGATCCGGAAAAAATCTTCACAGTGTCGGTAATGCCGTGTACTGCGAAGAAACTCGAAAAAGCGAGGCCTGAGCACCGGGACAGCGGTTTCCAGGATACCGACGCGGTTTTGACCACCAGGGAACTGGCGCGGATGATTAAGGAAGCGGGGTTGGATTTCATCAATCTGGAAGACGGCGACTATGACCAGATCATGGGCGAGACAACCGGTGCCGCCGCCATCTTCGGCACAACCGGAGGGGTGACCGAAGCGGCGCTGCGGACGGTCAAGGAAGTGCTGACCGGCGAGAGTTTGGATCGCCTGAATCTGGGCTTGGTGGGGATCAGAGAAGCACAGGTGGAGATTGCCGGCAGGGTGTACAACATCGCTGTAGCCAGCGGCCTGGCCAATGCGGCAAAACTTCTTGATGATGTCAGGGAAGGCAAATCCAAGTATGATTGGATAGAAATCATGGCCTGCCCCCACGGGTGTGTCGGCGGAGGCGGCCAGCCGTTCTCCCGCTTCAGTGACGCCAAAGACAGGAGAGCCAGAGGACTGACCGAGATCGATCAGAACAGGCAAATTCGCAAATCCCACCATAACCCGGATGTGATCAGTCTTTACGAAGAGTTTCTCGGCGAGCCGTTGGGCGAAAAATCCCATGAACTGCTCCATACCAGCTATCAGGCCCGGAATGTCCGTTAGGAGGGAGCCGCATGATTAGGCGCATCGGCACAGCTGCTTTGATTCTGGCTTGCATGGTTTTGTCTTGCTGGAACACAGCCGCGGCTGCCGGCAGGCAGCAGGTGAAAGTCCAGACTCCGGCTGTGTTCAGCGCGCTGCCGCTTTTCTGGATGGATGACCAGGGTTTGTTGGATGTCGACCTTGATATCCAGATTTCACCAGATCATCAACGGGGGATAGCCCTGATCGCCCAAAATGACATTGATCTTCTGGTCACCGGAGTCAGTGTAGGCGCCAAAGCCTATAATAAAGGAATAGGGCTTCAGCTGGTGAACACCAATGTCTGGGGGATAGACTATCTTCTGGCCAATTTCCCGGTGAACAGCTGGGCGGATCTGAGAGGCAAGACTTTGAGCGTGCCTTTGCAGGGCGGCCCGGTGGATTTTCTCGCCCGCTGTTTTCTCGTCGGCCATGGTGTCGATCCTAACGATGTGACGTTTGTCTACCTGGCTTCCAACAATGCGGCCGTGGCCTTCCAGCTGGGACAGATCGACGCTGTCATCCTGCCGGAGCCTCTGGTAACCGTCACCTTGCGGAACTGCCAGGAGGCAGAGATCGCTTTTGACCTGCAGGATGAGTGGGCGAAGTTGAACGATGGAGAATACCGGATCCCCTATGTCGGCCTTTTCGCAGGCGCCAGTTTTGCCAATGAGCACCCGGAACTGGTCAAGCGGATCAATCAGCTGTATCAGGAGGGAATTGACTGGATCAAGGCCAATCCCGGCGAAGCGGCAGGGATCGCCGAGAAGTACCTCGGCCAGCAGGCTGCCGTTGTGGAGGAAGCTTTGGAAAGAGTCGATCTCAATCTTTACCCCGACGATGCCGGACTGCTGATCAAGCAGTATTTCGAAGCAATCTTGGGGCTCTATCCGGAGATGATAGGTGGTAGACTTCCTGATGCGGAATTCTATTTTCACTAAGGCTGCAATCAGTGCCGCCGGCATTCTGGCAGTGCTTGCTCTTTGGCAAGCGCTGGCGGCCAAATATCCTCCTTTGATTCTTCCCTCACCGGTGGAAACACTGGAAGCCCTGGTTGAGCTCTGGCAGTCCGGCAGGCTTTGGGCCAACAGCCTGATCACGTTTCAGCGCACTTTGGCAGGATTCGGGCTTGCGTTTCTGGCTGGAATTGCTGTCGCGCTGACGCTGCATGCCTTTTCTTTTTGCCGCTGGATGCTGCAGCCTTTGATCACCATTGTACAGATCATACCGCCTGTTGTTTGGATCATCCTGGCGGTGATCTGGTTCGGGGTGGCCAAGGATACCACTGTCATCTTTCTGGTTTTTGTCGTCACCTTTCCTGTTGTCTTCATCAATGTCTTTTCCGGATTTGGCGGTATTGATGCAAAGTTGGTGGAAATGGCGGAAGTCTACCGCTGTTCGCCGGCTCAGGTTATCATTCATGTCTATCTGCCTTCGCTGCTGCCTCATTTGGTGTCGGCGGCCAGCGTCGGGCTCGCCTTTGCCTGGAAGTCGGCGGTGTTTGCGGAGTTTATCGGCAGTTCCAGCGGTGTTGGCTTTGCCTTGAGCATGGCATACAGCAACCTTGAAACAGAAAAAGTGTTTGCCTGGACCGTGATCCTGATTGTGGTGATGTTCGCTTTCGAATACGGCGTCTTGGGAGCGGCCAAGCGCAGGGCCACAAGGTGGGTGCATCATGAATAGAGAACAGCAGGCTGTCCTTGAACTGAAGCAGATTCACAAAAGTTTCGCCGCCGCAGGTGGCAGGCTCAAAGTTCTGGCCGGCTTGTCGCTTCGGTTATACCATGGCGAAATCGTGGCTTTGGTTGGCCCCTCAGGATGCGGCAAAACCACATTGCTGAACATCATTGCCGGACAGCTGCGGGTGGATCGGGGCGAGCTCGACAAATCCCCTGAACTAAGGACAGCCTATGTGTTTCAAGAACCGCGGCTTTTACCTTGGAAAACGGTTGAGGCGAACATTGCCCTGGTGCAGCAAAATTTCCTTACGTCAGACGAAGCGAGAGATTTTCGCAGCCGTCTGCTGGAAGAAACCGGCCTAGCCGCCTACAAGGACGCCTATCCTCTGCAGTTAAGCGGAGGACAGCGGCAGAGATTGGAACTGGTGCGGGCGCTCGCAGTCAGGCCGCAGCTTTTGCTCATGGATGAACCGTTCCAATCGGTGGATCTGGCCTTGAGGCATCAGCTGCAAAAGCTTGTGCTGGAGGAGCAAACCAGTGAACAGTTCAGCATTTTGCTGGTGACTCACAGTCCCGAGGAAGCAGTGTTGCTCGCAGACCGGGTGCTGATTTTGTCCGACAAACCGGCGGTAATCTTAAGGGAGATCACCATCAGCACGCCGCGGCCAAACCGCAGCTACAAAAACGAAGAAATAGCCCTCATATCAGAAGAAATCCTCCGCGCCGGAGTCGGTTCTTGATTGACTCCGACGCGATGCCTCCATTTTTCCTCCATGTGAAGATCCTGTCCAAGTGCATCCAAAAGTAGTATTTTGATTTTTTTTTGAGTGTACAGTTGTATGCTGAATAGCATCAGACGGAGCCATACACTTTAAAATCAGAGTGGAGGATGCACGTTTATGAAAAGGCGGATCTTGATCGTAATTTCAGTTATGATTTTTCTTATCTTAACTGGAATTATTGAGGCCAGTGATGAGCAGCCACTGGTCAATCTTTTGCTGTTTGAAACAGACATTCGCGAAGCTTTAAGCGAAATCACGATGCAGACGGGAGTCAACATCATTGTCGATTCAACGGTGGGCGGCACGATTACCGCGGATCTGCAGGATGTGCCGCTGGAAAAGGCGCTGAGGATGATTCTCATCAGCGGCGGCTATACATATCGCAGGATCGACGACTTTTACTTTGTCGGTCTCCCGGATCCCAGAAGCACGACCTTTGCTGAACTGGCAGTCAGCGAGGTTGTGCATCTGACCCATGTGTCCGCAGGAAAGGTGCTGAATGCCCTGCCTTCCTTCTTATCAGGGTATGTCAAGGGGGAATATGACGGCAAGTTCCTGTTTGTTACGGCGCCTGAAGCGGAGCTAGAGAGGATCTTGAAACTGATCGCCCAGATCGATCAGCCAGAAAAGCAGGTTGAAGTGCAGGTCATCGTGACGGAAGTCTCGACAAGCTTCCTCAAAGACATGGGAGCCAATCTGTTTTCATACGCTTTTGGGGCTGGGCAGACTTTGAACGAAAGCTGGCAGTCAAACCTTGAATACAAAAACTCCACCCTGCTCTTCGCCACTGATCTTTACGGACAGCTGCTCAGCCAGCTGAAATTGGCGGAAAAAGAGGGAAATGCCAAAGTCCATGCCAATCCCAAGGTAGTCGTGGCCGACGGCAAAACTGCCGAGCTGTTTATCGGGGATCGGCAGATACTTTTACTGCCCGGTTCGACAGAAACATCCACCCGGACTGAGCGGATCGACGTTGGTGTGCGCCTGAAAGTGGTGCCCCAGATTTACGGCGACAAAATCATGCTTACCATCACGCCTGAGATCAGTCATTTCATCAACGAAGCCAAGCCTGACTTTGTAATTAAGAACTCGACGGTATCCACCACGGTACTGCTGGAAAACGGGCAGACGGCCATGCTGGCAGGTATGACGATCCAGACCAGTGCCGACTACAGTGACAAGGTGCCGATTTTGGGAGACATACCCATCATCCGCTGGTTCTTCAGGAATGATGTGCAGCGGGAGGCCGAGAGCGAGCTCTTGGTGTTTGTGACTCCTGTGATTAGGTGAGCCGGGGAGGATGGATATGAGAACACTGCTGATTATTCTCAGCTGCCTGCTGTTGGTGACGCCGGCGGCTGCAGCAGGTGACTTGTCAGGCGACGGCTGGACGCCGGAAATGGCGCAGATGCTGGCCAGCGAGGGTTGGGAACAATATGTTCCGAAGCCGCTGCAGCCGGTTGTCGGCTATGAGATTCATTTTGTTGAACTGAGCGGCGCTTTGCTGCAAAACTTGTCGCCGCAGTTTAGCATTCGTTCCGGTGAGGCGTCCGAAGTTGGATGGGAAGTAAGCTGGGATGCAGAGTTGTTGATGACTCTGGCAGTCGACGGCCCCAATTCCCGGTTCGCGCTGGAGGGGGCCGCCGGTCAAGGCGGAGCCGCCGCCGGCTACTCATCGTGGCTTTTGACGGTGGGGAATGAACCGCTGTATGTGAGTCTCAGTGAAACCAACTTGACCAGGCAGGAGGAAGGCGCTCTTTTCCAGATCCGGATCACCCCCATGCAGATTGATCCAGAAAACCAGAGGATTCAAACTCAGATTGCCCTGAAATTCCAGGATGACCTGGGAGCCGCCAGTGGAGTGGAACTGATCAGCTGGGTGGATGGGGAGGCAAGGGTTCCGGTGGCGGTGGTAACCAAGTCAGAACGCAGCCCCGGCAGTGAACAGAAACGCTTTTTCGCCCTGTTTGTCTCAGGTTTCGTTGTACCACCTGAACGAATCCCCGGTTATGCCTCTGTTGTGCCCATAGGCAGTCTGGTTGGGATGCAGCAGGTTTTCGCCAAGAAGGCGGCTGAGACCGAGACACTTCCCTCCCAATGGGGAGCCGGCTTGATATTAGACAGCCGGGGAATGAACGGTTACTTGTCGGGAAAATATGTCTCGGAAAGCAGCGAATTGGCTGGGAAGATTTGGTTCGGGCAGGAATTTGGCTTCAATGCCAGAGCGCGTTGGCTGATCCACGAGCACTTGGCGCTCGTGGCTGAGTTGGAAGATCGTGAGGGCGGTTTACTGCCTTTGATCCGCCTCGGGGTTGGGGATGAAGTCTGGCTGACGCCGCATTTCAAATTCACTGCCGCTCTCTACGCTCTAGAGATTGGTACTAGAGAGCCCAATGAGCCGCCGGTCGCGCAGATGATTAAAGTGGAGTTTGGTTTCGCCTTCGAGGGTGAAACATGGTCAATCGCCTATCATGGGGCGCTTGACCTAGGAGCGCTTTCCCACAGTGTCAAAAGCGCCATCAGCCTCGATCGGGCGTGCAGCCTGCAGATGGAGTATACCTTTTCAGAAAAGGAACAACACCGGATTAGTGTCGGGCTGAGTTTTTCCATATTCTGACACGAATATCCCCATAGAGGAGCTTATCCATGAGGATAAGCTCTTTTTAAACCAGATTGTCCGGAAAAATGTAGGAAAACTTCGTAAAGTTGGAATTATGTCAGAAGGTAAATTCGTACACACAATTTAATATAGATCAGAGACTTTCACGAGTATGCGGGGGGCAGACGGCTGTGATCAAAGTATGGTTTCTCGGTCCCTTTCAGGTCGAAGTCGACGGGCGCATCATTCCTGTTGTCGATTGGCGTTCAAAGAAAGCCCTCACTTTGTTCAAGTTCTTATGCTCGCGGCCTGGGAAAAAGGTGCCTAGAGATAGCATGATCGAACTGCTCTGGGCTGACAGCGACCCGGAGAGTTCAATTCACAATCTCCACACCACTGTCTACAACCTGCGGCGCAGTTTGTTTCCGAAAGGAAAGGACAGCAAGAACCACTCTGTGATCAGCTATCGCAATGGGCTGTATTGGTTCGATCCTCCGGATGGGTTCTATTATATTGATATTTTGGAGTTTCAAGAACTGATCAAGACAGGGTTGGATTTGGAACGTTCCGACCCTGACGAGGCCTTGAATGCATTCCTCAAGGCCTTGGAGCTCTACCGGGGAGACTTTCTTGAGGAAGACCTCTATGAGGACTGGACAGCGGTTCTTAGGACCAACCTGCGAGAGCAGTATATCGAGACTGCTCTACGCACTGCCACACTGTTGGCAGAGCGCCGCCGCGACTATGGCCAGGCGGTTCAGGTTTGCCGCAATGCGCTCAATTACGATCCAACACGGGAGAAACTGCACCAGGCGATTATCAAGTATCTGCTGGAACAAGGGCGTAATGTGGACGCTGTCCGGCAGTACAAAGAGTGTGAGCGAATCATGGAGGACGAAGTCGGGCTGGAACCCAGCGAAGAAACCTGCATGCTGATCCAGCGGCTCAAGGCTGCAGCAGACCATGGAGCGGAGAGGAGCGGCACAGCGCGGATTGCCGACCGTTTCACGGTACAGCGGGCGCTCAAAAAGGGAGGGGAGCTGCTGCTCCTGTCATTCAGCAGTACGAAACTTCTGGACGATGAGAAAGTCCTCAAATATCTGGCCAGATCACTGCGGCAGGGAGACTTGATCTGCAGATGGGATCGGGACGAGATCGGTGTTTATCTGAACAATACCAACCGGGTCGGAGCCGCGGTGGTATCCAGACGGCTGGAGCAAGGACTTCGCCGTCAGTTTGCCGACTGCCGTGTGGTTATCCGCAGTGTGGATCCCAGTCAAAAGAGTTATATTCTAATGCCCGCCAATGTTTTGGGCTGGATGGGAAGTGACTGATATGATGTCAGCAAGAATCAGGATTTGGGCTTTGGCTGCCTGTCTAATCGGGCTGGTGTTTGTTTCAGCTTCTGGTTTCGCCCAAAGGGAAAAGTGCGTCGTTGATCCACCTGAACTGCACTGGGTGGTGGATAGGCCTGGGGAGGACATGGCACCAGTCACTGTCGGCGTTTATCGAAATCCCGGCGCTGGCAGCGGTGCGATTCGGTTCCGGATGACCAATCTGGTCAGCGAAAATGGGCATGTCCTGCCGCCGGACTGCATCGAGATCTACTCCGGCTACACCGATCACTGGCAGAGTTTTGCCAGCCGGAGCGATCATCTGGTTTTACTGGCCTCAGGACAAACGTCCAACGAGATTTCGGTCCGCTTGTCTCCATCTGTTTGGGGGCCGGCGGGAATCTACCGGGGATATTTGGAAAGTGCCAATGGAGGTGCCGCAATACAGCTGACAGTCGAGATCCCCCGCCGCGCAAGGCTTGTGGTTGAACCATCAAAAATTTCAATTACTGCCGGCCTCGGCCCCGGGACATACCGAACAAATGAAAAAATCAGCATTACTGTGGATGCCAACCACCCCAACTGGACAGTATCCCAGAGTACAGATGGGCTTAAATATGTAGGTGATCCGAAGCCTGGTGCCGCCGCCGCCAAACTTTGGATCGAGCCAGAGCAGCTGTATGTCAGGCTGGAAGGAGATGCCAAGTTTGTGCAAAACCTTACCCGCCCCGTGATGTTACAGGGAGAAGGCTATACGGGCAAGACTTTTACCGTATGGATTGAGTGCAGCCTGGGATGGGAGCATTTGGCCGGCAATTACGAAGGCGCCATCGACATCATCTTGGCCCAGAAATAAGTATTGATCAGCCGATGTATTAATTGTAGAATAAAAATGACAATTGAGAAAACCTCTCGGTAGACGGGGAGGGATACTGTGGGCGCATTATTTAGGAGTGTTTTGCTGGCTGGGTTGTTGTTGGCGGTGACAGCGGCGCCTGCGGCAGGCCGGGAACTGAGCCGGGCGGCTGCGACTGTCCGGATTGTGATTCCTGCGGCACAGCAGTTGACGATTGTTGAGCCGGTGGAGTTAAGTTCTGCCTATCCGTGGGACAAGCTTGATCGGGGACTGCCGCTTGTTGTCTCTGATGTCGGCTTGATGGAGATCCAGAGCAACGCAGACTGGATTCTGACAGCCGAGGCGCTGCAAAGCGAAGGCTTTCGAGTTTACGCGCGGATTCACAATTCCAAGGCTGATTGGCAGCCGGTTAACGCCTTAAGTTTCTGGACAGGCCCTATGGGCAGCTATGAGTTCAGTTGGGATCTCAAGATCGAGCCAGCTGGCAATCCTGAACCCGGCGGTAGAACCATTCATTTGGTGTTCACTCTCAGCCATATTTAGGTGGATGTGTGCCCGGTTTTCGTAATATTTAACATCAATAGTGTTGACAAACGGATAATCACTGGCTATACTAATACCAAATTCCATATTTAACTGCTCTTATCCAGAGAGGTGGAGGGACTGGCCCAATGAAACCCGGCAACCGGTGGCGGATGTCACAAGGTGCCAATTCCTGCTGGGGAATACCCAGAGAGATGAGAGGAGGTTAAGGTTAGTATAGCATTGTTTAGCCTCTTCTTATTGAAGAGGCTG
>FIZJ01000054.1 GCA_900019385.1 uncultured Clostridia bacterium
TGGGGCAATCAGGTCGAAGAGTGGCAAGACTGGCAGACGGTCTGGGCTAACTTACAGACGCTGTGGGGTGAGCGGTACTACGCCGCCAAAGCAGTTGGTGAAGAGAATACCGTCATCTTCGAGCTTCGGCGGGCCCCGTTTTTGGAGGACCTCATCTTTAATCTCGCCGATTATCGTATTGTGGAAACCCATATCACACGTGGTGAAATGGGAATCGGGTTTGTAGGTATCAACCAGCCGGTGTTGGTGGAGGGCACTCCGACTACGCACTTTGGTCGAGTATATACCATCAAACGTGTTGACCAACTGCCCGGAGACACATGGATCAAGCTAACGTGCGAGGAGGGTGGTGGTAATGGCTGAGGTGGTCAAAGTAGATGGCTTGGCCGGCAAAATAATCCTCGCTATGAGGACATACACGGAAGAGGTAGGGGCAGCTATCGAAGAAGCGGTGAAGGAGACCGCACAGGCTCTGGTCGCTGACCTCCGCGAAACCTCGCCCAAAGATACCGGCGAGTATGCTAAAGGCTGGACAGCTAGGAAGGAGGGCCCAGGGAGATATGTAGTTCACAACAAGGAAAAGTATCGGCTCACCCACCTCTTGGAACACGGCCATGCCAAGAGCGGTGGGGGCCGTGTCGAAGGTAGGCCGCACATCAAACCTGCTGAAGAACGTCACATCCCGCAGCTGGAGAGGAAAATCGTGCGGATTCTTGAGAGGGGTGGTTAGCCGTGACCTACTTGGACATCATCGCAGGCATGGAAAGTATAGGGCTGCCCTGCAACTATCACAAGTGGTCTCGAGCGCCAGCTCTGCCGTACACGCTGATTACACATACGGAAAGCGACGATTTGGTGGCGGATAACTACAACTACTTCGACATAGGCAACTACCGCCTAGAGCTTTACACGGCCACGAAGCACCCACCAACAGAGCAGTTGGTGGAAGATTGGTTCAAAGCCCAGCGGATTCCCTATAGGAAGTCTTCGCCGGGCTTTATTGATTCTGAGAATATGTTCCTTACTGCGTACGACATTCAACTGATAGGAGGTTAACGCGATGGCGAACAAAGTGAAATTTGGTCTTGAGCAGGTCCACATTGCGTTCAAGAATGCCAACGGGTATGAAACCCCTCAGGCGATTCCGGGAGCAGTCAATCTGACTATGAACCCAGAAGGCGGCGAGACGGCATTTTATGCCGACAATCGCAAGTA
>FIZJ01000055.1 GCA_900019385.1 uncultured Clostridia bacterium
GTCAACCGCCGGCTGGCCTTCCGTCCTTATCTTCTCGGCACAGGCGGTGGCGATAGTCAGCCCGGCCGAGTAAGTGTACGGATAGAGCCCCATGTAGTAGTGGGGTTGGCGCATCCAGGTAAGCTTCGCCAGATCGTCGATTTCCACCACATCGCCCCAGAAGTCGGAGAGGACCTCGCCTTTCAGCTGATTAAGCAGGCTGGCTGTAATCCCCCTCCCCGCCTCCGCCGCGGCATACACCCGCCGCTGGAATTCTCCTTCCAACAGATGAGTGACGAAGTTGTGGTAGTATGTGCCCAGATACTGCATGATCACCCAGCGCTTCATCTGCACACTGTCGGTCTGGGAGAGAATGTGATTGCCCAAAAGCAGCTCATTCATGGTGGATGGGGCTTCCACAAGATAGGTCGACGGCCGCAGGTTCAGAAGATTGTTGTACTTCATCGCCAGGGCGAAATGGCCGGCGTGACCCAGTTCGTGGACCAATGTGAAAGCGGAACGCATGTTGTCGGTCCAGGTCATGAGAATATACGGGTGCACTCCGTAGATGGACGAGCAAAATGCCCCTGTCGATTTGCCGACATTATCCGCCAGATCCACCCAACGGTTGTACAAACCCCGTTCGATAATCTCCACATACTCTGAGCCAAGCACCTTCAATGCGTCCAAGATCAGTTCTCTGGCTTCCGCAAAGGAAATTTTGGGGTCGTTTTCCGGATCCAGCTGGGCTTTGAGATCGCAGAACATCATCTTGTCCAGTCCCAACTGCTCTTTTTTCAGCATAGCGTAGCGGCGCATATGGGGCGCCAGCTCTTTCTGGATGATATCCAGCTGGTTGTGGTACATCTCCTCCGTAACTTGCTGAGGCTGGAGCAGCATTTCCGTCACCGACTGATACTTCCGGATCCGGGACAGCAGCACCTGCTTCTTCACTTCCGTCCCGTAAGTGCCTGCGAACGTGTTTTGGTACTGCCTCAAGGTCTTGGCGAATGATGCTGCCGCTTGGCGCCGCAAATATGTATCTGGCATTGACTCATACAAGTCTTCATAGAGGGCGAACGACATCGGCCGTTCTTCTCCATCCTGATCATTGATGGATTCGAACTCCATGTCAGCCGCTTTCGTCCGCTGGTAGATCATGTACGGCGCGGAATGCACTTCCTGCAAAGCCGCCAGCACTTCCTCCGTTTCCGGCGACAGCTGATGCGGCTTCGTCTCAATGATGTCGCTGACAAACTTAGTGTAGTCCTTAAGCGCCGGATCCTGCAGATACTGCTGGACAAGTTCATCCGGCAGGGCAACGATTTCCGATCGGACAAACGAGAATTCCGATCCAGCTTTGGCTTCCAGTGCCATGGCTTTCGCCGCTTTTTCCTGGTTGGCAGGGTTGGCTCCGTCGGCAGACAGCTGCAGGCGGGCGTAGCTGCTGGCTCTCATCAGCCGTTCATAGTAGCTCTCGAGAGCTCTAAGGCAGGCGGCAAGTGCCTGCACACCTTCCCCAAGTCTACCTTGATACTGCTTCACTTCGGCAATATCCTGGGCAAGAGCGGCAAGCTCGTCTTCCCAGGCTTTGTCATCGGCAAACAGGTCATGCAAGTTCCAGGTCAGTTCCTCCGGAACTTCATGGCGCATCCAGCGCTTGGCCTTTTTCTCCACCATCCATTCATCTCCTTTTTGCTTGTCTTGTCTAATTATAGTACACATACAGCGCATCCAGCAATATTTTGGGCGCATCATTCCGATTTTCATCTGCATAGACAAGTCTTAGTATATTGCCAATCCTTGACATAATTGGGTATATTGAGTATGATTGTTGCAATGATCACAGCAGGAGGTGTCCGTGTGGGCTTATCTGTGTACAACGTCACAAAAGATTTCCGCGATGTGCGTGCTGTGGACCAGCTGACAGTCGAGATCAAGGCCGGAAGCATCTTCGGCCTGCTTGGGCCCAATGGTGCCGGCAAAACAACAACCATCCGCATGGTCTTGGACATCATCAAGCCCGATACCGGGTCGATCACCTGGAAGGGCAAGCCTCTGAGCCGCCATCCCCGGGGCACTTACGGTTATCTGCCGGAAGATCGGGGTTTGTACCCGAAAATGCGGGTGGAAGAGCACTTGGTCTTTTTAGCCAGGCTCAACGGCCTCGGCAAAAAGGACGCTGTCAGCAGGACGAAAGCGATGATCGAACGCTTCCGCCTGGAAGAGTACCGCCACAAACGCATTGAAGAATTGTCCAAGGGAAACCAACAGAAAGTGCAGACAATCAGCGCTCTCATTCATGAACCGGAGATTGTGTTCTTGGACGAACCGTTCAGCGGACTCGATCCGGTAAATGCCGATCTCCTCAAGCAGCTGCTCCTGGAGGGCAACAAGCAGGGGCAGACGATCATCTTCTCCAGTCACCGGATGGAACAGGTGGAAGAGCTTTGCCGGGACATTTGTATTATTCACCACGGCAGGCTGGTCTTAAGCGGTAACTTGCGGGAGATTAAGGAACAAATCGGGCGCCAGTACCTGCACCTTGCCGTCGACGGCGATCAGGACTTCTGGCGCAAGTTCCCGGAACTGGAACTGGTAGGCCAGACCGCTGAGTACATGGTCTTCAAACTAAACCATCGGGTAGACACCAACGCTATCCTCCTCGCCGCCTCCCAGGCCGGCAGAGTGCTCCACTTCGAACTGGCACTGCCTACCCTCAACCAGATTTTTGTCAGCAAGGTAGGTGAAGCTTC
>FIZJ01000056.1 GCA_900019385.1 uncultured Clostridia bacterium
TGATTAGCTTCACCACAAAGAACGCCGCGAAGGCCGCGCCTGCAATCAGCGTCACTTCCGTGCTCTTGTGCCACGGCACCTTACTGTAGTTGTAAATGCCTCCGGCGTATAGATGCGTTATTTCCCCATAATCATTGTCAATAAACGCCACATACTTCTCCTCATCCACTGCCCTTAAGAGCAGCGGTTCAACCTCGATCCACTCTGTCGGCAATCCCAGTTCGGGCGGGAACTCAATGTGGATGATGCCGCTCTCGTCAGCAGTGACATATATCTGCGTGAACAGCCTCCTGATGCAGTCCAGGCTGTGACACGACGGATAATCCAGTGTATACTTCCCCACAAACCAGCGCGCCCTGTCCGCACCCAAGGCAGGGGTAACCGGCTGCACAGCCTCAGCCGTTGGATACCGCCACTTCATGAAGTCGTTGATCAGGTTGTTGCCGAACTCCGGTAAATAGCGGTTGATGGACACAATCATGCCGAAATCCGCTTCAGGAAGCATAAATAAGATATTCGAATAACCAAGCTCACTGTCGCCGCCGTGCAGGATCACCGGCTGCTGGAACGTGTTGTTCTCGTAAAAGCCAAAAGTCCAGCCGGGCAGTTTCGGATGCTGTGCAAACTGCTGATTCTGCATCAGCCCGATACTGCTCGATGCCAATATTCTTCGGTTGTTGAACACTCCATTGTTCAGCTGCATGGCGATGTAGTTGGCCATATCATGAACCGTGCCAAACAGGGAGTTCGAGGGCTGGTTGTGGGCATATCCAGGCAGATTGGGCCTCAGCTCTTCTCCAACATCTATGTATCCCCGGGCGGTGCTCGCCAAAACCTCGTCTGTCAAGACGAAGCTCGTATCGTTCATCCCAAGCGGTGCCAAAAGCTGCTCCCGCATATAATCGGCGAAAGCCGTGCCGCTCACTTCTTCAATAACCAGCCCAGCGACACCGTACCCATAGTCACCATACGTGCTTGTCTTACCGGGGGGATAGATTTGAATCGGGGCTTTGTCCGTCAGATACTCCTTGAGCGGCTGCAGTTTCTCTGTGTTTTCTGCATACACCCCGAGCCTGCTCTCGGCGAAGCCGGTGGTGTGAGTCAGGATGCTTCTCAAGGTCAATGGCCTTGGATACCGGTTGGGCACGCTGAAGTCAGACAAATACCGGCTCACATCCGCATCCAAATCCACCGCCTTGGATTCCGCAAGCTTCAGCACGGCTGTGGCGGTGAGCACCTTCGCAAGGTCCTCCATGGGAAACAGCGTCGTATTGGGATCAACCGCGATCCCCTGCTCTATGTTGGCGAACCCAAAACCCCGGGCTACCATCTGGCCGCCGCTGACAAACGCATACGCCAGCCCGGGGATGTTGTGTTTCTGCATCTGCTCTGCAAAGTATTGATCGAAGTAGCCGGCCAGCGTGTCCAATTCCCTCTGGGGCTGCGTCTGCTGCGGGGTTGAATCCACCGCCTCCTGTCCAATACCTTCTGTAACCGCATCCTCATTGTCCTGATCCTGTGCCACAACACAAAAAGCCGTTCCCAGCACCAGCAAAGCTGCCAATACAAGCGCCAATATCGCCCTCGGTTTTACCATTTCGATGGTGACCTCGCCTTCTTTGGCATAGTTACCTCTGAAGTTCTACATCAAGCAAAATAATTCCTGCGCTGATGTTTTTTGCCAAAACCTGCTTGACTTGCCTTAAAAACCTGCTATACTGTAATTAGATATATGAACATTTGTTCACATGTATACGTATAGATATAAGGGAGTGATCAAGTGACTGAGGAACTGTCAGTACTTCACCCCGATGTGGTGGCAAAGGTGAAAGCATCTATGGCCGCGGAAGAAACGCTCTACGATCTGGCGGAGTTGTTCAAGGTCTTCGGCGATTCCACCCGGATCAAGATTCTGTCGGCACTGTTTCAATCAGAGATGTGTGTCGGGGACATCGCTGTGGCGTTGGGAATGACCCAGTCGGCGATTTCCCACCAGCTTAGGGTTTTGAAGCAGGCCAAACTGGTCCGCTACCGCAAAGAGGGCAAAGTGGTCTACTACGCCCTGGACGATGACCATGTCAAAGAAATCTTCCATCAAGGATTGAACCACATCAACGAAGACCGCAGATAACACTGTCTAAACTGAAATTGTGAGGGGTAACAATCATGGAACACATTCACGCAGCAGTCAGCCACAGTCACGCAGGTGACGCGGCGTGCGCCTGCGGCAGCTGTGCCCAAATCGTCAACTTCCACAATCACGGGGAAGAACCGGAACCGGCATTGTCCTGGTGGCGGAATCCCCAGCTTTTGGCCGTCTTTGGCTCTGTCCTGCTTCTCGCCCCGGCAGCGGCATTCAGCCTCACTCCTTTCATGAAGTTCGGCCTGTTTCTCGCTAGCTATCTCTTGGTCGGGAGCGAGATCCTGATCAAAGCCGGCCGCAACCTTGTCAAAGGCAGAGTCTTTGACGAATACTTCCTGATGTCCGCCGCCACCATCGGCGCCTTTATTATCGGAGAATACCTGGAAGGCGTGGCTGTCATGCTCCTGTTCCAGGTTGGCGAGTTCTTCCAGGATTTGGCAGTCCACCGCTCCAAGCGCTCAATCAGAGCTTTGCTCAACATCCGCCCTGATTATGCCCATGTGCAGGTCGGCGCGGAACTAATAACTGTCTCGCCGGAGCAGGTCCAGGTTGGCGAACGGGTGGTTGTCAAACCCGGTGAACGGGTCCCTCTCGATGGCGTTGTCGTCGAAGGCGTTTCCACCATCGACACTTCCGCCCTCACCGGAGAATCGATGCCCCGCCACGTCCAAGCGGGCGATGAGGTTTTAAGCGGCAGCATCAACAACAGCGGACTGCTTGCCATTGAGGTGAGGAAGAGCTATCAGCAGTCGACGGCAACCCGGATCATCGAACTGGTGCAAAGCGCCGCCAGCAAAAAGACTACGACTGAAAACCTGATCTCCAAACTGGCCAGGTACTACACCCCCGCCGTTGTCATTCTTGCCGTGGTCTTGGCGTTCTTGCCGCCCCTCGTCCTGGCTGGCGCCTCTTTCAGCGAATGGGGTTACCGGGCGCTGGTCTTTCTGATCATCTCCTGCCCGTGCGCATTGGTCATATCGATTCCTTTGAGCTTCTTCGGCGGTATCGGCGCCGCCTCCCGCCACGGAATCCTGGTCAAAGGCAGCAATTATCTGGATGCTTTCAATGAACTGGGTATAATCGCTTTTGACAAAACCGGCACTTTAACCCAGGGTAAGTTCAAAGTGACACAGATAGTCCCGGAAGGCATTTCCGAAGCAGAGCTCCTGCATTACGCGGCATATGCCGAAAGCTATTCCAACCATCCCATCGCCATCTCCATCAGGGAAGCGTACGGCGAGCCTGTTGATCAAAGTCTGATCACAGATTACCAAGAGCTTCCCGGCCTCGGGATCACGACAGCGGTTAACGGCCAAGCGGTGATTGCCGGAAATGAGCGGATCATGGCTCAGCACGGCATCGCAGTCCCGGACGTAATTCCTTTGGGCTCCGTCGTCCATGTTGCTGTAAACGGCAGGTACGCCGGATATATTCTTGTCGCCGATCCCATCAAGCCCGAAGCGGCCACAGCGTCCGCACAGCTCAAGGCGCTGGGTATGGATCTCGTGATGCTGAGCGGTGATAACCAAGCTCATGCGGAAACGGTAGCCCAGCAGATGGGCATCGGCCAGGTCTATGCCGAGCTGTTGCCTCAGGACAAAGTCCGGATTGTGGAAGAACTGCTCGAAAAAAGCAAAGGCAAGCTCGCCTTTGTTGGCGACGGCATCAACGACGCGCCGGTCCTGGCGCGGGCGGATATCGGGATCGCCATGGGCGGCCTGGGATCGGACACGGCCATTGAAGCGGCGGATGTTGTGTTCATGACCGATGAGATCGGCAAGCTGGCCGCCAGCAT
>FIZJ01000057.1 GCA_900019385.1 uncultured Clostridia bacterium
TGCTGAAAGAGGAACATGTTTTTGACGCGGAGATAGACGGATTCGAGATTAAAGCGTTCGCTGGCGAAATAGTACTGGCTATGTACAAATTGAGAGTGACAAGCCATACTCTGCAGAGGAAAGCCTTTTCGCTGAGAAGCTCGATATGGATATTCGCCGATGGAAGATGGCAATTGATCTTTCACCAAGGGACTTCAGCGCAGGAGTCGCCTCGTACAGAGCGTACAATGCAGGAAAACTGACTGCGCCTGAGAAAAAATACGAAAGAGTGCCTATGCATCTATCTGAGTACTGAGTGACGCAGTGGCTCGCCGTGGAGGGGGTGTACACTCTGCCACCATACAGGAGGCATTCTGCATGACAAAACTCAGGTCGTCGCGCTCTTCCGCGGAGTATGCGAAGTCAATGCTGCCATTGCTGCTCAGATCATGATTGACAAGTATGAAGTAGACCTTGTTATTGCCTCAGGGACAGCAGGTAGGCTTGAAGACGGCTTCAAATTGGCGACACGGTCATTGCCAACAAGGTATCCTATCACGATGTGGCTGAAGGTGTATTGACAGAATACCACCCGTGGATGCCGGATCACTATTTCCATGTGGACCGAAGACTCCTGCGATTGTTTGAGAGTGTTATTGACAAGGCCAAGCTGCCGCAAGCGGTGTATTTTGGCACGTTAGTCACTGGGGAGGCTATTATTGAGCAAGAAGGCCGGGATATCATCAACGAAAGGTTCCAGCCTTTATGTGTGGACATGGAGGCGGCAATCGCTCATGTCTGTTACGTTGGTAAGATTCCGTTTGCTGCAGTCAGGTCCATATCAGATACGGAAGAAAACAGCGGCCAGGAGAGTTTTGCCAAGTACTGCGGCGTGGCATCCAAGAACTCCTTCAAAGTTGTCGAGCTTCTACTTGAGCATATTATCAAAAAGGACTGCTAATAAGCCAAGCAAGGGAATTTAACAATGGGCGGTTTGTACCGAGTACAAACGATTGGAAAGGGGAGGATGTTTTGAAAATGGTAAACAGGACTCTCTTACGAAGATTCCCGCTCATACTGTCTGTAACTCTATTGGTTCTACTGCACGCTTCCTGTTTGCAAGCCAGCGAATTTCAATCGGAGGTGGGTCAGGAGTTGGAAAGAGTTGCTGTAGACGAGTATGGACTTGACTCTAACGGCAGGATGGTCGCATACTATGGAACACCAGTTATCGACGGTGAAGTGGATGAAGTCTGGAGCAAGGCAGTGGTGGTCACTCCCAAGCACATCACCAGTGGGGTGAAGACTACTGCTCAATTCAGAGCATTATGGGACGACCGCGCCCTTTATTTCCTTGCCGAAGTTAGGGATGATCAGCTGTCTGATGGATCGGTCAATACATATGAGCAGGATTCTTTTGAGGTCTTTATTGACGAAGGCAATGATAAAACCAAGGAATACGGTATCGATGATGTGCATTACAGGGTGAATTTCAAGAATCTCAGGACGGCCGACAATGGCGATCTCGAGCGGTTTTACTCCAAGGCCAAGGTTGTCGAGGGAGGGTACATAGTTGAAGCCAGGGTAGCGCTGCAATCCGTACCTTTCAACGGCAAGATTCTCGGTGTGGAGCTGCAGGTTAACGAAGCGAAAGGTTCCACACGGTTAGGCACCATCAACGTTTTTGACGCAACAGGCACAGCTTGGGAGAATACCGCCAGGTTTGGCGAGATCATTCTGCTCGGCAGGCCAGATGACGCCGTGGCGGGGATTGATCCCTATCGGCTGTTAGCCCTGATTGACATTGCCAAGGAACTTGACCCCAGCATTTATGCAAATTATGAAGTGGTCGCAGATGCTGTCAAAGCGGCTGAAGCCTTTCTAGCGGGCCATGTTGACAACCAGC
>FIZJ01000058.1 GCA_900019385.1 uncultured Clostridia bacterium
GGCTCCCAGTAGAAGACACCGATACCCGCCCCGCCTACATCCACAACTGCCTGAATGCAGTCCCGGATAGCATTGGCCTGGCCCTGGACTGTAATCGGATAAGGCTTGACCACATAGGACTCCTCAGAAATGGTGTTGCCGAAGCCATCTCCGTTTTCGTATGTATAAGCATAAGCGACCTCTGCAACCATCACTTTCTTGCCAAAGCTTTCGGCGATATCTTTCAAGACAGCTGTCAAGTTCTCAAGTGTGCCGTGCCAGTAAGGATAATAGGAGCTTGCGAAGATGTCATAATCCACATTGAAGTTGTCAAGGATCATCCCATAGCGGTGGTATTCCCTGATTCCCCGCTCGGGATTAGTGAAATGCACAGCTATCTCGATGTCCGTATCAAACGCCGCGCTTACCTCCCGCACTGCCCTGCTGCCTGCATTCATAAGCTTGGTGATGTTGATCCAGTTGGTTTCGCCGCACATTTTGCCTGTAGTCTCATTGCCAATCTGCACCATGCCGACGTCAATGCCTTCTCTCAGGAGCGTCTCAAGTGAGTGCTTGGTAAACTCATACAGGGCATTCGCTTTTTGATCGATACTCATGCCTTCCCAGGCCTTCGGAGCCTGCTGTTTGCTTGGATCGGCCCAGAAATCCGAGTAGTGGAAGTTGACACACAGCCTCAACCCTTGGGCAGTCGCCCTCTTGCCGATCTTAACAGCGGTCGCTAAGTCGTTGTTGCCTCCGCCATAAGGATTGCCTTCTGCGTCATACGGATCATTCCACACCCGCACCCTGATGTAGTTGATACCGTGTTCTTTCAGGGTCTGAAATATATCCTGAACTTCACCCTCAGCGTTATAGAAAACCACACCACTGTTTTCCAAAGCAATCACACTCGAAATATCGGCACCCTTAATGAAGTCCGCCGGGATGCCTTCAACCTTCTCCACAAATATGCCCGGCCGCTCACTCGACTTAGCAAAGGTATAGCCGCCAAAAGGCATACCCAGAATCAGCAGCGCCGACATCATGATCGCCTGAACGAAGATGTTCCTCTTCATAATCAACCCTCTCCATTGACCAGTCATGCAGCCTATGCCGAGGACCCAACCACCAGCACTCTTGGCCCGTCTGGCGCAGTATCAGTCAATCCTGCGGTTTGAGCTAGGAACTCCGCCCGCTGCAGCTAACCTCTCATTCCTTCACCGTCGAGGCACCCAACGACTCGATCAACAGCTTCTGTGTTGCAATAAAGAAAATGACAAACGGTATTGCAACGAGTAGTGAGCCGGCCGCAAAAACTGTAAACTGGTTTTTCTTATCCGTCACAAAGCTAAACAAACCCAAGGCCAAAGTCTGCTTGTCAGCTGAGCGCAGCACCAATTTTGGAAAGATAAAATCCATCCAGGGGCCCGTAAAACTTGCGATCGCCAAGAAGGTCAAAATCGGCCTCGCAACAGGCATCACAATCTGCCAATACACCCTGAAGTGACTCGCACCATCAATAATCGCAGCCTCATCGAGACTTCTTGGGATAGTGTCTATGTAGCTTTTGACAAGCCAAGTGTTGTAGGGGATGTTGCCCGCCACATATACCAACACGAGGCCCCAGAGCGTGTTGAGCCCGCCAACCCGCAGCAAAATCACATAAATCGCCACCATCCCAATGAAGGATGGGAAGATCTGCAGGATCAACAGCGCTGTCATCAGACTCTTTTTTAGCGTAAAACGAAACCGAGAAAACACATACGCACCAAGCGATGCAAGCACGACAGTGCTGATGCTGGTAGAAATCGCAATGATAAATGTGTTCCTAAACCAGATCGGGTAGTTCGTGTTCTTGAACAAATACCTAAAATGATCCAGCGTTACGCCGCTTCCAAAAGGAACGATGTCAAGGGCAATCGACGAACCGGGAGTGAAAGCTGCGCTGACAACATACACAATCGGGTAGAGAACTCCAATTGAACATATAGCCAAGAACACTAGGACAATAACTGTGTTGAGATTGACCCTAGCCTTGCCTCTCATCTACAGCTCCCCCTCCCTAAAAGACCTGGTGCGCTGGAGATTGAAGATCGCGATTGGCGCAAGGACCATAAAGATCATCACTGCAAGCACGGATGCATAGTGGTACTGATTCAAGTTGACAGTCAAATTGTAGATCCAAGTCACTAGGATGTCTGTACCGCCAGCACTCGTGACAGTCGTATCCGGCACTACAGGCCCGCCTCCGGTCAAAAAGAATATCGCACCGAAGTTGTTGACATTGTGGGTAAACGACATGATGATCAAAGGCGCAGTTTGGTACAGGACAATCGGAAAGACAATCTTGCTAAACACCTGGAACTTCCCTGCTCCATCAATCTCGGCAGCTTCATAAATATCCTGTGGGATCGCAGACATACTGCCTGAAATCAAGAGCATAAAGTAAGGGAAGCCTGCCCAGAGGTTGATCATCACAGCCGTAAACTTCGCCATCGTCGGATCGCCCAGCCAAGGGATGCTCACAGATATGATTCCAAGAGCGCGCAGAGTGCGGTTGATAGTGCCAAACGTCGCGTTGAGAAGGTTTTGCCACACCAGCATACTTATAACCGAGGGGATGGCATAGGGTAGGATAAAAATCGTGCGGAAGATTGGCGCAATCCTGATCTTGCTCTCCTTTAAAATGACAGCCATCAGCATCCCGCCAAAATAGCAGGTTGCTGTGGCTAAGGCGCCCCAGATCAACGTCCAAAGCGCGACTCTGCCCAAGGCCTGAGTCCAGATCTTGCTGCCTCCAAACAGTGCCCTGAAATTATCAAATCCCACCCAATCCACAGTGTTGTTGGGGGGGATGTGCGCAGGAGACGAGTAGTTGGTAAACGCTACACAGGCTGAAAACACCAGAGGCACAACGACAAAGAAGATGATCAGGCCGATGCTCGGAGCCAACCCAAGGACCGGAAACGCCTTGTTGATACTCTCCCTTATCCCAACCGTCCTTCCTCTCGATTGATCATACTCAGTCACGGCGTCTCTGACTGAGATGATGTAGGTAGCGATGAAAACAGCAACTGCAGCAACAACCACCACGCCATCAATCAGCATGAAAATGGAATTGTCCCGAAGTCTGATTGGCAGATGAGGCTTTGGTTCGCCTAGTGTCTGCAGATTGATCAAAGCCTTAGTTATCCTAGGCAAGAAAGCAATAAAAACAGCCTCAACAGTGGCAAGAAAAAAGCCCTTGAGATACTGCTTGAGATAAAGAATGTGCCCCAAGCCCATGAACACAATCGAAGCAATCAATACCTTCTTCCTGCCACCGGCGTCAGCTGGCTTAGGCTCAAGACTGATTGAGGTTTCCATCTCAGCACCTCACTAGAGCAGAAGACTAATGAGTATGTCTAGCACCTCACCGGAGGAGGGGTCTAGCTAATAGCAGAAGGAGGGTATCCAGTCAGATACCCTCCAACAACGTGCTTTCACTTACTGAAGAATCGCCGAGTTGGCCGCATCGAGTTCGGCTTGGACATCAGCTCCGTCCCAAATGTTGGCGCTGGCTGCGTTCATTGCGCTCCAGTAAGCACTCATCTGCGGGATCGAAGGCATCGGGAACGCATATTCAAGCTGCGTCAGGAAGCCCTCGATATACGGGCTCTCCACCTCAAGCGCAATTGCAGGCAGAGTGCCGGTGATGTCAAAGCGCAGCCTCTGCATTTCCTCGGAGATCAGGAACTTAGCAAACAGCTCGGCCTCTTCGTAGTTCTCGCTGTAGGCTGAAACAAACATCGCCCTTGTGCCCGAGAAAGAGGCGGGCGGTGTGTCATTGCCAGGCAGAGCAGGCAGGGGCGCAACGCCGAAGTCCAATCCAGCGTTTTCGAAGTTAGCTACGTTCCACAGTCCGGTAATGTACATCGCAGCTCCACCGCTCATAAACACGCTGTCACAGATAGATGTGGTAAGGTCTGCTGCGGGCACATCAAGGATCTCTCTCAAGCTTTGGAAGAACTTCATGCCTTCCACAGAGGCTGGTGAGTTGATATTGGTGTTTGTAGTATCAGTGCCGTCCGGGCCAAACAAGCGGTTGCCTTGGCTGGTCGTAAAGATAATGGTGTAATAGCCGTTGCCCACGTCCATGAGGAAGCCGTACTTGCCTGGGTTTGCTTTGTTGAAGGCTCTGCAGAACTCCTTCAGCTCCTCCCAAGTAGTCGGCACCTCATCCTCACTAATCAAAGCCTTGTTGTAGAACAAAGCATACGTTTCAGCTGATACCGGATAACCATACATAACTCCATCATAGGTCAACGCATCTCTGCAGGATTCGAGTACCTTTGCACCGACCTCGTCTGGATCGGCAGTTGGAAGAACATGGCCGCCCACGACCAACTCTCCAAGTTTGTCATGCGGTGCGGCAAACAGATCCGGGCCCACTCCAGCCGGTCCATCCCATGCGATCTGGGTCGTCGAATCACCCAGCTCAACATTTACATAATTGATCTTGATGTGGGGATAGAGTTTGGTGAACGCCTCACCCGCCTGCTTGATGAACTCATCAGGCCCACCTGTTGATTCCCACACAGTCAAAGTTACATCCTTAGCGAGCCCATAGGAGGTTACACAGAAGACCAAAAACAGCCCGCAAACGACAGCCAAGAGTCTCCTCCTCATTAATGACCCTCCTTTGAAATTGCTTCACTCTGCCCGCCTCAACCTACCCATCCAGACAACCTCGCTGACTCTATTGCCAGGCAACACCACCTTCACCGTAGTCTTTATCGACCGTTCGGCCCGGCCTTTCTACCGAAAAAACGTAGTCAAGACCAAGTTGCCTACGCAGAATTCTATGCGTAAGTGCGTATCTAAAATCAGTCGAGCAGCTAGTCTCTCAGTCGCGTTAGGCGTAGGACCAGTCTACTTGCTCAAACCTCTCTGTCTGAACTGCTGATATGGAGTGAGTCTGCCGACTAGGTGTTCCCTGCCGGGATTCAGTGTTTGAAACTAATCAATCGGCTGAGCGTTTGGTGCTGGAAATGTCTGTTGAGGATCAGTCTGTCGGCTGAATAGTCTCTGATGGAAGTGAATGCTTGAAACCAGTCTAAGCCAGCCTGCTCGCTCAGCGTCTTTCTGGCAAGAGTGCATAGTGAGGCTGAATACCTGCCAATGTCTAACAAAATTATAGATTGCGTGGCAGATGTTTGTCAAACAAAAATAACGATAGGACAGGCACACAACAACGCTTCATGCCAAATCGTGTCGCAGTCCTTTCTCTGCGTCTTCTCGCCTCACTACTTCACTATGTCTCTCACATCCAGGTTTAATGCCCTCGCTATAGCCAGCCCCAGTATGTACATCAGAGGTCCCGCAATCAAAGCAATGACGAGCGCACCCAAAGTGTGTTCATTCGCAACCAGCCACTCCGTCCACGCTGGAAGCGCGACACTCCGGCGCTCGTAGTCATACACGTTCATTGCTCGCGCATAGCCGCCTATCGCAGTCCATAGCGCCATAGCCAGCCCGCCTATGGACACCCCTCCGGCCAGAGCAGCTCCACCCATCGCAATCAATACTGCCAAAGCCAAGCCACCAAGTGCGATCAGCCCTATGGTTCCCCCACCAAAGGCAAGCCCACCGATTGCCAATCCGCCGATGGCCAGCCCGCCCATGGCAATGCCGCCAATAGCTATCCAGCCCTTTGCGATGTTGCCAATGGCGATGATCCCACTCGCTACTCTCGGACCGCCTGTCTCCTCATCAATTCCCATAGACACATGGATCAGAGGTCTGCCTCCGATCTGCGCCTTTGATTTCATCTCAAGGCCGTGAGTCGAGGCATACATCATGGCGTTCACAACACCCATCTCCTCGAGACTCACGCCGTGGGCATCCATGAGCTCCTTGGCCATCCGTACAGGACTCCCCATGTCTCGAATAACGTCCTCAACTGGGCGATCCTGGCAGGCAGAGAGCATCATTGCCTTGAGGTCTTCAGCTATCTTTCTCCTCAACTCGGTCTTGAGGTATATGTGCTGCATTACAGTAAGTATGTACCTACGGATTCGCACATCCATCGGTGCTGTCACCTTGCCTTTCACACATAAGGATTTTCGCCACACACTCGACGAAGGCTGACCACTCCTCCCGGAGTTCTCCCAGCCGTCCACGGCCCTTTTCTGTAATGCGGTAGTATTTCCGAGGAACTCCCCTCTCCTGAGTTGCCCAGAAGCTCTCTACCATACCCTCGTTTTCGAGCCTGTAAAGGATAGGATACAGAGTCCCTTCCTTGAGATCTATGCGTCCCTCACTCAGCTCGCTCACCCGACCCGTCAACGCGTATCCGTAAGTGTCGCCGATGGATATGAGATGCAGCACTATCAGCTCGAGAGTGCCTCTGAGCAGCTCCTTGTTGAAAACCATCACATAAACCTCGCTACACCATATACTTAGTGTTGCTAGGTATATGATAATACCAAATATGTTAGGAGTCAAGACAATTTGCTGAAGAGCTCAGGAACGATGTCCCAATCCGCAAAGCAAGACTGGGCACAGTCTACATTTTCAGGAAAAGCTCAACAAGAATCGTGGAATTTCCTTCTGTGCAAGCGGAAAGCGGCCCTACGATGGCTACGGCGCCCCTTCCTGATCGATATCGAACAGGCTGAGCTGAAGATCCGCCCTCCGGCTGTCGCCAGGCCTATCAGTAACTCCGACGTGCGGGACATATACCTTGACCTTCGCCAAGTCAGTCACGATGCCCAGTCGGTTACACTCAGCACTCGTCTTGGCATAGAGTTCCGCAGCGGCAGGCACATCACAGGAGTAGCGGTTCCCATAGGTTCTCTGGTACTTCCACCTCAGTCCGGGAAAGAGACGGTCC
>FIZJ01000059.1:0-210 GCA_900019385.1 uncultured Clostridia bacterium
AGGTCGTGGCAGGACACCCTCTTTGACTTCTACGCCTCGGAAGAGGACCGGCTGCGCAAGCAGGCGGCTGACAGGATTGAGCAGTTAAGGAAGCGCGCCGAAGCAGAAATCGAGCTTGTCAAAGATAACGCTGAAGCCGTTGAGTATATCGAAAACGCCTTGGCTGAGGCGATTAGGCAAATCAATGAACAACTAGCGAACGATCTAAAG
>FIZJ01000059.1:296-1479 GCA_900019385.1 uncultured Clostridia bacterium
CCCTTGAGGACCGCAAGCTCCAAGAGCAGGAAGACCGCCTTAAGAGATGGCAGGACAGGCTGTTTGAGGTAACGGCCAGTGAAGAAGAATTACTCCGAAAGCGTGCGGAAGACCGCATAGCGGAACTGGAACGCATCGCAGCCAAGGAGATTGAGTTGGCCCAGGGCAACCAAGAACTGATTCTTGCCATCGAACAAGCAACGGCTCTTGAGATCAAGCGGATTAGGGAAGAACTACAAGAAGCCTTAGACGCCCCCAGGAAAGCTGAGGAAAGGGACCGCAAAGCGTTCGAAGAAGAGTGGCGTAGGCAGTACCTTAGTCTCATCGACGACAGAGAAGCCCTGCTCCAGATGGATTATGAAAAAGCAATCGAACGGGCTAAAAAATTGGGAGCTGACCTTGCCGATGTTGAAGCCGTATTTAGCCTACGAATGGCTCAACTAGCAGAGGAAATCGCTGAAGAACAAAAATCGGCTTGGGAAAAGGCCTTAGATGCAGTTCAGTCGCCAATGGATCGGCTTGTGTCTGCGGTTACACGCGCCGCAGATTCTATAATGGCCGTTGGTAAGGCAATCAGGTCCGGTAACTGGCAGGATGTTTTCTTATCACTGTTAATGGAGACTGAGGCCTTTGCAAAAGCTATGGAGCTAATCGGTGCCGTACTACGCCCTGTTGTTACGCTGTTCGATGCGGTCCTTAAACCGATTATAAATGGCATTCTAGGGCTGTGGAATGGTATCATCGATGCTTTAGCCTCTATTAGCATCTTCGGGTGGAAGCCGTTTGCAGGGCTGGCTGACAAGAAAATCGGGCTGGTGGGAGAGGGAGAGGGCGCAGGTGGCGGTCGTACGGAGCGAAGTGGCGGTGGAGGCCGGCAGGTATCGGAGATCACAGGTCCGACGCGAGATTTGCTCACGGACCTGCTCTCGCCGTTAGCTCACCTGGGACAGATAGTTGCCCCTATCCAGGACATCCGGCAAATCCTGTATGAAAGGTTGCCGAACTTCAATACACTGGACTTTGCTGGGGCGGGAGCCATCGGTGGCGACATCGTGTTTGAATCAGGAGCAATCGTGATCAACAGCTCGGGCACAAGCGCAACCGAACTAAGCAGAGACATACTAGACGCAATCGAGCGCGAAATGGCACGCCGGATCAATTTTGGTGTAAGAGGGAGGGGTGG
>FIZJ01000060.1 GCA_900019385.1 uncultured Clostridia bacterium
ATGAACTGGCCGGCTTCCTGAGAGTGGCACAAGAGCTTGGGCTGCAGTGCCTGGTGGAAGTCCACTGCAAAGAAGAACTGGAACGGGTGCTTCAGGCTGATGCGGGCTTTATCGGGATCAACAACCGCGACCTCAATACCTTTGTGACGGATCTCCAGACCACTCTGGAACTGGCCCCACTGATCCCAAAAGATGTTGTGGTGGTCAGCGAAAGCGGGATCCACACCAGAGAAGACATGAGACTATTGGAAGAAGCCGGTGTGGATGGCGTGTTGATCGGCGAGAGCTTAATGCGGGCTCCGTCCATCGCTCTTAAGTTTCGGGAACTGCGGGGTGAGCGCTGTGAGTAAGAATGTCAGGGCTATAAGCGTCCGGACTGGGGATGCAGCGGCCCGGGCTGCGACAGCCCGATCAGCGGCAGCATCCGCGAAGGTCAAGATCTGCGGCCTGATGCGGAAACAGGACATTGATTACGTCAATAAGCTGATTCCGGATTACGCCGGTTTTGTCTTCGCCCCAAGCCGGCGCCGCGTCAGTCCCGGGGAAGCGAAGCGGATGGCATCCGACCTTGGCCCAGCGATCCAGAGGGTGGGCGTCTTTGCCGACGCGACCCGAGAGTTTGTGCTGGAAGCCGCGGTGGAATGCAGCCTGGACATCATCCAGCTTCACGGCGGCGAAACCAGCGAATACTGGCACGGCTTTCCCAAACCGGTCTGGAAAGCCGTGCAGGTAAAAAGCAGGGAAGACCTTGCCCAAGCGAGGTTTCTTAAGGGGATTGACGCACTGCTTCTCGATTCCGCAGCGGGAGGCTCTGGGAAGAGCTTCGACTGGAACCTAGCCCGGGAGTGTGATTTTCCTTACCCGTTGGTGCTGGCCGGGGGGTTGAACCCGGAAAACGTTGTCCGTGCCATAAGGCTTTTTAAGCCCTTTGCCGTGGATGTATCCAGTGGTGTGGAGACGAACGGTGTGAAAGATTACTTGAAAATTAAACGGTTTATCGAGAATGTGAGGCGATTGTCTGATGAATAGCTTGAGAACGGAGGAAAGAACAGGCAGATTCGGCATGTTCGGCGGGCAGTATGTCCCCGAAACGCTGATGAACGCCCTGATGGAACTGGAAACAGAGTACAAGCGCTGTCTGGAAGATCCAGAATTCTGGGCCGAGTATCACTACCATCTTAAGGAATACTCAGGCAGGCCTACACCGCTGTACTATGCGGAGAACCTAACCAGAGCCTTCGGCGGCGGCAAGATCTATCTCAAACGGGAAGATCTCAACCACACCGGCGCCCACAAGATCAATAACGTGGTGGGACAGGTGCTGCTGGCCAAACGCATGGGTAAAACCCGGATCATCGCCGAGACCGGCGCCGGGCAGCACGGGGTGGCCACGGCGACAATTTGTGCTATGATGAACCTTCAGTGTGAAGTGTACATGGGCGCCGAAGATGTGAAAAGGCAAGAGCTTAATGTTTTCCGGATGGAGCTTCTGGGGGCGAAGGTAAACACAGTCCACTCCGGCACCAGGACACTCAAGGACGCCACTAACGAGGCTATACGCGACTGGGTCGCCAATGTGGACGACACCTTCTATGTGATCGGGTCGGTGGTGGGGCCGCACCCTTATCCATCCATGGTCCGGGACTTCCAGCGCATCATCGGTGACGAGGTAAAGCAGCAGATCCTTGCCCTGGAGGGTCGGCTGCCGGATTACCTGGTGGCCTGTGTCGGCGGCGGCAGCAACGCCATGGGCTTGTTCTACCCGTTTATCAATGAGCCAGATGTCAGGCTCTGCGGTGTTGAGGCCGCCGGGTTAGGCCTGGATACAGACAAACATGCCGCCACAATTTGCAAAGGTTCACCGGGCGTGATCCACGGGATGATGACTCTGCTGCTTCAGGACGGGGAAGGGCAGATTCTGCCGGTCCACTCCATCTCCGCCGGCCTGGACTATCCGGGTGTCGGCCCCGAGCATGCTTATCTGCACCAGGCCGGGCGGGCGCAGTACACTGCAGTCACCGACAAGGAAGCGCTGGACGCTTTCCAGCTCCTCAGCATGACCGAGGGTATCATCCCGGCTCTGGAAAGCGCTCACGCAGTGGCTTACGTGCGGAAGCTGGCACTACAGGCCGGTAAAGATGCACTGATCGTGGTAAATCTCTCAGGCCGGGGCGACAAAGATGTTTACACGGCCGCAGAGGCGATGAAGGCGGGAGGAATTGAGGTTCAAATGATGAAAGCGGGTGATCCGGCATGAGAATTCAGCAGGTGTTCGAAGCGCTGCTCAGCTGCGGCAAAAAAGCGCTGATACCATACATCACCGCCGGGGATCCGGAGCTTGCGGTCACGGAAGCGGCTGTCTTGGCGATGGATCAAGCCGGGGCGGACATCATCGAGCTTGGAGTCCCTTATTCCGATCCGCTGGCAGACGGCGCTGTGATTCAGCGGGCCACCCAGCGGGCGCTTGAAGCAGGGACAAACATACACAAAGTGTTTGATCTGGTCGAGTCACTCCAAGGAAGAATAAAAGCGCCCTTGGCGCTCCTGGTCTATTTCAACCCGGTCTATCAGTACGGCATCGGTGATTTTATCGCCAAGTGCGCGGCAGCGGGAGTGGCAGGGCTGATCATTCCAGATCTGCCGCTGGAAGAAAGGACTGAGCTTCAGAAGACCCTGGAGGACAAAGGCCGTCCCCTTGACCTTATTCCCCTGGTTGCGCCAACTTCGAGGGAAAGAATCGCCAAGGTGGTCACGGGGGCCACTGGGTTCGTCTATGCCATTTCCTCCAAAGGGGTTACCGGTGTTAGAAAGCAGTTCGCGGAGAATTTGGAAAGCTTCATCGGGCAGGTCAGGGCCGCAACCAATCTTCCCGTCGCCCTCGGCTTCGGCATCGGCGATGTGGAAACAGTGGCCAAGATTAAACACCTTGTCGACGGGGTGATCCTCGGCAGCGTCCTGGTGCAGATGATTGAGAGCGCGGAGGCAAAGGAAGAAGCAGTGGAACAAATCTCCAGTTTCATCAGAGCGCTCCGGAGTGAGCTTGGATGATCGTCACTGCCTCAATCCGCTCCCTGTTTTCCACAATGAACCGCAGCATGTCCCGGTTTGTCCTGGCAAGCTCTTTGTACTTGTCTTGGCTTTCGAAATAGGCGATGCAGATCATCTGGATGGAGCATATTACATAGAACACCGCCTGCTTCTCCGCCTCAGTCAGGGTTTCCTCAATGCCGTATCCGTTGAGGATACCTCCCAGTATGTCCAGCCAGGCATTGTATGCTTCCTCGCTGCCCGCGGACAGGATGCCGGTGGCGCAGTAGCACACATCCCATAGGCGGATGTTGATCTGGCTCAGGTCGAAGTCGATGAACCCACTCACACGGCCGTCGCGGAACAGGATGTTGCTGGGATTCGGATCCCGGTGAATCAACTGTTTCGGCAGTTTGTCATAAAGCTTGCCAAAGGTGTCGATAAAATCCGCAAAGAAGCTGTCGTCAAGCCCCATGTTCCATTGGATGTTTTGGCGCTGGACACTCGGCAAAGCCCATTCAAGCACATTTTGGTAAAGATTCACTTCATCAGGAAGAATGTCATCCTGGATGGCCTTCAGCGCCTTGTGCAGCCTGGCGATGGCCCGGCCGTACTCCTGAGCAAACCCGAAGCGGTGCTCGCCAAACCTGTC
>FIZJ01000061.1 GCA_900019385.1 uncultured Clostridia bacterium
AAAAGACGGCTATTTGGGTTCAGTCCTCGACTTGGCAATAAGGCCACAAGAACCTTGTCTCTTGAGCTCAAATACCACCTCCCGAGCCACTTCCAGCAGGTTCTTAACCGAATCGCGCTCACTCCTCAACACACATCGGCACTTACTCGGCCTGTTAAAGAGCCGCCCCAGGACGTCCTGCCCCCGATTCGTAGGTTGAAAGCAGACATAATACGACTCTTTGGATCCAATTTCCTCCACCAAGCCATCCTGTTCTAGACACTTGACGACCCTCTCTAACTCCTTTTTGCTGTGAGTTGTTACGCTGGCCAAATCAGCGAGGGTCACCGAATTTGATGTACTAGTCAGCCACAGCACCTGCAGTTCAAGGGGTGACAGGCCT
The DNA here is from genome assembly GCA_900019385.1 of uncultured Clostridia bacterium. Lineage (GTDB taxonomy): Bacteria > Bacillota > Limnochordia > Darwinibacteriales > DTU012 > DTU012. The sequence continues at coordinate 383 of FIZJ01000061.1, forward strand.
GCAAACGATGCGCAGCGGCAGAAACAGCGTTCCAACTCATGATGCAAAAGGTTGTGCCAGAAGAACAACTCGAAAATATCCTCACAGGGCACCTCGACAGATCCTCCCACCATCAGCGGCTTGTTTGCTCCCTAAGGTCATCGATCAACTTAACTGCACAAGCAGGCAAATTTCCCATTTGCTGGACCTTGCTTACATAGTCATCGCCATACACATACTTCACCAGTTTAAAAGCGGTGCGGGCGAAAGCGGTTCGCTCGTCTTCGTTCAGCGCTAAGAAGCCTTGAGCAAACGCCAAACCATGGCCTCGAATGTGAACCTCTTTTAGTTCTTGAAGCACTGCGGCCCCTCTCTCAGTGAGGGTAAACCCAGAATAACGCCGATCTAGGTAGGTCCTCCGCGCTACTAATCCGTTCTTCTCCAAGGAATAGAGACTTTTGGAAACGGTGCCCTTATCTCTCTGAAGAATGAAGGCTACCTCTGTAACAGTGCTTTCCGGCGCAAATGAGACTACAAAGAGTATCTGTTCTTCCGTCACCGTAAGTCCCGCATCTTGAGCAACTTCCACCCAATTGTCATAGATCTCATCCCAAAGAAGACGCAAACAGCAAACGGTAGCGAAATCAAGGCTTCCACGGGCGTTACCCATGTCTTACCTCCCTCCTGAAAAGAGCCACTGAAAGGCCACAAATCGCCCCTGCTTGTTTTCATAGCCCACCACTTGCGGACTCACCCAGACTCCCTTCCAGGCCCTCGATCGCCATAGACAATACAAACATTATGGATTATCGCGCTGTTTGTTAAGATCGTCAAGTTTTCGGGCAGATGGAGAGTGCCCGTTTACGGCACGCTCGAAAAGCCGTTATACAACCAATTTGGTGTCATACACTGCCCTTCGCATCTAAACTGAACTGAAGTTTGGTCAAAATCCGGTTGTGAAAAAACGCCAGCTAAGAGGGGCCCTTGTCAGGTATTGCTTATTTTGTGTTAATTGTTTCC
>FIZJ01000062.1 GCA_900019385.1 uncultured Clostridia bacterium
AAAACCTCTCCTATATATCCATCTCCTCCCCTGACTAACCGTATCATAGCAAGTAGAGCATTTGATGTCAAGAGTATTGTTATCATATGATAACAATTGCTTCTGGTTCTGGATCAGAGGTATGGTTCGGAAGCACATGGGCAGCAGTGGCCGCCCACCCACTACAAAGGGGGATAATCCACCTAGGACGCTGGTGCACTTGTACTGAAAAAGCAGAAGGCGGGTGAGTAAAAAACTCACCCGCCTATTTCTGGGGAGGTGTGTCAGAGAAGAGCCTTGACGGCTGCGAGTGCTTTGTCATAGTCCGGGTGCTTTGATACTTCGTCCAGATATTCGGCATATGTAACCTTGTTCTGCCCATCCAAGACAAGAACCGCCCTGGCCAAGAGCCGCCTCTCCTCGATCAGCACTCCATAAGCTTTGCCGAACTCCACATTCAGATAGTCCGACAAGGTAACCGCATGATCCAGCCCTGCGCTGCCGCACCACCGCTTTTGGGCGAACGGCAGATCCACGCTGACGGTGATCACAGCCACATTGTCGAGAGAACTAAGCTCCTGGTTGAAACGGCGTGTCTGATGGTCGCATACTCCAGTATCCAGTGAAGGGACAATGCTGATCAGTTTTATCTGATTGCCGAAATCCTGCAGCGAAACAGGATTGAAATCGTTGTCCAATAGAGAGAAATCAGGCGCCGTGTCCCCGACGGCAAGGGGTTTGCCAACGACGGTGACAGGATGGCCGCCTATGGTGATTGTCCGTTTATTCATTTATACACCTCCTCGGTGGTTATATATACTTAATTCGTGATCGATAATGATAATCCTTCTCAAAATTCAAAGCTGCGGCAAATATTTCCAAGCAGTGTCCGGCAAAACTATTGAAGATTATCAAAAAAAGGGTTTGTGGTTCCACTTGCATAATAAATAAACGACTATCGTCAAGGAAGGAGAGTCAAAATGCGGAAACAGATCGCCTTGTTTGTGATTGCGTTAGTTTTAGCAATCGGCTTGGCTGGATGCCAGCAGCCGGGCGAACCAGGCACAGTCGCGGTAAGGCCGGACAATGTCACCATCAACCTGGCCAGCGGGGTTTTCACGGTTGACTTGACGGCCACTGTGACGGATGAAGAGGGCAATGTCGTCAAACTTGAAGCTGGTGATCTCACATGGGAGATTGCCGACGCAGGCGTGGCGGCTGTGGCCCCGCAGAAAGCAAACAGTGCAGTCCTTGAAGGCAAACAGGTTGGAGAAACCAAACTGACGGTCAAATACGGTGATATGGCCCCAGCGGAGGTTCCCGTCAAGGTCATCGACGAAGAAGTGATGCCGCCGTCAGGTGTCAAGGCGCCGAAGGCTCTTGCTCCGCTTAAGCTCGGCGAACCTTGGCCGGTGGAAGAGAAGAATGTTTATCAGGCATTCCAGAAGGTTGACGATAAAGACGTCGGCTGGAAGGTTTGGGTATTCTGGGATGACGACAATGTCTACATCCAGTATGATGTCTACACTGACTGGCCTTTGGGCAACCAGAAGACCGAAAGATATATCTATGAGGCAGACAGTCTGGAATGGCAAATCAGGAATGACGATGGACTCAGGCAGAAGTGGATGGTCGCCGAGACCGAAGCCAAGGGCTATGAGGTTGTCGTCCGTTATCCCGACAGAGATTACTATGTAGCCCCCAACGAATATCACGATGTCTTGATCCAGGAAACAGACTTCGGCTACCGCGGCCAAGTCATCCTGAGCATGAAGCACCCGAAGCTTGCGGAATTCAACATTGGCTTGGGAACCAAGGTCGGGATGGCTGTACAGGTCAACGATTCCTCTGACGGCCAGACTCGGGACCGCATCCTGGGCGGATTTGTCGACAGCGAAACCTATACTGATTTGTGGTTCATGTACAAATAGGCTGACAGCGGCCGACAAGTGAAAACTAAGGCACCTTCCCGCCGGGAAGGTGCCTTTTTCCGTCGCTGACTGTGTTTTCCGCCTCCGGCTGCGTTCACTTTACTCAACATTGTGGAAATCTGCAAATACCGACAAAAATATGCAATCTGGAGCAGGAATTCCGAAATTGTATGCATAAATATATAACTGTCCGGCGTGGATGAGCCGTTAGCCGGATGTTGGCAGTACCTGCCCTGTGTATCGATGAAGGATTCCAGTCCAAGGATCTTATCGGCAGGTACTGCCTTCTTATATTCACTATGTTCGCAAGAGGGAGGCTGAAAGGCACCGATGTCGAGAGTACCTATCCGGAAAGAGATCTTGTTGTGGGCCATCCGCGAATCGGGAAAACCTGAGGAAGAGATCTCTGCCAAGTACCCTAAAATAGAGCGGTGGATTAATGGAGATGAACACCCCACCTTCAAACAGGCGGAAGAAATCGCCGCCTTTCTCCAGATACCTTTTGGCTTTCTATTTTTGGATAACCCACCACAGGATCCCGCCGCGGCAGAATTCCGGGCGCTTCCAGGCGAACTTCCGGCGATGAGCAAAAACCTCAAAGACACGATTCTGGAGATGGCCATGCGCCGCAACTGGATGAGCAGGTACAGGCGGAAGCTTGGATGGGATCAGCTGGAGATTGCCGCACGGTTTCGGGAGCAGGCGAGCGGGGAGGCTGCCGCCGACGCAAGTTTGGTCCGGAAACTGCTGGAGTTAAAAGATAAATGGCATGAGGAAACTCGGGACCTTGACGCAGTCTACAATTTGCTCAAGAAGAAACTGGAGTCCGCTGGCATTCTGGTGATGCAGAGCGGCATTGTGGGCACATCCACCCGACGCCGGCTGGACGCAGACGAATTCCGAGCCTTTACCTTGTCCGATCCAGTCGCTCCCTTGATCTTCATTAACCGCAGCGACACAAAAACCGGAAGAGTCTTCAGCCTGGTTTATCAGTTTGCCCACGTCCTTTTTGAGCAAGATTACTTGTTTGCTGCGCAAGACGCGGACGTTGTCAATGAAGAAGGAGAGATCAGCGCGCTTGCAGTGGAATTTATCATGCCCGAAGCCGAAATCCGCGAATTGTGGGATGACGCAGAAGAAGTTCCCAAGCAGATCGGGCGCTTGTCCAGGCTTTTCAAGGTGAGCAAGCAGGCGCTGGCGGCACGACTCGAGCGTCTTGGCTTAATCTCCGGGGAAACAGCCGCACTGGTTATAGGCGAGGACAGCAAAGCCCCTGCGGAACTTGACGGCCAAGGAGGCGAAAGCAGTGTCAAACCACCCACACCCAACTACTACCGGACATACAGTTCCCGAATCAGCCCGGCATTCAAGGAGGCGGTGATCAAAAACGCGGAAGCAGGGGCGATCGAATACACTTATGCCTTCAAACTGCTGGGGGTTAACGGAAAATCCTACGACAAAGTGAAAGAGGGTGTCATGGCCAATGGATAAGCAGTATGCGCTCGATGCAGATGTGCTGATCAGCGCAAGCCGCGGTTTCTACGCTTTTGACATCGCGCCGGCCTTCTGGCGCCAGCTTGCGGTCAATGGAAAAGACCGGCTGATTCTCGTGGACAGAGTGTGCCAAGTGATTTATGCCGCCGAGGATCAGCTGTCGGAATGGCTGAAAACAAACGAGGGAGCTTTCACAATCAAAAGCTCCCAAGACGATAAGGTCATTGAAACTTACTCCCGCATCATGGCGGCGGTTGAGGCAAACCCCGTCTATTACGGCTCCGCAAAGGCCGCCTTCGCCGGCACGGCTGAATCGTGGCTGTGCGCCCATGCTTTGGCCCACGGCCATGTGGTGGTGACCCAGGAAAGGTATGAACCCCAAAGCAGGAACGAAGTGACCATACCCAATATCTGCCGGGAATTCTCTATAGAATATGTCAACCTCTTCCAGCTGATGAGACTCTTGGGAATCCGGTTCGAAACCTAAGAGTTGAG
>FIZJ01000063.1 GCA_900019385.1 uncultured Clostridia bacterium
TCGCAGACGAAATTGCTGAGAACCAAAAGACAACATGGCAGAAGATCATGGACGGGCTGCAGCCTCCGCTCGAAACGTTTACAAACGCTGTGGCAAATGCGGCTGGGACGCTCTTGGATGTGGTAAAAGCAATTACCTCTGGTAACTGGGTTAACGCTTTCCTGTCGATCATAATGGAGACGGAAGCTTTTGCTAAAGCGATGGAGTTGCTGGGTGCAGTACTGCAACCGGTCATCGCTCTGTTTGATGCGGTGCTTGCACCAATAATAAACTTTTTGCTGAAACTCTGGAACGGCATCATAGATGCACTCTCGAAGATCAGCATTTTCGGCTGGAGACCGTTTGGCGGTCTGGCCGACAAGAAGATCAAGCTCCTGGGAGAAGACGACGGTGGTGGCAGTGGTACGGGTCGCGGTGGTGGCCGTCAGGTATCGGAGATCACAGGTCCGACGCGAGATTTGCTCACGGACCTGCTATCGCCGTTAGCTCACCTAGGACAGATAGTTGCCCCTATCCAGGATATCCGGCAAATCCTGTATGAAAGGTTGCCGAACTTCAATACACTGGACTTTGCCGGGGCGGGAGCCATCGGTGGCGACATCGTGTTTGAATCAGGAGCAATCGTGATCAACAGCTCGGGCACAAGCGCGACCGAACTAAGCAGAGACATGCTAGACGCGATCGAGCGCGAAATGGCACGCCGGATCAATTTTGGTGTAAGAGGGAGGGGTGGCAGGTGATAAGACTAACGAACGCACTCGGGGCAGAGAAAATCATGCCCCTCACCATGTTTTTTAAGCGGGTACCTTTAGAAATCGAGGTGCCCTCCCAGCCCCTCTTTGGGCTTGATGGTGACGTTGTGACAGGCAAACCTACTTTAAGGCCGTTGATGAAACCACCGATTGAGGTGTATCGCCAGCACTACCATGATAGATTTCTTCGAGCGTACCCTCTGGGCGCACCCCAGGACTGGATTGACCTAGGTGCGGAATTGAGCCTCCAAATACCGAT
>FIZJ01000064.1 GCA_900019385.1 uncultured Clostridia bacterium
CTTCGCACAAGTTCTTCCAACGACTGCGCTCAAGGATGCGCCGGAGGATGCTACACAGGATGTGCTGATGCTTGCACAGGCTGCACCGGCACGTGCACCGGTGCATGTGGGGGATGCGGAAATACGTGCTATGCCACGTGTGCCGATGACTGTACGAATGGTTGTAAAGGCACATGTGTCACCACGTGCGCCGATAATTGCTCGGGTGGCTGTAAGGGTTCTTGTCAAGGCACATGTGTCGCCACGTGTGCCGATGACTGCTCGGGTGGGTGTAAGGGTAGTTGTTCGACAACGTGCCAAGGCACTTGCAAGGGTGGATGCAGCAATACCTGCAAAGGAAGTTGTAGTGACGGTTGTCAAGGCACATGTGTCGCTACGTGCGCCGATGACTGTACGAATGGTTGTACAGGAACATGCAGCCGTACGTGCGCCGATAATTGCTCGGGCGGCTGTAAGGGTTCTTGTCAAGGCACATGTGTCGCCACGTGTGCCGATGACTGCTCGGGTGGGTGTAAGGGTAGTTGTTCGACAACGTGTACAGGAACATGCAGCCGTACGTGCGCCGATAATTGCTCGGGCGGCTGTAAGGGTTCTTGTCAAGGCACATGTGTCGCCACGTGTGCCGATGACTGTACGAATGGTTGTAAAGGAACATGTAGCCGTACGTGCGCCGATAATTGCTCGGGTGGCTGTAAGGGTACTTGTAGCGGCACATGTGTCGCCACGTGCGCCGATGACTGCGCAGGCACCTGTTCCAACTATTGCTGGGATACGTGCTACGGCGGCTGTCTTGGCACCTGTTCTGGCACCTGTTCTGGCAGCTGTCAAGGTGGTTGTAAGGGTACATGCTCTGCCCATTGTGCCAATGACTGTGATACTGGTTGTACAGGAACCTGCATCCATATGTGCGGCGAAAGCTGCGGCGGTGGCTGTAAGGGTACTTGTAGCGGCACATGTGTCGCTACGTGTGCCGATGACTGCACAGGCAAATGTTCCAACTATTGCTGGGAGACGTGCTACGGCGGCTGTCTTGGCACCTGTCTTGGCACCTGTCAGGAAAGTTGTCAAGGCGGTTGTAAAGGTGGATGCGGAAGCAGCTGCTCCGGCACTTGTAGTGGTACCTGCACAGGATCCTGCGCAGGTACGGCCGCTCCACCACCGATGGAACCATTTTAAGGAGGTAAAACTATGACTATGGATAATCAGATTATTGTAGCGGATTTTCTCGTCGCACTAGCGGAAAACGATTTGGAAACATTCACTCTTCTTTATGAAGAACACTTGGAGGGGTGGCAAGGTAAAGAAAAGAACGAAGACGAGAAATGGATTTTTACTGAGGTTGTGAATATGCTTTACCATTATGCTCAGTTTGGAGAAATCGATGAAGCATTTGTGAACGCGGCATGCGAACTACTTTATGCCGACAAATCAAAAGAAGAGCGGGATTTTCGGAAGCAAGATATCATGTTTGGGTATTGGGT
>FIZJ01000065.1:0-126 GCA_900019385.1 uncultured Clostridia bacterium
GCAACCGACCAGATATTTAAAGGCGCTGCAGATAGCGTTAAGTCCTGGGCTGATAACCTGGACAGTTACTATGGTATAGCTGAAGCAGAAGCCTTAGAATATGCCAACATGATGGGGACTATGCTG
>FIZJ01000065.1:189-1577 GCA_900019385.1 uncultured Clostridia bacterium
AGGCAGCAAGACAGGCACAGGTTCTGATTGAGTTGGCCGGCGACTTAACGGCCATGTACGGTGGGACAACTCAAGACGCAGTGAGGGCCTTGACTGGTGCCCTCAAGGGTAACAATACCATGCTGGACAATTACGGCATGGCGGTCAACGATGCCATGATCAAAACTAAAGCGCTTGAAATGGGCTTGTACGATGGCACGGGGCAGATGGATCTCGCCACTAAACAGGCCGCTACCCTTGCCCTTATTATGGAACAGACAGGAGCCGCTCAAGGGCAGGCCGCCAGGGAAGCCGAGGGCGCGTCTGGGAGCATGAGGGCGTTAACAACGGAGATCAAAAATCTCTCTACAGATATCGGCGAAGCTTTACTTCCGGTGATAACTCCGCTACTGAACCGCCTGGGGGAGATCGTTAAGAAGTTTTCCGAATTGAGCCCGGAGACCCAAAAAACTATTGTTATTATAGCCGGGCTGGCAGCAGCTATCGGCCCGCTATTATTGATTTTAGGGCCGGTAGTTACAGCGATCGGAACATTAGTGACCGGCCTGGGGGCTATGTCCACGGCGATGGCTGGCGGGGCCAGTATTGTAGCAGCTCTCACCCAAGCATTCCCTGTGTTGGGTTCAGTTATAGGTGCCCTGACAGGGCCGATAGGTTTAGTAATAGCGGCCATTGCCGCCCTCATAACGGCTGGTGTTTATCTCTATAGAAACTGGGAAGAGGTCAAATACCGTGGTCTGCAGGCCTGGGGTTCGCTCAAGACCTTTGTGCTGGAACAGATACGTGAAATGCTGAAAGCCTTTGAGGGACTGCTTTCCTGGATACCGAAAGTGGGAGATACGATAAGCAAGACTATAGAGAACCTCAATAAAGAAATTCTGGCCGAAAAGGTTATTATGTCCGTCCGGGATTTTGATTTCAGGATGAAAAAAGCGGCTGATGCCGCAAAGGAATTAGAGGCAGAAATTAAGAAAACGGAAGATACTGTAAAGGAAACCGCGACGCCGGTACAGGAACTGGGCAACGAAATAAAGTCATTGGGCGGCAAGGCTAGTAACGCTGGCGATAAAGTAACCAAAGCTGCTGAGGATACCCGCGCCGAGTGGGAGAAAACTGCCGACATACTGAGCAACCGTCTGCAGATCCTGCGGACCGAATACGAGATTGCCGCAATGGCGGCAGAGGAGAAGAGCAACAAAGCCGAGCAGTTGCGCTTGAAACTGGATCATTTGAGCCAGCAAATGAATGTGCAGCGGGAACTGGTGGCCGCTATCAAACGTGGATATGACGAGATGGTGGCCGCAAAGGGTGAAGATGCCGCGGAAAGCCAGAAACTCCAACTGCGGCTGGTGCAGGAAATTCGTGCCCAGGCGGAACTGGAAAAACAG
>FIZJ01000066.1 GCA_900019385.1 uncultured Clostridia bacterium
CCGGGAAGAACTCGCTGAGAAGGGGGCGGCAGTCGTCAAACTTCCGCCGTCCGTGCAGGTGTACCATGGCGACTTCCTCAAGGACTATCATATACTCGGTGAGGGATCGGTCGATTGCATCATCACGGATCCGCCATACGTTAAGGACTGGTTGGAGAACTATGAGGGATTCGCGCGGGCGGCGGAATACGTCCTGAAACCCGGCGGATTTCTGATAACCTACGTGGGCCACATTCATCTCGATCGCATCCTCGATCAGATGTGCAGACACCTTGACTTCTACTGGATTGCCGCCCTGAAACACGCCGGAACGACAAAGGCAGTTCATTCTCGGAGTGTGATGTGTGGGTTTAAGCCGATCCTGATATTCCACAAGCCGCCCCGGATGGCCCCGAAGCGGTATTTCTGCGATGTCATTCTCGGCACCGGGCGCGAGAAGTCGGCGCACGAGTGGCAGCAGGGCAAGGAAGAATTGCGGCAGATATTCGAGCCGTTCACCGATCCGGGAGATACCGTCCTCGATCCATTCATGGGATCCGGCACGGTCCTCGATATGGCCCGGGAGATGGGGCGGAAGGCGATCGGGTTCGATATCGACGCGGTGAACGTGCAGATTGTCAGGGGGCGGGTTGCAGGTGTCACGTAAAGATTGGCGAGCCCTTAACGCAGGATACTCTCATGATCCGGAGTTCGTCGTCGCCGCGAAGCTCAACGCCCTCTTTATCCACGATGGCATCCGGGCTGAGCGTCCGGTCGGGCGAGACCGGGCGAAGTTCTCGCCGCAAGACGTGATCGTCCACACCTACGATCGGCGGTCACTGACGTTTGGAAAGGAGATATGCAAGATCGACGTTGAACGCAAACCCAACGATGTTTTCGAAGAATATCCCTCGCCTCCGAGACGGTGGCACTCGTGGTCATTTCTCGCCCGGAAGGTCGATAAGGCGTCGAACCGGGATCAGGATGTTTACCTCCTCGTCGATCGAGAGATATCCGATCGGGTATTCTGGATCACATATGGCGCGATCCGAGGACACTTCTCGTTAATTACCGAGGTGGATGAGTGGCTCGTCCGGGATCGGTATTATCGCACACCGATTGATAGTCAGATCGCCGTGCAGAGGGGATACTCGACACTCTGTCAGTATATCGTCGGTCTCCGTGACGGGAAGAGCGACCTGCGGACGTATGGAGTGATCGCATGA
>FIZJ01000067.1 GCA_900019385.1 uncultured Clostridia bacterium
TAGCGCTTCTGAGCCGCAGCGATGAGCTTGCTGTAAGAATTATAAAGGCCCTCAATAACTTGCTGTGCCCTTTCATTGTGTATCCGCAGGTGCAGCACTTCACTTTCCCGCCGTCTCAAGGGCTCCCTCAACTCTCCCAGCTGTATCTCGGTATAGAGGTTTTCAACGAATGTGCCCGGAACAACATTCCAGGAATCGGCCAGATACAGGTAATTGTCAGCCATAATGATTAGGGCCTCGTTCCCTGTGACAGCCCTGTACACCGCGTCCCGCCAGAAGTCGCTGGCGTTCTGGTTGGGATTGGGCTCGACATTGAGCAGATAGTACATGTCTTCCCGGACCTCTTCGCCCTTCAGGAAAGTTCTAAACTCAGCCCGGGCCAGAGTCTTGGCGATCAGGTTAGCACATGCTTGGACGGCCAACTCTTTGTAGTAAACCTCCGTGGCGAGCTTGGCCACTACAGCATTTAGGCCCAGCTTGCCGTCCTTCTCGAATTGATCAAAAAACCACTTCCAAAAGCTCATACCTCAATCCCTCCCTTCTAGTACGTGTAAACGCCAAACGACAAGACGTTGAAATCTCCCGGGTCTTGAAGCTCGCTGTCTTTGGACAAAGCATGCACCAAAGCAAAGAACCCGTCTGTCTTGCGGGTTCTGGGCTCGATCTTATGGTAAGTAGTATTCCCTTTGGGGTCAAGCACCACGCAGGTGTTGTTGACATACCAGCGCATGGTTGGGTTATCTCCGAAGACTATAGATTCTTCGGCAAACATTGTCGTAACCAATGGCGCTATCTTCGCATGAGTGGGAGGACCCGCCGGGACAATAGAGAGCGGTAAACCCGCCTTGTTAAACGCGTCGCGCACCACTTCGGCCCGGTATCTGTCCGCCACGATATCGATGATATGGTACTTCCGGGCCTGCTCGATAAACCAGTTGGCAACATGTTCCGGTGTGATGATGTCGCCGTAGACTATCGTAATCAGGCCCTGCTGCGCCATTTCTTCCACCGGGAACTTAATCTTCCGGTTCTCCATCTTGAGCGC
>FIZJ01000068.1:0-2325 GCA_900019385.1 uncultured Clostridia bacterium
TTAGGCGCGTAGGCAGTGGAAATATGCTCTAGAAGCTTACAGAATAGGGATTGTCTGATTCTTGACATCCCTATTCTTTCTACTTATAATAGATGGAGCATTGCGAAGGAATTCATAAACTCACCATATCCTGCTGTGGAATGTAACGATAAAGGAGATTGAGCGTATGGTCAACAAAGAGGTATTGCTGACACCAGAGGGCCTGAAAAAACTGGAAGCGGAGTTAGAAGAGCTGAAAACTGTGAAACGGCGGGAGGTAGCCCAGCGAATCAGTGCGTCTTTGGAGTTCGGTGACATCTCGGAGAACGCGGAGTACGACGATGCGAAACGGGAACAAGCCTTTGTGGAAGGCAGGATCATAACCCTGGAGAAGCTGCTGCGCAACGCCAAGATCATCAACACAGATGACGATGATGATGAAACCGTGGTGTCCATTGGCAAGAAGATTACGCTCAAAGACCTGCAGACCCAGGATATTGTGGAGTATCAGCTGGTAGGTTCGGCGGAGGCGGATCCGGCGGCACTCAAGATCAGCAACGAGTCACCTGTGGGCCAAGCTATTTTAGGCAAGACTTGCGGGACCATCGTGGAGGTAGAGGTCCTGGATGGAGTTCTGCAATATGAGATTGTGAAGGTGGCCAAGTAAACGGGAGGTAATCGAGTGAACCAGGAGCACATGGATCAGATAGATCATATAGAAGACCGAGCTGAGCTCAATGAACTGATGGCAGTACGCCGGGATAAGCTGCGGGACCTGATGGATCAGGGTATCGACCCCTTTGGCGAGAGGTTCGAACGCACCCACACAGCTCAAGAGATTGTGGAACGCTTCGCTGAACTTGAGGGCGAAGACACCGCGATTGCTGGAAGGATCATGTCCCTGCGCACCCATGGGAAGGCCACGTTCGCTGATCTCATGGATCAGACTGGCCGCATCCAGCTCTATTTCCGCATCGATGTTTTAGGCGAAGAGATGTACGGTCTTCTCCAGAAAGTGGACATTGGCGACATTTTGGGCATTACGGGCAAGATCTTCCGCACCCGTAGGGGTGAGATCAGTGTGGAAGTCCACACCATGAAGTTCTTGTCTAAATCCCTGCGGCCGCTGCCGTCCAAATGGTACGGTCTTAAAGACGTGGATCTGCGCTACCGCCAGCGCTATGTGGACCTGATCGTCAACCCCGGCGTTCGCCAGGTGTTCGAGACCCGCAGTAAGATCATCCAGTGCATCAGGAATTTCCTGATCGAGCGGGGCTTCATTGAAGTGGAGACCCCCATGCTCAACGTCATCGCCGGCGGTGCCAATGCCCGGCCCTTCATAACCCATCACAATGCCCTTGATATGGATTTGTACCTGAGGATTGCTCCGGAGCTCTATCTGAAGCGCCTATTGGTGGGCGGCTTTGAACGGGTCTTCGAGCTGGGGAAGAACTTCAGGAACGAAGGGATTTCCACTAAACATAACCCAGAATACACCTCCTGCGAGCTGTACGCGGCCTATGCCGATGCCGATTTCATGATGCAGCTCACGGAGGAGATTTTCGCGTACATCGCCCAGGAAGTAGCTGGTTCCACGAAAATCGTGTTCCAGGGACAGGAGATCGACCTGACTCCGCCCTGGCCCAGGGTACCCATGCTGGAAGCCATTAAGCAGTATTCCGGTGTGGACCTCACGGGAATGACTGCCGAGCAGGCTAGACAGGCGGCGAAGGAGAAGGGGCTGGAGGTTGAGCCCAATGCCTCCTATGGCAGTGTTGTGGATGAGTTTTTCGACACCTTTGTGGAGCCGAAGCTGATCCAACCCACCTTCATCACTGAGCATCCAGTGGACGTGAGTCCTTTGGCTAAACGGAAAAAGGACAACCCCAACTTGACGGATCGCTTCGAGCCCTTCATTGTCACTTGGGAGATGGCCAACGGTTTCACTGAGCTGAACGATCCCATTGATCAGGAGCAGCGCTTTAGGCAGCAGATGGCCCAGCGCGAGGCCGGCGATACTGAGGCCCACATGATGGACGAGGACTACATCCGGGCTCTGGAGTACGGTATGCCACCCGCGGGTGGGCTGGGGCTGGGTATCGACCGCATGGTCATGCTGTTTACCGATTCGCCCAGCATCCGCGATGTACTGCTCTTTCCCCACATGCGTCCTCGTTCAACAGATTAGATCGGCATCAGAAGCCTGTTCGGGAATTGTTGTCCTGAGCAGGCTTTTTTCTTTGCCAACGGCGATTTTTGTAGGAAAACGGACAAACAAGGAGAAAACAGAAGCTAGCTAAACCTAATTGCCGCCTAAAGAGGATTGATGTCCTTGATCCGGACTCT
>FIZJ01000068.1:2374-2499 GCA_900019385.1 uncultured Clostridia bacterium
AACAGAAGCTAGCTAAACCTAATTGCCGCCTAAAGAGGATTGATGTCCTTGATCCGGACTCTGATTGGTGGTATATTAGGCATTGGCTCCCGCAAGAAAAGGCTGGACAAGCGGCCTGCGAGGGC
>FIZJ01000069.1 GCA_900019385.1 uncultured Clostridia bacterium
GCGCTGACCTCGCTGTCACTATTCTTCTACAGGCTCACCGATACGTATTTCGCTCAAAGGGAAAAGGAGGCGGTCCAGGATGCTAAAAATCTCGACTGATCGCTTTTCTCAGGGCCTGCCAGATCCGCAAGACGCGCCCGTGGTCTGCGAGTGTGACGGCTGCGGGGGCGAGATATACGAGCATAGCCTTGTGTGGGTGCTAGACGACGACGCGATATTGCACCCTGACACGGACTGCCTCAAGGATTACATTGACCCCATGACCATGACAATCGAGGAGGCGATGGCGAGCGACTAATGATCTTGAATTGTCTTTGCGCAGGATGCCAGACACACAACATTTTATCACGGAGGGACAACGATGGCAATTAGGCAACCCGAGGAAATCCTCGGTCAGAAGAAGCGGATTCGGATGTTAATCGCCGGATACCCCGGCATAGGCAAGACGACCCTGGCGTTATCTGCCCCCAGGCCCTTGCACATAGACTGTGACTTCGGTCTGGACAGGGTGGAGGCCCGGTATCGAGTACCGTTTATCCAGCCACAAAGCTACGACGAGCTGTTGGCTGACCTGGTGCCCGAGAATCTCAGAGACTTCGAAACCTTGGTATTTGACACCGGCGGGCAACTGTTGACCCTGATGTCCCTGTGGGCCATGAAAAAAGATCCGAAGTACGGCCAAAGAGACGGCACCTTGTCACTTAAGGGCTACGGGTTCGTGGGCAAAGAGTTCATGAGGTTGATGGACTACTGCTTCTACGAACTCAAAAAACACATAGTCATGGTGTTCCATGCGGTCGAGGAAAAAGACGGCGACAATACACGGCTCCGCATTAAGGTAGAAGGTCAGACCAAGAACAACGTTTGGGAGCCAATGGACCTGGGCGGTTTTATGGAGATACATGGTAATGACCGGGTAATCGGTTTTTCCAACTGCGAGCGCTACTTTGCTAAAGGTACTAGGGGGATTAAGGGAACGCTTAAAATCCCCGAACTTGGCCCGGACAAGCCTAATGATTTTCTGACCAGACTATTCGAGCAGTACAACCACCAGACGGAGGAAGAAGTTCGCATGGCCGAAGCCCAAAAGGCCGCCTATGAAACGGTTATGAAAAAGGGGCAAGCCATTATCAAGAAGATCAAGGACGCAGAAACGGCCAATAAAGCCCTTGAAGAAATGCGCCAAATCGAGCATGTTCTAACCTCCCGTCAAGAACTAAGGCACGCCTTCAATGTCAAGGTCAACAGTCTAAACCTAGTGTTTGACAGGGAAACCAAGCAGTACACCGCACCGCAGGAGGGATAACATGCGCTTACTGTTGACACATTCACTTCTTTCCTCCTGGCTGTGGGCGATTAGGGACAACCCCTATGAAGATATGACAACCGATAGGGACAGCTTCCAGGACTTTCTCAAAGCCCTGAGCCGGGAACCCACCGAAACAACCCCGGCCATGCAGGACGGGATCGACTTTGAACAACTGGTGACCGACATAATGTTCGAACT
>FIZJ01000070.1:0-807 GCA_900019385.1 uncultured Clostridia bacterium
CCCTGCCAACCTGCTTTTCATTCTCGTCCAACAAGTATTCCAGCTGTTCGCTGGCCATCTCCCAGGTTTCCCGATCAGTATCGAAACTGAAGGCTTCCTGGGCAAACTGGTAGAACGCTAACATGTTCACAGCGTCTATGACAGCCTGCAGATCGGCGATGGTCAGGTAGCCGCCTGGGCTAGCTACTTGGCTGATGAGCCACCAGTACAGGACAACCGTCGCCTCAGACGCTACACCATCCAGATTCACATGCTGGAAATAGGCGCGGTGCTTGGCCAACACTGACCCGAAGTCTTCCGGCTCTCCCTCCAGGGCAGCGTCAATGATTTCCTTGGTAACGGCCCAGTCCCTGTGGATCTCCCAGGCCTTTTCGATGACGTTGCTCTGGATCTTGTGGACATCGCTGACTTCTTTGCTCTCAACAAGCCACTCATACACCTCGATGAGATCTTTGTCGGTATCCCAGAAAGCCTGCAGAGCCTTGAGCAGCTCGTCTCGCTGAGCAGCCGAAGCCACAGCATCAACATAATCCTGCAGGGTCTGATCGTATTTGTCTTTCCGATTGGTCAAACGCTGCTGGAACTGGTACTGTTTCACAGGATCCTCCACCATATCTATGGCCATTTCGGCCAGGACGAACATAAGATCGTACCCTTCGATCTCGCTGTAGTGGTCGGGTCCTGGCATCTCCTTCTCCAGGGTGTCCAGGAGCTCCTCAGCTACCTCTTCCGCATTGCGGACTAGCACCTCGATCTCTGCCTCCAACCCGTCCGGGTTGATCAGGCCCGGTTCCAGCTGCAATTCAC
>FIZJ01000070.1:818-1180 GCA_900019385.1 uncultured Clostridia bacterium
GCCTCCAACCCGTCCGGGTTGATCAGGCCCGGTTCCAGCTGCAATTCACCCTTGAGGGTGTACTTCCCACTCTTACTGCGGTCGTATTCTCCCTGCTGCCATTCCACCGTTAGCTGAGCTTCGCCTCCGTCATCCAGGGTGACCGTTACCGTGGCAGGCAAAAGGGCTAAGAGTTCCTCAGAGGTGTATTGATCAACGAAAACCGAGATTCCATCTAGTTCCTGAACCGCCTTGATCTTCCGTTCACCCTGGATGGCCTTAAAGTCAATGGTTTCGGCTTTGGTCACTTTGGCTTTCACGGGATCGAAGGCGTAGCCCTCTTTCACCGGAACAAGCACCGTACCTTCACGCCCTTGATTTCC
>FIZJ01000070.1:1219-1344 GCA_900019385.1 uncultured Clostridia bacterium
CTTCACGCCCTTGATTTCCACCAGTCCCTCTGCATTGGTCGTTCTCCGGAGCGGACCGGTCCGTGAACCTTCACGTATCTCCACACCCTCCAGGGCCGGATCGATTTTCACTGTAACAGTGAAAC
>FIZJ01000071.1 GCA_900019385.1 uncultured Clostridia bacterium
CCGAGGAACACAAGATCATATCCTTCTTCATCCCGAAGTCTCGGCACCAGCTTACCTAGATACTCACGTCCCAAGACATTGATTGCCTCCCGCTTCAGTCGCCGGTATTCGGGACTGGTCTCTATGCGTAGGTTCTTGGCCCCCAACTGCCTGGCATGTTGGACAAACTCCTGGGCCAGCCAGCGCGGGATGTAATATGGGCCATAATCCCAATGCAGTACCATGGTCTCAGGGGCTTGCTCCAGCACCAGGTGAAGCACACATGTAGAGTCTTTGCCACCGCTAAATGCTACATATGGCTGCTTGCATTTTTCGAGGGCCCTGCGAACAGTGTCGCGGGCCCTGGCCACCTGCAGCTTATGCTCGTCCGTTTCGGACCAAGCCACCAATACCTTCCGCCACATGTTCATACCACATCATCCTTGAGAACGCATTGCGCCCCGGGCGGCACACACAGTGCAACGTTCTGCGGGGCCCAGTACGGTGCTTTCCAGGCGATATATGCCGCGTCTTCATACTCCTTGCAAAACTCTACCGGTATGGGCCGCATGGCTACACCGTTGGCCACGAGAGACCAGTCTGCCGGAGTCTCTTCAAATACCGCATCCCGAATTATCCCAAAGCCAATGCGTACATCATTACCCAGGCCGACCAGGTACTTCTCGATGAGCTCACGGATGATTTCCATATCACCATGGACATAGTACGTAACCTCTTTGCATGGCACGTAAGGTTGCTTCATCATGAACGACCTAAATGTGCCCGTACCCTGGTATATCTTCTTCTTATCGAGGTTATGGGCCCAACGTTCTTCAAACCGCTTGTAGATCTGCGTCACCCTCAAGCTCGACGGGGTAAACACACTGGCACTGGCATGATAGAGTTGACCGGTGCGCTTGAGCGGTAACATCCTGCGATTCTTAGGCAAATACGGCGTAAGATTGAGCTTCTTCGGTGTGATGTAAAAGTCAGGGCCCAGAGAATCCAGGAGCATCAGGTGTGCCAGGAGTCCATCGAAGTTGATCCACGGTGTAGTGATACATACGGGTGACCCCACCTTGAAGGTGATTTTGAACGGTCGCATCCGGCCCCACCGGAT